>CALRKY020000015.1:0-77027 GCA_943368345.1 Synechococcus sp. UW140 | reverse complement strand
CGCCGCAGAGAGCCCCAACCAGAAGTGGGTCGCAGAGTTGGCTGCGCTGCCCTTCGGGTCTCGTCGCTGAAAACCGAACACGTCGCGCGAAAAACCTGCCGAACGCAGGACCAACCAAGGGCCGATATGTTCGACTATATCGAGCGCTTCTGCGCGCCAAGGCTCGGGGTCGAGTGACCGAGATGCTTGGCAACCTCATCCACGCTATGTGGCGCTACTTCCGCAATGACAAAATCCCCGGACCAGTCCTAAGCGTGAACTCTGGTAGTGCCTCCCAACGTTGACACCCTCTCACGCCCGCTTATGTAGTGAAATTCACTAACCAAGGTGCCGCCATGCGCAATGCCGTCTCCGCGAGTGAGGCCAATCGCTCCTTCTCCCGCATCCTCCGTGAGGTGGAGGGTGGGGCGACGATTACTGTGACGTCCCACGGTCGCCCGGTGGCGCGGATTGTACCGGTTGAGGCTGAGGATATCGAGCAGGAAAGCGCGCATGAGCGCCTGATGCGGCGGTTGCGGAGTCAGCCGATCCAGGTCATCGGTCCTTGGACGCGCGACGAGCTCTATGACGATTGAACAGACCCGGATTGCGCTCGACTCCAACATCCTGATCTATGCCGAGGGCGCGGAACGGCATCCCGGCGATCAGCGCAAGATCGGCATTGCCCAAAGGCTGCTTGACGCCATTCCAAGGCGAAATCGGATCGTCCCTGTCCAGGCGCTGGGCGAGTTGTTCAATGTCTTGACCCGACGGATTGGCCGAAGCGCCGAGGTGAGCCGCGCCAGCGTCGAAGATTGGCGAGGATCGAGCATTTGCCAGCCGACCACCGCCGAATTGATGACGACGGCCGTCGACCTTGCCACGCGTCACAGGCTTGCGATTTGGGACGCTGTCATCCTGTCAGCGGCGGCTGAGGCGCGGTGCGACTATTTGCTGAGCGAGGACATGCAGGACGGGTTTGTCTGGCGGGGGGTGATGGTCGTCAATCCGTTCGGGGCGAATGTGCCCGGCTCGCTCGCCCGGTTGCTGGTGTCATGACCCAGCCAATCCTCGTCTTCGATTCCGGCGTTGGTGGGCTGTCAGTGCTGGGGCCGATCCGGGCGCGGCTTCCGCTCGCGCCCATCGTCTATGTCGCGGACAATGGCGGCTTTCCCTATGGCGGCAAGTCGGAGATGGAGGTGGCGACGCGGGTTTGCGCGCTGCTCGGGCGGCTGACCGAGCGGGTGAAGCCGCGATTGATCGTCATCGCCTGCAACACCGCCTCAACCATCGCGTTAGCGCATGTGCGGGCCGCGCTTGAGGTGCCGATTGTCGGCACGGTGCCGGCGATCAAGCCCGCAGCGGCGCTGACCCGGACCAAAGCCATCGGGGTGCTCGGCACGGTGGCCACCGTCCGCCAGCCCTATGTCGACCGGCTGACTGCGGAGTTTGCGCAGGACTGCCTGGTGCTGCGCTATGGGTCGGAGCGGTTGGCGGAAATGGTGGAGGCAAAGCTGCGCGGGCGACCGCCGGGGCGGGCGGATTATGCGGCGGAACTGGCGGGGCTGCTGGACCAACCCGGCGGCGAGCGGATCGACACGATCGTGCTCGCCTGCACGCATTTTCCGCTGGTACGGGACGAGCTGGCCGTTGCTGCCGGTCGACCAATGCAGTTTGTCGACGGGGCCGACGGGATCGCCCGCCGCACGGCATATTTGCTTGAGGGCATTGCTTGGCCGGATGTCGCGGTTCCGGGGCGGGCCATATTCACCGCCCGCTCCGGGGACATTGACGCCCTCGTCCCGGCCCTGCACAGCTCTGGGCTGGACGGATTGGACTATCTCTGAAGGGTTGATGCATGGCGATGGATGACGTGCAACTGCTGGCGCGGATGAACAGCTATGTGCCGCCAACGGCGTTGCTGCTTGGCTGCAAAATTCTGGCGCTCGACAGTGCCAAGGGCACGATCCGGGTTGAATATCTGGCCAAGCGCGATTTCTGCAACCCAATGGGCAGCGTTCAGGGCGGCTTTGTCGCGGCCATGCTCGACGATGCGGCGGCGATGTCGGCGATTGTCAAATCGGGCGAGCGGATCGTGGTGCCGACGCTGGAGTTCAAGACGACGTTTTTTGGTGCGGCGAAGGAAGGTCCCCTGTTTGTGGAGGGGCGCTGCCTGAAGCTCGGCAAGCGGGTGGCCTTTATGGAAGCCGACATGTTCGATCCCGAGGGGCGGCATCTGGCCCGGATGAGTTGCACGGCGATGCCAATGCCGATGCCCGAAAAGGCGACAATGGTGGAACGCGGCTGATGGCGGACGTGCTGTTCGAGGTGCGCGGTGTCGCAGGGCTGATCACCCTCAACCGCCCGCAGGCGCTCAATGCTCTGAACCGGTCGATGTGCCTCGCCATCCACGCGCAATTGGATGCCTGGGCAATCGATGATGCAGTCCGGCTGGTCATCATCGCCGGGGCCGGGGACCGGGCTTTTTGCGCCGGGGGCGATGTCGTGGCAGTGGCCAGAGCCGGGCAGGCCGGCAGCGACGAATGGGAGGGGTTCTTCGGCGACGAATACCGGATGAACCACGTCATCGCGACCTATCCCAAGCCCTACATCGCGCTTATCGGCGGTATTGTGATGGGCGGCGGCGTCGGCCTGTCGATCCACGCGCCCTTCCGAGTTGCCAACGAGAAAACATTGTTCGCCATGCCGGAAACCGGGATTGGACTGTTGCCCGATGTCGGCGGAACCCACGCCCTGCCGCGATTGCCGGGGGAGATCGGTGCCTTTGCCGGGCTGACCGGTGCGCGCTTTGGGCTGGGGGACTGTATCTGGGCGGGAATCGCCACCCATTGTGTGCCAAGTGATCAGACAGAGGCTCTGGTGGCTGCGCTCGCAGCGGGGGAGGCCGTTGAGGCCGTGCTGGCGCGTTTCGCCGGGGAGGCTGGCGATTCGCCGCACAGCGCCCACCGCGATGCGATTGATTTTCACTTCGGCCACGACCGGGTTGAGGATATTCAGCAGTCGCTCGCCACCGGGGACGCTTGGGCGCAGGCGCAGCATGCCACCATCGCCCGCATGTCGCCAACCTCGTGCAAGCTGACGCTGCGGGCGCTGCGGGAGGGGGCGTTTCTGGACATCGCCGGTGCGCTGGCAAACGAATACCGGGTGGTTTGCGGCATCAAGCACGGCAAGGATTTTTACGAAGGAATTCGCGCGCAGTTGGTTGACAAGGACCGGAATCCCCAATGGGTGCCCGCTTCGCTCGCGGACGTCAGTGATAGCGATGTCGACGGCTATTTTGTCGAACCAGCCGGCGGCGATTTAGTCTTTGGTTAAGTCAATCCGGTAACCCGATCTTTGCCTTCATTGCCGACTATCGGGCAGCAGACAGGGGGAGCTGACGGATGCAAATGGATATCGACGAACCGGTGATCAGCCATTCGCAGCGCTTTGTCGGGCGCGGCGTGTTGTTCGCGGCATTCCTGCTGTTGTTCGGGGCACTGGGTGAAGGCGTTTCCCATGCCGATCGCGCGAATTCGAACGTGCCAGCGGGCATAATCGCGGCTACCTGATCCGGTCTGCCACCGGCCCGGGAGTGTTTGTCATCGACGATCTGACACAGTTGGCTCTGCTCATGCTGACGGGCCTCGTCGCGGGTGCGGTGAACGCGCTGGCCGGGGGCGGAACGCTGATCACCTTTCCGGCGATGGTCGCCCTTGGGGTGCCGCCGGTTGTTGCCAACCTGACCAGCGCAGTGGCGCTCTGTCCCGGCTATCTGGGCGGGACTCTCGCGCAGCGGGCCGACTTGAGAGGGCAGGGCAGGCGGTTGCTGCTGCTCGCCCCCGCCGCGCTGGTCGGCGGTGTCGGTGGTGCCGTCCTGCTGCTGAACAGCCCGCCGGCGCTGTTTGCCGCGATTGTCCCGGTGCTTATCCTGCTGGCTTGTGCGCTTTTGGCCATCCAGCCGCTGGTCCGGCGCTGGGTCGGGCAGGCACGGGCCGATGGCCACACCCCGGCTTGGGCAGCGCTGCCAATCGGTCTGGCAGCTCTTTATGGTGGTTATTTCGGGGCCGGTCTTGGCGTGATGACGCTGGCGGTCCTCGCCCTGTCGGTCGGTGACAACCTGACCCGGCTGAACGCGGTCAAGCAGTTGCTCAGCCTGATCATCAATCTTGCAGCGACGGGCTTTTTCATCTGGTCTGGCCAGGTGCTCTGGCCGGTGGCAGCAGCGGTCGGGGTTGGCGCTTTGGCGGGCGGCAGCATTGGTGGTCGATTCGCCCGCTGGATCGCGCCAGACCGGCTGCGGCTGCTGGTGGTCTTGTTCGGGACGGTGATTGCCGTCCTGTTGTGGTGGCAATCCTAGGTCAGGATCACGATTGGCGGTAGCGTTTCGGGGGAGGGTCCACTAGATGTGGCGCGTTCCCACCCGCCAGCGCCTTTTGAAGAGGACTGTCCGTGCCGCGCCAGATCATCGCCATCGGTTCCGATCACGCCGGCTTTGCGTTGAAAACGGCGCTGGTCGGGGAATTGCAGGCGCTCGGCTATGACCCGCTCGATCTCGGACCGGCGAGCGAGACGTCTGTCGACTATCCGGATTTTGCCTATGCGGTGGCAACTGCGGTTGCGGGCGGTCGGGCGGTATCGGGTATACTCGTGTGCGGGACCGGCATTGGCATGTCGATCGCCGCCAACCGGCATTCCGGCATTCGCGCAGCTTTGTGCACTGATGGGCTGATGGCCCGCTATTCCCGCGAGCATAATGACGCCAATATCCTGGTACTCGGCAGCCGGATCATCGGCAGCGAGGTGGCGCTCGATTGCCTTCGCCAGTTTCTTGCGACGCCGTTTGCGGGCGGACGCCATACCGGGCGTGTCGCCAAACTTGCCAACTCAGCGATTTGAGGAGCCTCCCCCATGAGCACCCGCCCTGCTACCCGTGATGAGGACAACGGTTTTTTCACCGAAAGCCTTGGTCAGTCGGACGCAGCGGTGTTTGCCGGATTGCGCGCTGAACTTCGCCGTCAGCAGGAGCAGATTGAACTGATCGCCAGCGAGAATATCGTCTCCAAGGCCGTGCTCGAAGCGCAAGGGTCAGTGTTCACCAACAAATATGCCGAAGGCTATCCCGGCAAGCGCTATTATCAGGGCTGCGCGCCGTCGGACGTAGTCGAAACACTGGCGATTGACCGCGCCAAGCAATTGTTCGGCTGTGATTATGCCAATGTCCAACCTCATTCCGGAGCGCAGGCCAATGGTGCCGTCATGCTGGCGCTGGTGAAGCCGGGCGACACCATTCTCGGTATGAGTCTGGATGCTGGCGGTCACCTGACCCACGGTGCAAAGGCCGCGATGTCGGGAAAGTGGTTTAACGCCATACAATATGGTGTGCGGCGCGACGACAGCCTGGTGGATTTTGATCAGGTCGAGGCTCTGGCCCGCGAACATCAACCCAAGATCATCATTGCAGGCGGCTCGGCCTATCCGCGCACCCTCGATTTCGCCCGGTTCCGGGCGATTGCGGACAGCGTTGGGGCGCTGCTATTTGTCGATATGGCGCATTTTGCCGGTCTGGTGGCAGCCGGGGTTCACCCGTCTCCCTTCCCACATGCCCATGTGGTGACGACAACCACCCACAAAACCCTGCGCGGCCCGCGCGGCGGCCTCATCCTGACCAATGATGAGGTGCTGGCCAAGAAGCTCAATTCTGCCGTCTTCCCCGGATTGCAGGGTGGGCCGCTGATGCACGTGATCGCCGCCAAGGCGGTGGCGTTCGGAGAGGCGCTTCGCCCGGAGTTCAAGGACTATGCCCGGGCGGTCGTCAGCAATGCGCAGGTGCTGGCTGCCAAATTGAAGGAGCGCGGCTGTGATATCGTCGCTGGTGGCACCGACACCCATGTCGTCCTGGTTGACCTCCGCCCCAAGGGCGTAACCGGCAAGGCGGCTGACGAAGCGCTCGAACGCGCGTCGATCACCTGCAACAAGAACGGTGTGCCGTTTGACCCGCTGCCACCGGTCCACACCTCCGGCATCCGGGTTGGCTCGCCAGCCGGCACCACACGCGGCTTTGGCACGGCGGAGTTTGCCGCCATAGGCGATATGATTGCCGACGTGCTCGACGGCATGGTGGCGAACGGCGAGGCGGGCAATGCTGCGGTCGAGGCGCAGGTCCGGGACCGCGTCCGTCAGCTGTGCCGCCGCTTCCCCATTTATCCCGAACTTGGTTAGCCGGAACCGGGGGGAACCATGCGCTGCCCTTTCTGCCTCCACGATGACAGCCAGGTAAAGGACTCGCGTCCGACCGAGGATGGGGCGGCCATCCGCAGGCGTCGGCAATGTCCGGCCTGCGCGGCGCGGTTTACCACCTTTGAACGCGTCCAGTTGCGGGAACTGGTGGTCGTCAAGAAAACCGGGGAGCGCGAAGGGCTTGATCGGGACAAGCTGGCGCGGTCGGTGTCGCTTGCCTGCCGCAAGCGGCCGATTGATGCCGAGCGGGTGGAGCGGCTGGTGTCCGGGGTCATCCGGCGGCTCGAATCCGGTGGGGAGACCGAGGTTGGGACCAAGGACATTGGCCAGATGATCATGGACGCGCTGCGCACGCTCGATCAGGTGGCTTACATCCGCTACGCCAGTGTTTACAAAGACTTCCGGGAGGCGCGTGACTTCCGGCGCGCCATTGATGCGCTGGGATCGGCGCCGGAGCTTCCGCTGTTGGGGATCACAGGCAAGTCTGGCGGATGACCAGCGCACCGGTCGTGGTGCTCGTCCGGCCGCAACTGGGCGAGAATATCGGAGCCTGCGCGCGGGCCATGTTCAATTTTGGGCTCACGGACTTACGGCTGGTGTCCCCGCGCGACGGCTGGCCCAATCCCGATGCTGGCCCCAGTGCCGCCGGTGCCGATGTCGTTTTGGCCGGAGCGCAAGTTCATGACAGTGTGGCAGGAGCGGTCGCCGACTGCGGATTTGTCTACGCAACCACAGTGCGACACCGCGGCATGACCAAACCGGTGGTCTCTCCCCGTGTCGCGGCCGAGACAACGCGGCAACGACCGGGCCGAACCGCAATTTTGTTTGGCGCTGAACGATCTGGCCTGGAAAGCGACGATGTCGCACTGGCCCATGCCATTCTGACCGTCCCGGTCAACCCGGCGTTCAAATCGCTGAACCTGGCGCAGGCCGTGATCCTGACCGCCTATGAATGGTATGTAAGTGCGGGGGACGTGCCGGAGACCATCGACAATTATGACGGCCCAGCAGCGCACGCCTCACTCGAAGGCCTGCTCACGCAGATCGACACCGCGCTGGAATCCGCCAATTATTACAGCGTGCCGGATCGCGTCAAAACCTTCAAACGCACCGTCCGCAACCTGTTCACCCGCCCCGCCTACAGCGAAGGTGAAGTCCGCACCCTGCGCGGTATCGTCCATTCGCTGAGCGAGGGCAGGCGCGGGAAAACCACTATTTCAGACTAGCCTCAAGAAAACGCGCCGACCGGAGCAGCAGATCTGCACGGACTCGGTCATCGACCAGACTGTGTTCGAGATCCGGGTAGACCACCAGTTCGCTCTGCTTTCCGGCTGCTCGGAGGCTGGAATCCATGATCTTCGATTGACTGATGCCAACATTGATATCCTGCGCCCCGTGAAACATCAGCACCGGGGCTTTGATTAGTGTCGCGTTCCGCGCCGGCGAGCCTTCCAACACATGAGGACCTGATCCAATCTGTCCGGCGACCAGCCGGTAAATCTGGAAATTATAGGCGTCATCCTTCAGCTTCTGAAAATCGGTAACTGGCGCAACGGCCACAATGGCCCTGTAAAGATTCGGATCGAGCACGTTGGATTGCAGCGCCGCATAGCCACCATAGCTCCATCCAACGATCGCCATTCGCTTTGGATCGGCGATACCCTGGGCAATCAGCCACCGTGCGCTGTCGTTGACGTCCTCGATGGCGGTACGCCAGCCCTTGAAGCCGCCATCCTGGTACCAGGCCTCGCCGTATCCGGCCGAGCCGCGATAATTGGGCTGGATCACCGCATAGCCAAGCTGGGCATAAAATTGACTCAGCCAGTCATAACCCCAGGAATCCCGGGCAGCAGGGCCGCCGTGCGGCATGACGATGGCAGGAAGTCCCTTCGCCGTGGTCTGGCCTGGAGGCAACGTCAGATAAGCCGGAATCTTGGTACCATCGCGCGCTGCATAGGTAACCGGTTTTTGGGCCGCGATCGCCACGCCGTCCAGCTTGGGCCGCGCCGACGATAGTTTTGCCAGCCGCTTGGCAGCTTTGTCATAAATATAATAGCCGCCCGGATCGACATCGCTGCCGGCATAGATGAACAATTTGGTGCCATCCCAGCTTTCGTCGATCACCTTGACACCGGGATTGCCGGGAAGGGCTTTTTGCAGGCGTGTGGTCAGGCCACCGATGGCGGAATCGAAATATTCAGTGTGGCCATAGTCGGTTTCATATTCGACCCCGATGGGCCGGGAGAATTTTCCGATCCGGCGCACATTGTCGAGGTCTGCATCACTGCGGGAAAATACCAGCTCTTCGCGATTGGATCCGTCGGTTGCAAATTTGTAAAGCGCCAGGCGTCCGTTGAGCGGTTTGTAAAGGTACAGCCAGTCGCCGCTTTCATCGAATCCCTCCACCGACAAAGTCAGGTTGGCGCTGAGGTCCGCCCGGCCAAGCGGCAGCCAGTCGTTGCTGCCCTTGCGGCGATAGGAATATTTGAACGAACTCTGGAGGCTTGAGCCGCCCTCCGCGGTTTCCTTCACATCGGCAACCCCCTTGACCCGGACGGCACCCGCCGCATCGGTCATGAACAGCCCCCCGTTTCGCACAGGCTGTTCAACCATTTGCATCCGCCCAGTCCGAAGATTGACTCGCTGCACCGCCAGTCCAGCGCCCTTGGGCTGGATGTTGCTGCCAGTGGATTCCTTGGGAAAATTGAATACTGACATCAGGACATTGTCGGGATCATCCGGCAACGCATCGATGAAATTACCGCTGTTCTGATTGATCCCGAACGATCCGTCGCGCAGCTTGGCACCGATTTCCTTGAAGTCCGTCCCGTCGGGGCTGACCGAGTACAGCCTGCTGACCCCGAACAAATCGGTGCCGAGCGCGTTGGAAACCGTGTTCAACCGGCAGATCAGCCGGTCAACTTTCACCCAGAAACAACTGCGCAGCGTAACTCTTGGATCACCAGTGGTCAGCACAGCCTTGACCTCGCCGGTTTTGGTGTCGGCCATCATGAGTGCACTGCCGCGACCGCTTATAGGTGTAATGTAAGACACCCGGCTGGCGTCTGGCGAAAGTGATGCGCCATTGAACGATTCGCGCTCTCCGAAGCGGATGGCCAAGTCTGCGTTCGTCGGGGCGGCGAGACCAGTGGTCGCGGAAACGATTGTCCCGATTGCAATGCATGTCCTGATCACGATCATTTGCTCCCCCCACAACCGCCGGTCCTCATTGTATCGCACACCGGATTTGGCACAACCCGGTCAACCGGACGGTCGGTCCCCGCCCGAGGTTGACCCCGGCCCCTTTCCCTCTATAAGCGCGCCTTCGCAATTGGCCCCGCACTCCGGTGAAGCGGTGGCCGCGTCAGGCATATGGGTCTGGCGGCGCGAGTCCGGGCATAGTCGACAACAAGCGAACTGGATTGCAACATGACAAAACGTACCACGTCGAAGCACAAACTTGACCGCCGCATGGGCGAGAATATCTGGGGCCGCCCGAAATCGCCGGTCAACAAGCGCGAATATGGCCCAGGGCAACATGGTCAGCGCCGCAAGGGCAAGGTGTCGGATTTCGGCACCCAGCTGAAGGCCAAGCAGAAGCTCAAGGGCTATTATGGTGATGTCACCGAAAAGCAGTTCCGCAAGGTCTATGACGAAGCGGTCCGGATGAAGGGCAACACCGCCGAAAATCTGATCGGTCTGCTCGAACAGCGCCTCGCGACCGTCGTCTATCGCGCCAAGTTCGCGCCGACGGTGTTCTCGGCCCGCCAGATCGTCAACCACGGCCATATTCTGGTCAACGGTCGCCGCAACAATATCGGTTCGGCCCGTATCAAGCCCGGCGATATCGTTGAATTGGGCGCGAAAGCGAAGGACATGGCGCTGACCATCGAGGCGCAGGGCCTCAGCGAGCGCGAAGTGCCTGAGTTCATCACCGTTGAGGGTGCCAAGGCGACCTATGTCCGGGTCCCGAGCCTCGATGAGGTTCCTTATCCGGTGAAGATGGAACCAAATCTCGTCGTCGAATTCTACAGCCGCTAACCGCGCGCTTTTTTCGAGACTGATTTCAACGGGCGTGGCGGATAACCGCCGCGCCCGCTTGTTATTTGGTGGTGATCAGACGCCAATAAACCACCGGCGGAATGCAGGCGATGAGGCTGGTGCCAAGCAGTTCGAACAGCGCATAAATCCAAAAGCCGGGATCAGCGAGCGTCATGGCGTTCAGGACGGTCTCGGCCCGGTCCGGCGTCGCGGCTGGGCCAAACACTACCATGTTGACCAGCGTCGCAGCGGGTAGCAGCGCCAGAAACGCGATGATCAGCAAAGCGGCAAGTGCCCCCCGCTGATCCCGGGTCAGCGCTGCCGCCCGGCGCAAGGCAGCAAACGGGTCCAGCCGTTCCGCCACCGCCAGCGGGATGGCCGGCAACCAGACAGCCAGCAGCCAGATGAGGGTAGCGATCACCAGGATGCGCACCGGTCCCTCCAGCATATGGCCCTGCAGGACGGTGATGATGATCACGCCGACCATGACAACCACGCCCTTGATTAGCGCGACCAGCAATCCCGGTTTGGCGGCAGCGAGTCCCGAAGCCAGAAATGCTCGGTAACTGGGCTTGGCGCCCGCGATCGCTCTACCAACCCCGGCGCTGACGATGGCGAAAAACAACATGGTCAGGACCCAAAGGGCCGTGAAGCCAATGGTCCCGGCCAGTTCATCGCCCACGTCACCCAAGACGCGCGCCGCCAGTGCTGGAAGTGTAAGCAGCGCAAACCCGGCCGTGATGATCGGGGCAAATTCCGACCAGAAAACGCCCACGCCCTGCCGCAGCGCGGCGAGAACGTCGAACCTGCCGGGCGCCGGAATTGTCCGGGCTGCCTAGGGCGTGACGGGGGCGGGGGCCGCACCTGCCGCCGGCGCTGCAGCGGCGGTATCTGCCGCCGGGGCCGGAGCCGCCGGTTCGGCAGGGACAGCGGGAAGCGGCAGCGGTTTGTCGCTGTTCTGGTTGAGGTAGGCGAGGACATTCGCCCGCTCCTCCGCCTTGCCAATCCCGGCAAAGCTCATCTTGTTGCCCGGCATGTAGGTCTTGGGCGACTGGATCCAGGCGTTCAGGCCGTCAAAGGTCCAAGGCTCGCCCTTCTTTGCTGCCATCACCGAAGAATAGCCAAAGCCTGCGACATGAGCATGTTCGGCCCCGACGATGCCATAAAGATTCGGCCCGATGCCGTTGGCGCCGCCCTTGGTGATCGTGTGGCAGGCGGCGCACTTCTTGAAGCTCGCTGCCCCCTTCGCTGCGTCGGCGCTCGCCAGGTAGAAGGCGATGGGCTTCTCAACGGCGGCAACCGGACCAGCGGCGGTTTCCTCCGGCGCATCGATGGCATAGCCGGGCTTTTCGGGTGTTTCGGTATGAAAGGTCATGTCAGAGACGATCATCAGGCCGAGCACCGCAACGCCGGATGCCAGCGCCCAGCCAGCGATCTTGTTCCACTCGAAACTGTCCACCCAGTGCCTCCAGCGACTAATCGGAATTTGCGCCGTTCATTAGAGGGGCGTTACACCATTGCCAAGGCTTGAATGCGCGGCCCATAAGCGCGCCCGCCATGAACAACTATCCAAAACTGGCTGGCGAGATCGTCCAGCAGATGCACGCCGCCGCATCGGCACACCCGGAAACCGCCGTTGCCTATCAGGGCGCACCCGGTGCCTATTCGCATCAGGCAACCCGGGAATTGTTCCCCGACGCGCCGCCGATGCCCTGTTTCAGCTTTGAAGATGCCATTGATGCAGTGAAAAGCGGGGCAGCGGCGAAGGCGGTGATCCCGATCGAAAACTCGCTGCATGGCCGGGTTGCCGACATCCACTTCCTGATTCCAGAATCGGGCCTGTCAATCATCGGGGAGCATTTCGTTCGGGTCAGCCACTGCCTGCTCGGGGTGCCCGGTGCGCGGCGGGAAGGGGTGCGGGAGGCGATCAGCCACCCCCAGGCACTTGGCCAGGTCCGCAAGCGCCTGCGGGATTGGGGAATCAAACCATTTGGCTTTGCCGATACCGCTGGCGGGGCGGCATTGGTTGCCGAACGGGGGGATCCGTCCTTGGCAGGCGTTGCCTCGCGGCTTGCGGGGGAACTCTATCATCTTGACATATTGGCCGAGAATATTGAGGACGCGGCGCACAACACCACCCGCTTTGTCGTGCTGGCCCGGGAGGCTGCACCGCCGACGGCCGGCCCCAACAAGCTGATGACGACATTGACCTTTGAAGTCCGCAGTGTTCCGGCCGCGCTCTACAAGGCCCTCGGTGGCTTCGCGACCAACGGCGTCAACATGACCAAGCTCGAAAGCTACATGCGCGACGGCAGCTTTTCCGCCGCCGAATTCTACGCCGATATCGAGGGGTCGCCCGACGATCCCAATGTCGCGCTGGCGCTGGAGGAACTGCGCTTCCACACCAATTGGGTGCGGGTGCTGGGGACGTACCGGCAGGCAAGAATGCGGGACTAAGGTTTGAGCAGTGCGGCGTAATCGACCGGTTGGTTCCGATCGAGCACCGCATCCGCTCTTCGAAGTTGGTATTTCAAACCGCTTGCGCAGTTGAACAGGACGACCTTGTCGGACGCGGAAACACGGCCATCGGCGAGGGCAAGTTGGTAGGCCGCATGGGTTGCTGCACCCTCCGGACACAGCAGCAGCCCCTCCCGTTTCGCGACCAGATCGAGAGCCGCTTCAATTGCCGCGTCGCTGACCGCCTGCGCCCAGCCGCCGCTGGCGCGCACCGCCCGCAGGATCAGGAAATCGCCGACCGCCGCCGGAACCCGGATGCCAGCCGCTAGCGTTTGGGCATTTTGCCAGAGGTCGGCATGTTCGACACCAGCCTCAAAAGCCTTGACGATGGGCGCACACCCTTCGGCCTGCACCGCGATCATTTTGGGGCGGGCGCTGCCGATCCAGCCGAGCGCCTCAAGCTCGTCGAACGCCTTCCACATCCCGATCAGGCCGGTGCCGCCACCGGTCGGGTAGAAAATCGCGTCGGGCAGGGCCCAGCCGAGCTGTTCGGCCAATTCCAGCCCCATCGTTTTCTTGCCCTCGATCCGGTACGGTTCTTTCAACGTCGAAATGTCGAACCAGTTTGCCGGACCCTTGCCCTCCCCAACGATCCGCCCGCAATCGTTGATCAGGCCGTTGACCCGCCAGACCTTGGCACCCTGGGCCGCCATTTCGCGGACGTTCACCTCGGGCGTATCATCCGGGCAGAAGCAAAAACTCTCCATGCCGGCCCGCGTCGCATAGGCCGCCATTGCCGCCCCGGCGTTGCCGTTGGTCGGTATGGCAACCCGGGTGATGCCGAATTGGTGCGCCATCGACACGGCCACGCACAGCCCGCGCGCCTTGAACGACCCGGTCGGCAACCGTCCCTCGTCCTTCACCAGCACAGTTCCGGGCTCGCCCAACAGCGGGATCAATGGCGTAGCGATCTCACCCAGCGAAAGCGCGTGTATGGGGTTTGCGACCGGCAGCAGCTCCCGATATCGCCACAGGCCGCTGTCCCGGTCCTTGAGGGCATCGCGCGGCAGATCGCGCCGGACAGCCTCAAGGTCGTACCGCGCAAGCAACGGCCGACCGACGCGCGACAGACCCTGCACCACATCGGCGGGATAACGCTCCCCCGTCATCGAACATTCGAGATGGGAGAGGTAGCTTCGCCAGGTCATGCCGCGTCGGTTGCCAGCGCTTCGCGCAGTTCCTTGCGCAAGGGATAGGCCTCTCCCGGGATGATCTGGATCATCCCGACGACCACGGCCCGTTTGGCCGGGTCCATCCAGAAAATCGTACCGGCCGCGCCACCCCAGCCGTAGGAGCCGAGCGAATCATTCGCCTCTTTCGAGTCGGAGGTGACAACCCGGCCACCAAAGCCGAAGCCGCCGCCATCGCGGTACCGCACCCCGGCGGGCATGATATCGCTGACGATCATTTGCGCAGTCTCCGGTTTCATGATCCGCTGCGCACCAAGTGCACCGCCGCCGCGCAGCATGTCGCCGAAACGGAAATAGTCGCGTGCTGACGACACAAGTCCTGCCCCGCCCATCGGGATTGGCGGCGTCTCGTTGAAGGCACCGCGCACCGCGTTGTCGAGCAGCATCGGCCCCTTGGGCGACATCATATAATTGCTGGTCAGCCGCCGGGGATCGAGCGACTTGAAACTGGTGGATGCCATGTCGAGCGGATCAAAAATCCGGGTCTTGAGGAAGCTATCAAATGGCATGCCCGCAGCGGCCTCGATGACGGCACCCAGCAGATCAAGTCCGAGTGAATAATGCCAGACCCGGCCCGGATCGGCGATCAGCGGCATGGTCGCCAGCGTGTCAGCAAAGGCCCGCAGGTTCGGAAGATAATCGCCCGCCGCGTCGGGGGCCAATCCCATGCCAACGGCCTCCTGCGCCCGATATTCGCGCGGCGTGCCGGTTGTGGCGTGCAGCCCGGCGCGCAGATATTCCTGTTGCACCGGCCCTTTGCCACTAATCGTATAGCTGACCCCTGACGTGTGCGTCAGGAGATGCCGTACCGTCACGGGTCCGGCAGCGGCGCGCGATTCGAGCCCCTTGGCCGGATCGATGGCAACACGCGGATTGCGCCAGGACGGCAGGATATCGCCAATCGATTGGTCGAGCTTTAGCTTGCCGTCCTCGATCAGCAAAGCGGCGGCGACGCCCGTGACCGGCTTGGTCATCGAATAGATCCGGTACAGGCTATTCTCATCGACCCGGGCTTGCGAATCGAAGGCGAGCGTTCCGGCGTTGACATAGGAGGCGGGTGCGCCGCCGGTCGACAGCGCAAAGCTCAGCCCTGCCAGCTTCTTCTCGGCGACATAGCGTTCGGCAAGGGCCTTTACAGCGGCATATTGCCGGGTCCCGCCCTGGGCAAACGCCGGAGAGGCGGCGATGGCGCCAACGGCGGCGAGAAAATGACGGCGTTGCAGCATTGGATCAGTCAGCATGTTGGTCATCCCATCTCTACGAAGGTTTTGAGCAGTGTATGTGCAATGGCAAGCGGTGGCGGCGCCGCGAACGGACCATCGCCGTTCAAGGCGGCGCGGGCGTCAGCGCGGGTGATCCAGCGCGCTTCCTCCAATTCCTCATGGTCAATTCGCAGATCGGTCGATGTCGCCTCGGCAAAGGCTCCGATCATCATCGACGACGGGAACGGCCATGGCTGGCTCGCGACATATCGGACCCGTCCGGTTCGGACTCCGGCCTCTTCAAACAATTCGCGCGCCACGGCTTCCTCCAGCGATTCGCCGGGTTCAACGAATCCGGCAAGCGCCGACAGAAAACCCTTGGGAAAGCGGGGCTGGCGACCGAGCAGGCACTTGTCGCCGTCGATTGACAGCATGATGACCACCGGGTCGGTACGCGGAAAATGTTCGGCGTGGCAGGCGGGGCAGTCGCGCTGGTATCCGGCCTTTGCCGGGACCGTCGGCGTGCCGCAAACGGCGCAAAAGCCGTGGCGCGCGTGCCAGTCGAGGATGGAGCGCGCCTGGGCGACAATCGCTGCCCGGCCATCACCAAGCCGCATTGCGACGGCCCGGGCATCCATCACCTCCCCGTCATCCAAATCCTTGACCGACCCGGCGACCGCAAAGCGTGGGCCATCGGTCGCCAGTCCGAGAAATACCTCGATCCCGCCCTGCGGTGCTTCGGATCGCCGCGTCCAGCGCAGATCGAAACTCGTGCCCTCGCCGGTCATCACCGGGCACAGATCATCGAGGATCAGCCAACGGGAATCGGGGCGCATTCGGGTTGCCCACAACGCTTCCGGATCGCGGCGGATTTCGTCCGACCGGTCAAGCGGGCTGCCGGTGAAGCCAACCGGCGATACCGGCAACGGGGCGGAAAACAGGTCGACTGACATTGCTGATGCTTCTGGCACGATTGGTGACCGGGCCGCAAACCCTCCATTGCGCGGGGGATGATGGTCGCAAGCTGCGTATGGGTTGCATATGCTGAAAGCCATGGGCCTGGATGAACTTGATGATGCGGCGCTGATGTCGCGGATCGCCGTCGGCGACCGCATGGCATTTCGCACCCTCGTCGAGCGTCTGCACGGCGGTGCGGTCAGGCTGGCGACACGGGTGCTCTCCGATCAGGCGGAGGCCGAGGATGCGGTCCAGACGGCGCTAGTGAAGCTCTGGACCCATGCCGGCCGGTTTGAGGGCGAGAAGGGGTCTCCCACCGGGTGGTTCCGCCGGATTGTCGTCAACGCCTGTCTGGACCGGCGGCGGACGATCCGGGTGTTGGCGCCGCTGGATCAGGTGGCGGAAACGCCGTCAGGCGAACCTGACCCGCATGAAGCGGCGGTTGGGGCGGAGCAGGCAGCTCGGGTCAACGCAGCCGTGGCGCGGTTGAACCCGCGTCAGCGCGCCGCGATTGCTTTGTTTTACGGCGACGGCGCCACGATGGCCGAGATTGCCGATACGCTCGACACCACGGCGAAGGCGGTGGAGGGTTTGCTGGCCCGGGCGCGGGTCGAACTGGCACAGATGCTGCCTGAGGGGCGGCGAGGATGACGATGATGGATCAGGACCGGGCACTGGAGGTCATTGCGAGCTACGGTGCAAACGCCCAGCGCTGGCCCTTGCGGGAGCGCGATGCGCTGCTCGACCTGGCGCATGCTGATGCCGTGGTGCAGGCCGCCATTGCAGCGGCAGAGCCGCTGGACGCGGCTCTTCACAGCTGGGCTGGACAGGATGCAACGACCGGGTCAGCCGATACTGCGGCCTTGGCGGCGCTGGCTGCTGTACCGGCCAGGCCCCGCTGGTGGGGCGGCGCTGTAGCGGGAGGGGCCATTGCGGCGTCGGTTGCACTCGCCGTCGCCGTGCTTCCTACTGGCGAGACCCTTGCTCCGACACCAGCCATGCAGCCCTCACCGGCAACAACGATTGCCGTGTCGGCCAGCTCCCGTCCGGCGATCCGGCAGATTGCGGCCGCTTCGACGCAGCCCAAGCCAATCGCAGCCATCAGCGACGCCGACGCCGACGCTATGGTCTTTGCGATGATGTTTACCGAAACCCCAGAAGAGGAGATGTACCTGTGAAACTGACAAGGAAATTGGCAGGCGTAGCGCTCGCGGTGGCACTGGCCGCCCCGGCGCTGGCCGAAGCAGCCGATGCACCGGCGGCTGACGCACCCCGCGTCGTCAAGCGCGTGATGGTTCTGAACGGCAGCGGCAGTGGCCATGAGGCGATGGCGATGGGTGGCGGCATGCTGCACCAATTGTCGCCGGAGGGGCGCGACATCATGCGTCAAGCAGTGGCGAGCGGACCGCGCGAAGTGAATCGTGCAGCAGTGAAAGCCGCCCGCAACAAGATGCTGGATGTCTTGGCGGCCGAAAAGCTCGACGTGGCGGCGCTGCGCAATGCGATGACGGAGGAGCGGTCAATCGCCGCTCGTCAGCAGGAAGCCAATCAGGCCGCCATGCTGGCGGCGTTCCAGAAACTGTCGGCTGCCGACCGCAAGGCTTTTGCAGCCTCCATGCAGGGCATGCACCGGAAGCTGCACATCCGCACCAGGGGCGGCGATGATCGGATGATTGAACTGCGGGAGCGGCTGAAGACGATGCACAAGGGGCATGGTGACATGCCGCCTCCGCCACCGCCACCTCCGGCTGGCGGCTGACCCTAGGTCGCCCGCCAGCCGGTCTGGCGGGCGATCTCGTCCCACAGCAAATTGTAGACGCGGCGGGTGATCGGGCCGGGGGTTCCGTTACCGATCCGTTGGCCGTCGATACTGGTGATGCCGAGGCAGATGGTGCCGGTTGACGTCATCCAGGCTTCGGCAGCACCTTTGGCTTCCGCAACCGTGAACGTCCGCTCCTCGACCGGCATTTGATGCTCCCGCGCCAACCGGAGCAGCGTGTCGCGCACCACTCCCGCCAAAATGTCCGGCCCCTTCGGTGGAGTGACCAGCACACCCTCCTGTGACACGATCCAGGCGTTGGACGATGTGCCCTCGTTGATAATGCCGTCTGGCCCGACCAGCCACGCCTCAAACGCTCCGCTGGACCGCGCTGTCTGTTTCGCCAGCACATTGGGCAGCAATCCGACTGACTTGATGTCCCGCCGCGCCCAGCGTTGGTCTTTGGCGGTCACGATGCTGATCCCGCTCCCCTGCCGCGTCACCAGCCGCCGAAAATCATGCGGCCGGACCGTCATGACCAGCGCGGGCCGCACCTGATCGGGAAATGGGTGATCCCGGCGTGACACGCCGCGTGTGACCTGGACGTACAGCAGCGCATCGGTCGCACGGTTCACCCGCAGCAGATTGCCGACGACCAGCGACAGGGCCGCATCGGTCATCGGTACCGGAATCGACAGTTCGCCGAGACTCCGGGCCAGCCGGGTCAAATGCTGCGGCCAGTCGACCAGCCACCCGTTCAGCACCGCGCAAACCTCATAAACCCCGTCGGCAAACTGGTAGCCGCGATCCTCAATGGACACGGCGGCATCGGCGAGGGGCAGGTAGCTGCCGTTGACATAAGCAATCCGCGCCATCGTCAGTCGTCCTTGCCGCCCTTGAGGACCCGGAACGGGTTGCGACTGGCGCTATCTTCGGCAGCGAGTCGTGCGGCCTCTTCCTCGTTCATCAATCGTGCTCTTGCCTCGGCGATTTCGGTTTCGCTGGCGTGCGGGAAGGGGTCGAGCGCCAAGCCAAGGGTATCGGCGGCAACTTCACCGAGGTCGATCAACTCGCCGTCGAGCGGCAGCACATCAAGGTCGGGGGCGCTCAATTCGATCTCTTCGATGCCGGTGGTTGAAATGCGCGCAAACAATAAATCGACGGCCTCGTCGATGGCGACCGGTACATCCGTGCCGGAGACCACGCAGATTTGGACAGCATGGCCAGAGACTTTGCCGGTTACCCGGATCCCCGACGCATCCTGACGCACGTCGAGTTCGGCCGACAGATGATCGAGGCGGGCAAGACCAAAGCGGGCTGAGAGGGCCGCAAGCTCGGTCGGGCGGGCGGTGATGCTGTGATGGTTGCTGCGGGTTCCAATATCGTGGAGCGGAACCGGGTGGGACAATTCGGCAGTGATCATGGCAGGCGTCCGGATTTAAGGTCGGCGAAGGACAGGGAGTCGATGTCAGCGGCGAGCTTGGTTACCGCCGATGTCATCCAGTCAAGTGCCGGATCCGCCGGGGCCGCACCCCGGTAGAGATTGCGCGTCAGCACGTCGGCCAATCCTTCTCCGGTATCAAGCGCGGTGCGATAGGCCCCAAGCCGCCCGCCGAGCGCACCCATCAACCGCCCGACATGCTTGCCGATCACCATGTCTCCGATCCCCAGTTCGCGCAGGGATTCGTCCATGTCGTCAACGAAACGCTCCGTCAGGCTGACCAGGAAGGCGCTGCTGGCGGCATCACGTTCCAGCGCCCGGTGCACCAGCGCAAAAATCAGCGCCACCATGTCGAACCGTCCGTCGATACTGTCAGGCACGGCCCCTGCCGTGAACCAATCGGGCTGCCGCGCCTTGGTAACGACTGCCAGATACAGCGCATCGGCGGGAAAACGGGGCTGGAACAGGGCGCGGAGGGTGGAAAACATTGTGCCGACGCTATGCTTGGGGATAATGAGCGCTGTCTAGCGGCTTTCTGCATGCCGCAATCGGGAGTGTGTTGATGCGTAACATCCTAGTGGCGGTCGGTCTTGCGGCGTTGGTGCTTGGCACCACGGCCTGTACCCGCATCCGGAACAACACCGGCTATATCGCCGACGAGGAACTGACCAAGGCGATTGCGGTCGGTATCGACAACCGGCAGTCGGTGATGGGAACGCTTGGCCGTCCGTCGGTTGCGGGTCAGTTTGACGACAGGACCTGGTATTATATTTCGCGGAACACCGAGCAGCTGGGCTTTTTCACGCCCAAGGCAAAGACCCAGCAGGTGCTGGCAGTGACCTTTGACGACAAGGGCAATGTGTCGGAGGTGAAGCGCACCGGTCTTGAAACCGTCGCCGACATTTCGCCAATCCGGGACAAGACCCCGACGCTCGGTCGTGACACCAGCCTGTTTGAGGACCTGTTCGGCGACATCGGTGCCGTCGGGTCCGCACCAGTCAAAGGCGGCGACGCGTCCAACCCCAACTAGGGGCGTTTTGGCCTGGTTGCTTCCCGCACGGTTGTAACCGCGCGGTCCGCTCGGTCGTAGACTATCTAGCAGATCGGGAGTGCCTACGCGTCAGCCCGCGTCATTCATGTACTGCGCCCTCAACCCAGGCAGGGAAGCGCAGGACCACCGATGGCCACGACAAACGCCCCAAAACGCCCGCACGTCGTCATTGTCGGGGCCGGATTCGGCGGACTCGCAGCGGCCAAAGCACTGGGGAACCAGAATGTCGATGTCACGGTGATCGACAAGCAGAACCATCATCTGTTTCAACCTCTGCTGTACCAGGTTGCGACAGCTGGCCTATCCCCTGCCGACATCGCTGCCCCTATTCGGAGCATATTGCGGAACTATCCCAACATAAGGGTGATGCTGGATTGTGTTCAGGGCGTCGACACGGGTAGCCAGACCGTACATCTAAGCGATTCGGCGGAAATTTCCTATGATTGGCTGATCCTCGCCACCGGGGCGCGGCACAGTTATTTCGGCAACGACGGCTGGGCGCACTGGGCGCCGGGGCTGAAAACGCTTGATGACGCGACCGAAGTTCGGGGCAATGTTTTGATCGCGCTGGAACGGGCGGAGGTCGAAACAGACCGGGCGAAGCGGAATGCGCTGCTGACGTTCATCATAATCGGCGGTGGACCGACCGGGGTGGAAATGGCGGGCGCCATTGCCGAACTGGCGCACCGCTCGGTCTCCGGAGATTTTCGCAGCATCACTCCGCATTGTTCCCGTATCGTCCTTGTCGATTCCGGAACGCGCTTGCTGAAGTCCTTCCCCGAGGCGCTATCGCAGCGCGCGTTGGCCTCGCTGGAAAAGCTTGGGGTTGAAGTTCGCCTTGGGATTCGGATCAGTGAAGTACATGCCGACGGTGTCGTCATCGCAGACGAGTTGGTCGCGGCAAATACCGTCATCTGGGCTGCTGGTGTCATGGCATCTCCCGCGGCCCGGTGGCTCGGTCGAACCGGCGATCAATGCGGCCGGACACCAGTTGAGGATGATCTGCGCGTCTCAGGCTTTCCCAATGTTCTTGTGATCGGTGACGCCTCGTCATGCGTCGATGCTGCGGGATTGCCGTTGCCCGGCGTGGCACCGGTCGCCAAGCAGCAGGGGCACTATGCGGCGAATGCCATCCTTTCATGGGCCGGGGGTAGGGAGGTTAAGCCGTTTCGTTACCGGAATCGTGGCAATATGGCGACGATCGGCCGACAGAGCGCCGTGGCGGATTTTGGCAGGGTCCGGGTGTCGGGGTTGTTTGCCTGGCTGTTGTGGTCCGTTGCCCATGTGTATTTTCTGGTCGGATTTCGCAGCCGACTGTCGGTCGGCCTCAGCTGGCTGTGGAATTATGTGACCTTCGAACGCAACGCCCGCCTTATAACTGGCCTGATCGATGCAAAGCCGGGAGTGAAGCTGAAAAACGGATGAAGCCGGTCCCGCCTATATCTCGATCAACGCAGTGATTTCGCTGCCTTCTGCAATCTTCTCGCGCTTTCGGACGTCGGCTTTCAGCGGCAGCAGGTAGCCGCCAATCTGGCTGGCGCGGAATAGGGAGGTTTGCCAGCGGGTCGAGCCGATTGTGGCCCAGACCGGGACGGAGCCAAATCCCGGTGTTCCGCCGAAGGACAGGAACCGGATTTCCGCCGCCACATCCCCTTCGATCTTCAGGAAATACCAGCTGCCTTTGGCCGGTGGTTCAGGATGCCACAGCCAGGCGGGGCCGGTCACGGTATAGCTGTTCATGCGCCTTGCCCCCCGAATGGCCTTGCCTTGCTCATGTCACAAACCCGTCGTAGATCACCTCATGTCTACACAAATCACGAAAACGTCCACATCCGCCATTCTTGATGAATTGGCGGCACGTCATGCTGCATCGGTCGAGGCGCTCCGCGCGGCGATGCGCCGCTATCTGGAAACCGGGGAGCGGCCTGATCCAGCCCTCAGGGCTTCTGGTGCCTTCACCTACCCCGAACTGCGGGTCACCTATCATGCGGCGGGTCCACGGGTGCGGCTCAGCCGGGCCTATGGCCGCCTGAATGCCGCTGGTGTCTATGCGACCACCGTTACCCAGCCGGAATTGTTCCGAGCCTTCCTGACAGAACAACTCGATCTGCTGCGCGGTGATTATGACGTCGAGATCAGCGTTGGGCGGTCGATGCAGGAAATACCCTTTCCCTATGTGCTGGACGGCGACATGGCGTTTGACGACGCTGCGGCGCAGGAGCTGGCGACGATATTCCCGGCGACCGAACTGGCCTCCATCGGAGACGAAGTGGTTGATGGGCTGTGGCAGATTGCCGGGGATGGCGTCCGGCCCTTGTCGTTGTTCGATGGTCTGCGGACCGACTTCAGCCTGGCGCGGTTGCGGCACTACACCGGAACCCAGCCGGCCCATGTTCAGCGCTATATACTGTTCACCAATTATCATCGCTATGTCGATGAATTCGTTCGCTGGGGCTGCGCACAACTGAACAACGGTGGCCCCTACACCGGCCTGTCCTGCGCTGGGGGTATGATCCTGAACCCCGGCGATGCCGACCCCGACCGGGCGGTTGCCGACGGTGCATGGCGGCGGCACCAGATGCCGGCCTATCACCTGATGGCACCGGGCGGGCAGGGGATCACGCTGGTGAACATCGGCGTCGGGCCGTCGAATGCCAAGACGATCACCGATCATCTGGCAGTTCTGCGTCCCGACGCTTGGTTGATGATCGGTCATTGCGGCGGGCTGCGACCGACCCAGAGCATCGGCGACTATGTTCTCGCCCATGCCTATCTGCGGGACGACCATGTGCTGGACGAGGTCCTGCCGCCTGAAATTCCCATTCCGCCGATTGCAGAGGTGCAGCAGGCGATGAGCCAGGCCGCCGAGATCGTCTCCGGTGAAACGCCTGAAATGCTAAAGCAGCGGCTCCGGACTGGGACCGTGGTGACCACCGACGACCGGAACTGGGAATTGCGCTATTCGCAGTCCGCGCTGCGCTTCTCTCAATCCCGGGCAGTGGCGATTGACATGGAATCGGCGACGATTGCCGCCCAGGGCTACCGGTTTCGCGTCCCCTACGGCACCTTGCTCTGTGTTTCGGATAAGCCGCTGCACGGCGAAATCAAGCTGCCGGGGCAGGCCAACCGCTTTTACGAACGCGCCATTTCGGAGCATATCCAGATCGGAATCGCGACCTGCGATCTGCTTCGCCAGGCCGGATCCAAACTGCACAGCCGCAAACTTCGCGCCTTCGACGAGCCGCCGTTCCGCTAGAAGCCGAGGTAGGTACGGGCGATGTAGAGCGCGGCCTTGGTGGTTGCGAAAATCATGCCGGAGACGACGGTCAGGCTGACAATGGTCAGCAGTCCGCCGACGATGGTTGCCAACCCGTCCCGGTAGATGATGCCGAGCGCAAAGACCGACATGGTGAGTGCAGGTAGATGATTGCCGAGCGGAATTGGCAGAACCAATATCACCGACAGCAAGGTGCAGATCGCGCCGATGATCCGGGTCGCCTTGCCGTCGATCAGGCCGAAATGACGCGGCCGCACCAGCTTCTCGATCCAGATTTCCCATTTCAGGAACTTGCCGAGAACAGCGGACAGGTCCGTCTTGGTAATGCCCCGCCGTTTCAGCGTGTTGGGAAACCAGGGGCGCGAATAACCGAGCATCAGCTGGACGGAGATCAGGAGTAGCGGCGGTCCGGTCACGAAGGTCGATCCCGGCGGCAGCGGCAGCAGATTGAACATCGCAAACAGCAGGAACACACCGCCGAGCGCCCGATCACCCAGCCAGTCTGCTACGGCGACCGGCCCGATACGGTCGGCCGGATATTCGTCAATCAGCCGCCGCAGCAGCTGCGACAGGCTCAGATGATGACGTTCGGTTGCGGAGGTTTGCAGCATGGCGCGCTGCCTCTATCGCAAAGATGTTGCAGGTGAAAGATTGCCTGCCGGTTTATGGGGTTAACCGGGCATTGATTGAGGCAAGCTTCACACCATAGGTCGATTCCAGCGCGGTCAGGTCCTTGTAGATTGCCTTCATCGTTTCCCGGTCGGCCTTGGCCATCAGGTAACCGTTGAAGAAGGGCGGGCGGTCGGCGACGTGCAATTCGATGCCGCGCCAGCCTTGCCGCGACAGTGCGTCGCTGGCTTTGTCGAGCGCGGTCGGTTTGCCAGTGACCCAAATGCGGATCGGGCGCGGTGTCGACCCATCATCGCCTGGCGCCGTGACGGCCGTTTCCTCACCAGTCCGGGCTTGGCCGCCGGTCGCGGCCGTGCTGGCCGTTCCGAACACGAGTGTGGTTGCAAACAGCATCGAACGAACAAGCATCGTACACCTCATCATTTCGCCGCGATGCAATCATGTCGCGGCCATCCTGGCAAGCCTAAAACGTGTTCTCGGCCTCAGAACGGCACGTCATCGTCCAGATCGGCATCAAATGCCCCGCCGACTGAGCCCTTTTTCTGGCCACCGCCAAAATCATTTGATCGACCATAATCACCGCCTCCGCCGGAATAATCCCCGCCGGTAGCGCCTGCACCGCCGCCTTCGCCGCGGCCATCCAGCATGACGAGAGTGGAGTTAAAGCGTTGCAGCACAACCTCAGTCGAATATTTTTCGGCGCCGGACTGGTCCTGCCATTTGCGGGTCTGCAACTGACCTTCGAGGTAAACCTTTGAGCCTTTACGCAGATATTGCTCGGCAACCTTGGCCAGATTCTCGTCGAAAATCACGACCCGGTGCCATTCGGTTTTCTCCCGGCGTTCCCCGCTGTTCTTGTCGCGCCAGTTTTCTGATGTGGCGATATTGAGATTGGCCAGCTTCCCGCCACTCGGCAGCGATTTGATCTCAGGATCGCGTCCCAGATTGCCGACCAAAATTACCTTGTTGACGCTTCCAGCCATTCGGCCTGTTCCTTCATGTCGAATCCAGTCCCGACGTTAGGCCGGAGGGGAGGCGGGCGCAATCCAGTGCCCCTGCCATAATCCTTGCGTCTTGGCGGCAATTGAGGCTCTAAGGCCCGGGACCAATCTGGACGGTATAACATGCGTTTTCTGAAGTCGCTTTTCACTTGGTGGGACGGCCCGACATGGGGAACCTGGCTCGAAACCAAGCGCCTCGGCACCGAGATGGGCCGGGATGAGACTGGCAATGTCTATTATCAGGCGTCCGGCGGAAAGCGGCGCTGGGTAATCTATTCCGGAGAGAATGAAGCGACTCGGGTGCCGCCGGAATGGCTGATCTGGCTGCACCGGACCGTCGATCAGGTTCCCGCCGATCAACCGCCGATGAAAGTCTGGGAGCAGCCCTGGTCACCAAATCTGACCGGCACGACCGACGCCTTCGCACCCGCCGGTGCCTTGTCAAAGGGCGGCAAGCGCGCTCGGGCGACCGGTGATTATCAAGCATGGAAACCTGAATGATGCGGGCGTTGCTGAAAGAAAATGTTGCCGAGGCGCTGATCGGCCTGGTCGTGCTGGTCATCGGCGTCTGGTTCATCACTTATGCTTATGACCGAACCGAGGGTGCGCGGTCGGGCAACGGCTATGTCGTGACAGCCCGCTTCCCGAACGTCAGCGGCGTCTCAGTCGGGACCGATGTGCAATTGTCCGGAATCAAGGTTGGAACGGTGATTTCCGAAAAGCTTGATCCAGCGACCTATCAGGCGATCCTGTCCATTTCGATCGACAACGGCGTCAAGCTGCCGGTCGACTCGAGCGCAGCGATCACTTCGGAGGGTATCTTGGGCGGCAATTATGTCCGGCTGTCGCCGGGCGGCGAAACCGACATGCTCCGGGCCGGGGACGAAATCAGCGACACGCAGGGTTCGGTCGATCTGATGAGTTTGATTGGCAGTTTCGTGAACCAGACCAAGGATCCGGTGAAAAAGGACGAGGCGGCGCAGTGATACTGGCGCTGGCGGCAGCAGCGGCGTTGACGGTGGCTCCGGCGACTCCACCCGCCAAGCCGTTGCCGCTGACGCCGACCCCGATGGCGGAACGGACAGCCAAGATTGCCTTGCTGAGCAAGCAGAATGGGCGGGTGCAGGAATATCTGCTCCGCCCCGGGACCCGCGTCGCATCAGGGCGATTGGCGATCACGTTACGCGCCTGCGAAACCACGCCGCCGTGGGAACGGCCGACCCTGACCGGCGGCTTTGTGCAGATTGATGACCTGACAACGCGCAAGCGATTATTTTCCGGCTGGCTCTACGCCGAATCGCCGTCGCTCAACAGTTTTGATCACCCGGTCTTTGACGTCTGGGTCAGAAGCTGCACGATGCGCTTCCCGGAAATGGGGCCCGACACCATTGTCCCCGGCAAATCCAGGGAGCCGGCTGCACCGTCCAGTGCGGTAAAATCGGACGCAACACCCAGCGCTGCGGTCAGTGCCCCATGATAGGCGGCGCGGGAGATTTCCACCGCGCCGAAGCTGGCGAGATGGGGTGTCAGGAATTGGGTGTCGAGCAGCGTGAAACCGCCATAGCCAAGGCGCGCGACCAGATGGGCCAGCGCCGCCTTTGAGGCATCCCGCTGGCTGGTGAACATGCTCTCCCCGAAGAACGCGGCGCCGAGCGCAACGCCGTAGAGTCCGCCGACCAGTATGCCGTCGCGCCAGCATTCCACCGAATGGGCAAGTCCCCGGTGGTGCAAGGCGGTGTAGGCGGCGACGATGGGTGGATTGATCCAGCTTTCCTGTCGGCCGGTGCCGGGGGCCGCACAGCGCTGCATGACCTCCGCGAACGCGGTATTGACCCGGTGCTCGAAAACCTCCCGCAGCAGCAGCTTTGCCAGTGACCGCGACAGGTGGAATTCCGACAGGGGCAGCACCCCACGCGATTTCGGTTCGACCCAATAGAGGTCATCGACATCGCGCGCGTCGCCCATCGGGAAGATTCCGGCCGAATAGGCCCGGATCAGCAGGTCAGGATCGAGCGCCGCCAAACCGGCGTCAGGCGTCGACCGGCACGCCGGGCAGGTTTTTGGAGGCGCGAATGGTCAGGGAGGTTTTGACATGGCTGACATTGGGCGCGGGCGTCAGCTCACTGGTTAGAAAGCGTTGAAATTCCTGCAAATCATGCGCCACAATTTTCAGGATGAAATCAATCTCTCCATTCAGCATATGGCATTCCCGGACCTGCGGGAGCTGCGCGATATGGTCTTCAAAGGCCCGGAGGTCGGTCTCGGCCTGGCTTTTCAATGAGACCATCGCAAACACCGTGATGCCATAGCCGAGCGACTCGGGGTTGAGATCGGCGTGATAGCCCTTGATGACCCCGCTTTCCTCCAGCGTCCGGACCCGGCGCAGACAGGGCGGGGCTGTCAGTCCGGCGCGGGAGGCCAGTTCGACGTTGGTAACGCGCCCGTCATGCTGAAGGTGGCGGAGAATCACCCGATCCGTTGCATCGAGTTGATGTCGATTTTGTGCAGCCATACGCAAAATCTGCCATGTCGAAGGACGGTTCACAACAATAATATTTCAACATCGCGCAATAGTTGGTCGCTCTGGCGCGTCCGCGATTGTCGGCCTAGATTGACGCTGGGGCGAGGGGTCGATGTCGGCAGGCAGGAACGACAGCAACGGCGTTGCAAGCGGAGGTGCGCAGGTGCGTGCTGCTGCCGCGCGGCAGTTGCTCGACCTGCTCATCGCGCGTGAAATGTCGGCGGACCAGCGGCGCGAAGCCATCGCGCTGCTCGCGGCCTTGCTCGCAACGCCCTTGGTCGAGCAACCGGAGCCAGCGGCGGTGCGCCATCCGTCGGTCAATCTGGCGATCGGGCAGCTTCAGGACCTTTCTGACGAGCTGCAAAAGGGTGGTGATCCCGACAGGACTGACGGTGCGCCGATTGATTGGGACTGCGCCTTTGTCGGTCCGCTACGCTTTGAAACGGCACCGCCAGGCGGTCTCTCCGATATAGCGCTGGTCGATATCGCGGAGGGATCGACTGAGATCCAGCGGGCCATCGATTGGCATCAACCGTTTCTGGACATCGAATGGAACGGTTGGCGATTGAGCGGGCATCCGGTTTTCAGCCTGCGGGACGGGCGTTTCACCGGCTACCGGGGCAATGTGCAAACCGACCGCGTCCGGCCGGTCATCGTCCCGCCTCCGTCGCCGGATGAAGAGGCGCGATTGGCGCATGAAGTGCGGTCGCCGCTCGGGGCCATTGTCGGATTTGCCGATATGATCGTGCAGCAGCCCTTTGGGCCCGCACCTCCCGCGATGCGCGACGCGGCCCAGCGCATCCTGACCACCGGCGCGACTTTGTTGTCGGCGCTGGAAGACATGACCGATGCGGCGCGACTCGACCTCGGGCGCTACCCGGTTGATCTCGGCTGGATCGACGTGCGCCCGGTCCTCGACCAGGCGATGGACCGGTTCGCAAGCCTTGCCGTTGATCGTCAGGCGACATTGGTCGTGCTCGGCGGGCAGTCGATCTGGATGCAGGTCGACAGTCAGGCGCTGCAGCGGCTGGTCGAGCGTCTGCTCGCCGGTGTTCTGAGCCTTGCCGGACAGGCCGAACTGTTCGAGTTGGAGGCCGTTCCCTTGCCCGGGGACCGGATTGCGATTTCTCTGACCCGGCCGGCCTGCCTGGCGGGCTGGAGCAATGATGAACTGCGGAACCCGGCGATTGATGTCGAAACGCCGGATGGCGGCGACCGGGCGATGCCGATGGTCGGCCTTGGGTTTGCGCTCCGACTGGTTGCCCAACTCGCCGGCCGGCTTGGTGGCAGCTTCATCGTTGAACCGCACCGGTTTGTTGTGAATTTGCCGGCGTTGCAGGCCGGTGGGGTCGCAAGCCGGGCCGGGGCAACCTAAATACGTGCGACTTCAGGAAACGGGCAGAATTTGATGGGTGAGAATGTGCATAGCCGGGTGTTGATCATTGGCTCCGGGCCGGCAGGCTATACGGCGGCGGTCTATGCCGCGCGGGCTGCGCTGTCCCCGGTTCTGGTTCAGGGGATCCAGCCCGGCGGGCAGCTGACCATTACGACGGATGTCGAGAATTGGCCGGGGGAAACCTCGATCATGGGGCCTGACTTGATGGTCAAGATGGCGGCGCAGGCAGAACATGTCGGGACCCAGTTGATTTCCGACACGATTGTGTCGGTCGATTTGACCCGACGGCCTTTTGTGGCGATGGGCGATTCCGGGGTGAAATATACCGGCGACACTATCGTCATTGCCACCGGTGCCTCGGCGCGCTGGCTCGGCCTGCCGACCGAGGAAAAATTTCGCGGTTTTGGCGTTTCGGCCTGCGCGACCTGCGACGGTTTCTTTTATCGCGGCAAGGTTGTGGCCGTTGTCGGCGGGGGCAATACGGCGGTTGAGGAAGCCCTGTTCCTCACCAATTTTGCCAGCAAGGTCACCCTCATCCACCGGCGCGATTTCCTCCGGGCGGACAAGACCAATCAGGCCCGCCTGTTCGCCAATCCCAAGGTGGAGGTGATCTGGAACGCCGAGGTCGCCGAAGTCATCGGCACGGAGTCGCCGCCGGGTGTCACCGCGGTTCGGCTGGCGGATACGCAGGGCGGGGACGGGCGCATGCTGGCAGTCGATGGCCTGTTCGTCGCGATTGGTCATGACCCGGCGACCGAGCTGTTTCGCGGCAAGCTCGCGATGGACGAGGAGGGCTATATACTGCTCGAGCGCGGCAGCACCGCAACGTCGGTGCCCGGCGTATTTGCTGCTGGCGATGTGACCGACAAAATCTACCGTCAGGCCGTAACCTCTGCTGGCATGGGCTGTATGGCAGCCCTCGATGCTGAGCGGTTCCTGGCGCATCATGTCGAGGCGGTTGCTCATGCCGAGGCGGCGGAATAGCCGTGCATCTTGATTGGGAAAAATTGCGGCTGTTCCACTGTGTGGCGGAGTCGGGCAGTTTTACCGAGGCCGCTCGCCGTTTGGGGATGAGCCAGCCCGCCCTGTCCCGGCAAATCCAGGGCCTTGAAGCAACGACGCGGGCGAAATTGTTCCACCGGCATGCCCGCGGTCTTGCGCTGACCCATGAAGGCGAACAGCTGCATGCTGCCACACATGACATGCACGAGCGGATCGAGCGGACGCAGCAGGGGATCGACTTCTCCCGGGACCGCCCGACCGGGGAGATCCGGCTGACCACGACTGTCAGCTTCGGCTCCACCTGGCTGGCGCGCGAGTTGAAGGATTTCATCGATCTGTACCCCGATATCGCGGTGACCCTGCTGCTCGCCGATGACGATGTCGATCTGTCGAAGCGGGAGGCGGATGTCGCGATCCGGTTCCATCCACCGCATCAGGCTGACCTGATCCAGAAATCGCTGGTTCCCGTACATTACTGGCTGTGTGCATCACCCGAATATCTGGAACGGTTTGGCGAGCCCAAGTCGGTGGAGGAGCTCGATCAGCACCGGGTGCTGGTCTATGGCGCGCTGGCACCGCAGTCGATCCGGTCGGTCAATTGGATACAGGACGTCGGCCACCACGGCCCGCCGCGCCAGCCGGCTTTGACGGTCAACAATATCTTTGGGCTGTTGCAGGCGGCGGAGGCGGGCATCGGCATCGCAGCGCTGCCCAGCTACCTGATCCGTTTTTCGGGCAAGGTGCGGCCAATCCTGACCCATGTCGCCGGTCCGGTGTTCCGAACCTATTTCGTTTATCCGTCCGAACTTAAGACCTCGGTCCGGGTCGGTGTGCTCCGGGACTTTCTGGTCAAACGCATGGTCCCGGCAGCCTTCGACCTGCGCCGATCGCCGGCCGATCACCTCATGCAATAACTGCATAGCTGGGGTGCCGCCAACGGCGGTGCACAATATCATTTCAAAGGAGCATATGGGGATTGTTGCTGCATTGCAGCATACGGTCGTGAAGCCACCTCCCCCGTGGGCTCCGACCGACGACCCCCGGCGCATCTCCCTCCCCCCGCGCCGGGGGTCGCCCCCTTTCCGGGCCGGCGACCTTGTCGTCCGGCCCTTTCTTTTGTCCGCGCCACCGCTAATGCTCGTTGGCGATGTTTGCGCCGCCACCGTCCCTCCACATCCCATTCCCCGACAACTTTGGTCGCCGGGTCGCGGTGTTTGTCGATACCGAGGAGGAGTTTGACTGGGCCGAACCACGGCGCCGGGATGCCGGGTCAGTTCAGGCGATCCGCGCGCTGCCGGACGCCCACCGGGTTCTACGCGGATTCGGGATCACGCCGACCTATCTTGTCGACTATCCGGTCGCATCGACACCGCAAAGCGTTGAGGTGCTCCGCGGGTTTCTGGAGGCCGGGGAATGTCAAATTGGCGCGCAGCTGCACGCTTGGGTCAATCCGCCGTTTACCGAAGTGCTGGAACCGGTCACCAGCTTTGCCGGCAATCTCCCGAAATCGCTGGAATATGCGAAGCTCGCCGCGCTGACCCTGGCGATCCGATCCGGCTTTGATGTGCAGCCACGGGTCTTCCGGGCGGGGCGATATGGGATCGGCCCGAATAGCGAGGCGCTGCTCGACATGCTTGGGTACCGGATGGACACCTCGGTCCGGCCCCTCTTTGACTATTCCGACGAAGGCGGGCCGAATTTTGTTCACCAACCTTCAGTCCCGCACTGGACCGGCAAGGAACGACGGGTGCTGGAAGTGCCTCTCACCACGACCTTCGTTGGCGGCCTGCGCAATCTTGGCAAACCTCTGTATCGGCGAGGGGGGCGTCGGGTCAGGAGCCTGCTCGCCCGAACGGGGTTGCTGAGCCGGGTTCCGCTGACCCCGGAAGGCATCCCGATTGCGGATGCGCTGGAGGCGTTGCGCGTCTTGCTCGATACCGATCTCAGGCTGTTCAGCATTTCCTTTCACTCGCCGTCGGTGGAGCCGGGCCATACCCCCTATGTCCGCGACGCGGCGGACCTTCGGCTGTTTTATCGCTGGTTCGATTCGGTGTTCGGGTTCCTCGCCAAGCGCGGCGTCACCCCGGCCACTGCTGACGAGGTTCTTGAAGCGGCGGACGCGACGCGGTAACGCCCCGCCCGGTGGGGCCTGTAGCTCAATGGTAGAGCTGGCCGCTCATAACGGCTTGGTTGGGGGTTCGAATCCCTCCGGGCCCACCATCCCATCCTCTGCATCGCGTGATTCGACGAACCTGCCGACGCGGGTTAAGGTGTAATCGCATGGCCGGCGGGGGAACGACGCGTGCCCAGACTTTGGATCAACAATATCAAATCGTCATCATGACCCGTGTGCTGGTCGTTGAGGATGATGTGTTGCAGCGCGATGCGCTGGTGAACGACCTGCAGGCTGCCGGGCATGAGGTCGTGCAATGCGCCAACGGGCGGGAGGCAATGGCGGCGCTTGAGGCCTCCGATCCGCGTTTTGGCTGGCTGTTTACCGATATCCGCCTGGCCGGACTTCTCGACGGATGGGCCATCGCGGACCGCGCCCGCGCGCTCAACCCCGATGTGCTGGTGGTTTACGCCATGAGCTCAACGAGCGACAAACCCCGGAAACTGCCCAACAGCCGCCATGTCACCAAGCCCTATGCGGCATCGGTTGTGCTCGGTCATTTCGCAGAACTGGCGGGCTGAGGCGGCCCCATCAGTGCGATCAAATGCGTCGATCGAGGCCGACCCAGAAGGGTTCGCGCAGCTTCCGCTTGAAGATTTTGCCTGAGTCTTCGCGGGGAAGCTCGATGTGGAAGTCCACGCGCTTTGGCACCTTGTAGCTCGCCATCAGGCCCCGGAGATGGGTGCGGACGTCGCTCTCTGATAGGGTCGCGCCCGGCAGGGGTTGCACCGCGGCGCAAACCGCTTCCCCAAAATCCTCGTCCGGAATGCCGAAGACAGCGCAATCGGCGACGCCGGGTATTTTTTGCAATTCTGCCTCGATCTCCGCCGGATAGATGTTCGCGCCGCCGGAAATGATCATGTCCTTGGCGCGGTCGCAGAGGTAGAGGAACCCGTCGGCGTCCAGATAGCCGATGTCGCCGGGGGTGATCAGCCCGACTTTCTCGGATGCCGCCCGTTTGGCGTCGTCGCCGTGGTAGGTAAAATCGGCGGTGCCCACGATGCGGGCGATCACCTCCCCAATTTCGCCAGGTGGCAGACTGTTGTTGTCGGCATCGATGATCCGGACTTCGGCATCGTCAATCGGCAGGCCGACTGTGCCGGGGTGAGCCAGCCATTGTTCGGACGTTGAGGTCACGACGATGCCAACCTCGGTAGAGCCGTAATATTCGTTGATCACGGGTCCCCACCATTCGATCATCGCCCGTTTGACCGGCACCGAGCAGGGGGCGGCGCCGTGGACCACGAACCTCAGGCTGCTGAGGTCATAGCGGGCCTTGACCTCGGCGGGCAGGCGCAGGAGCCGGCTGAACATGATCGGTACCATGTGGATATGGGTCACCCGGTCGCGCTCGATCATCGCCAGCAATTCTTCCGGGTCGAACCGGGCCTCCAGGATGACAGTGGCCCCCAGGCGCGCTGCCGCGATGCCGTAGCTGTTCGGGGCGGAGTGATACATCGGGCCGGTCATCACCGTGATGATCTGATCCGGGCAGTCCAGCCAGCCTGCGAACCCGAAGGAATGTGCCCCGACTTTGCGGGACATTGCCATCTGCTCTGCCGTTGGCTGGTTGCGTCGGACGCCCTTGGGATGACCGGTGGTGCCGGAGGTGTAGATGACCGTCCCGGGAGCGTCGGCCTGCGGTGCGGCAAAGGGCGCGAACCCTTCCAGCCAGCTTGCCCAGTTGATCATGCCGTCCGGGACAGGCGCGGCATCGATACCGTAAGCTGCGGCAATTTCCGGCGGCGTCGCCACCACCAGTACCGGGACTCCCTGTGGCAGCGCGTCCCTGATGGCCGGGATCAGGTCGGCATGGATGATGATCGCCCGGGCCCCCGAATTTTCAAACAGATAGCGGGCCTCCGTTTCGGCATAATGCCAGTTGACCGGTGTCGGGTAGGCACCGAGCAGCCCGGCCGCGAAGGTCGCTTCAAAAAACGGCAGGTCGTTTCTGAGGTAAAGAGCGATCAGGTCGCCGCGTTTGACCCCGAGCGATGCGAGGCCGGTTGCGGCACGGGCGGCGCGGTCATTGAGCTGGTCCAGGCCCAAAACACGGTCGCCGCTGATGATTTTGCCCATTTGATCGTCCCCCCATTTGCCGGTGACGTTCGCCGGTATTTCACCCCTAGGCAAGCTGCTGATTGCGCGCCATATTCATTGCCGTCGAAACTTTGCGGAAGGAGGTGGTCCAGTGTCTCATTGTCATCAAGCCGGGAATGCGGTCCGGACGTCCACAACGGGGATGCCGGCATAAGTCGCCTTCCGAGGCAACGACAATGCAAAGGGCCACCGGGTAACCGGTGGCCCTTGGTTTGTCCGCGCCAGTCCCGTCAGCGGCCAGCCCAGACCGGTTTGCGCTTTTGCGCGAAGGCCATGGGCCCCTCTCGGAAATCCTCGCTGCGCAGCATGGCACCGACGGCGGGATAGCTCATCTGGGTTTCATAGGCGGCGCGCAGGGTCGCCTCATCAAGCCCGGTGTGCACCGCTGACTTCGACGCTCGGATCGACATCGGGCTACAGTCGCCAATCATGGCCGCCCAGCGCCGTGCTGCACCCATCAGGTCAGCGGGAGCCACCACCTCGTTCACAAAGCCCAATTGTTGTCCTTCAGCCGCGCCGACATGCCGCCCGGTCAGGATCATGCCCATGGCGCGTTTTAAGCCGATTTGGCGGGGTAGGCGGTGCAGACCGCCCGCCAAGGCCGCCAGACCGACCTTCGGCTCTGGGAGGGCAAATGTCGCGGTCTCAGAGGCAATGATCAGGTCACAGGCCAGCGCGATTTCGAACCCGCCGCCCATCGCAACGCCGTTGACCGCGGCAATCACCGGCTTTGTCAGGTCCCACCGCGAGGTCAGACCAGCAAAGCCGGTATCTGGAATGGTCAGCCGGTTTCCCTCTGCCTGCCAGCGCAAGTCATTCCCGGCGGAAAAGGCCCGGTCCCCTGCACCGGTGAGAATCGCCACCCACAGGTCGGGATCGGCGGCAAATTCATCAAATACCTGCGCCAGTTCGGCATTGGCAGGCGGATGCAGGGCGTTCATACGCTCCGGGCGATTGATCGTCACCGTGAGGATATGGCCGTCGCGTTCGGTGGCGCAGAATTCCCGTGTCATCCCAGTCTCCATCGGTCTGTGGCGATATCATCTTCGGCCTTGGCGTCGACCCAGCGGCGGGTGTCGCCCGCTTGTTCCAGCTTCCAGAATGGTGCCTTGGTTTTCAGCCAGTCCATCAGAAAGGCGCAGGCTTCAAAGGCGGCGGCACGGTGGGCGCTGGCGACGGCGACCAGCACAATCCGCTCCCCGGGGAGCAGGCGACCGTGACGGTGAATGATCGTCTCGCCCTGCAATGGCCAGCGCGCCTGCGCCTCCGCGGCAATCGCCTGCAACGCCCGCGCCGTCATCGCCGGATAATGTTCGAGCGTCAGTGATTCGAGTTCGCCGTCCGCCCGGACCAACCCGGTGAAGCTGGCAACCGCGCCAATATCGGTGCGCCGCTCATGGAGGGCAGCAATCTCGACGCCGGGGTCGAAATCCTCGGCCTGAACGCGAACCGTGATCACCCGCCGGTCACCGGGGGAAAAATCGCGATCTCATCCCCTGCCGCAATCGGCGTATCCAGACTTGCGAAAACCTGATTGACCGCCACCCGAAGCCGGTCGGTCTCCCCGAACACCGCGTCGCCGCGCCGGGTCAGCCAGGTGAGCAGCTCCGCCACCGTCGTCACCTCGTCCGGAAGCGGGGTCGTTTCCCCGTCCTTGCCCATTCGCTCGCGGACCCAGGCGAAATACAGCAGGTGAAGCACGGCTCAGGCCATATGCTTCAGGCCGGCGCGCAGATAATCATAGCCGGTCACCAGCGTCAGCCCGGCGGCCAGCCAAAGACTGGCGAGACCGATTGGATAGGCCGGCAGCCACGACGGCAAAATGTCGGTTCCAACGCCGGCGAGGACCAGCGCCCCGATGCTGATCATCTGAAACGCCGTCTTCCATTTGGCCAGCGCACTGACCGGAACCGACACTTGCAATCCGGCAAGAAACTCCCGCAGGCCGCTCACGAAAATCTCGCGCAGCAGGATGATCAGCGCCGCGATCACCGACCAGCCGTGGACGATGCCATTGTGGATCAGCATGACGATGACCGCCGCAATCATGATCTTGTCGGCGATCGGATCGAGAAACTGCCCGAGTTTCGACACGGTGCCATAGGACCGGGCGAGATAGCCGTCGAAATAATCGGTAATGCCCGCGATGCAGAACAGGATGAACGCCAGCGTATAGCCGAGCCAGCCGGGCTGCCACATCAGGCCGACCAGCAGGGGCACTGCAAAAATCCGGCTGAGGGTCAACAGATTGGGGAGGCTGGACAGCATGGGGTCAGCCTAGGCTATCGTTTCGCTGCGCTCAACAGATACGGGACGACCATGAAAGTTTCTGACGCAATTGCCAGCCGCCGCTCGGTTCGCGGGTTCCTCGACAAGCCCGTGGATGGCGATGTGTTGCGCCGCGTACTGGAACGCGCCGCCCGTGCCCCGTCGGGTGGCAATCTGCAGCCCTGGCACCTGTATGTGATTGGCGGCGACGAGTTGCAGCAGTTGAAACAGATCGTCGCCAAGCGGGTGTTTGAAGCGCCGAAGGGTGAACCAACCGAATATGATATTTACCCCAAATCGCTCGGGGAACCCTATCAGGCGAGGCGGTTCCAGGTCGGTGAGGACCTGTACGCCCGACTCGGCATCCCTCGGGAGAATCGGGCGGCGCGGATGCAGTGGTTTGCGCGCAATTTCATGTTCTTCAACGCGCCGGTCGCGTTGTTCTGCTACGTCAACCGCTACATGGGGCCGCCGCAATGGTCCGACCTCGGCATGTATCTGGAAAATGTCATGCTGCTGTTGCGGGAGGAGGGGCTCGACAGTTGCCCGCAGGAATGCTGGGCGATTTATCCCCAGACCATCGCGGACTTCCTGAAGCCACCCGCCGAGTGGATGCTGTTCACCGGCATGGCCATCGGGTGGAAGGACGATACCGACCCCGCGAACCAGCTGGAGACGCAGCGGGCGCCACTCAACGAGTTCGCGGAGTTCAGAGGCATCTGACTAAGCGCCGATACCGAATTGGCGCAGCAAGATCGTGATGATGATCCCAACCAGCACGCCGAGCGACACGCCGCCCGACAGCATGAAACCGAAACCGCGCTTCTCGGCGGCCTTGGCATAGCCTTCGGTATAGAGCACTCGGCCAACGCTGTAGGTCAGGCCGTAGATGCCGGCCCACATATCTCCCCAGGTCATGGCCGCCAGTGCCAGCAGCGGCACGAACATCACCATCTGTTCAACGCTGTTCTGGTGGGCGCGGAACACCCGTTCAAAATCCTCATTGCCGGTTGTCGCCGGTGCCTTGACCCCGAATTTTGCGCGGGCGCTGCCAACCTTCATCGTCGCGTGGACATAGGACAATAGCGCCAGGATCAGCACCAATGTGGTCCATTTGTAATCCGCCATGTGAATCTCCCCCATATTGTGGCGGGGGGAGCCTAGCGCATCAAAGGTTCGTTACAAGTAAAGATCGCTCAGCCTTTCGATTTGCCGGTTTCGATAAGCGACTGTGCGCCCTCAATAAAGCGCTTCTCGGCCTCCGCCTTGTTGCCTTCCATGCGCTTGCTGATGTCTTCCGGGACCATGATGCCGCGCTGGGCGGCGGGGCGGGCGGCAATCGCGGCCAGCCAGCGTTGGAGGTGGGTGAATTCGTCGATGCTGACCCCGGACCAATTGTGGGTGCGGACCCAGCACCAATTGGCGATATCGGCGATACTATAATCACCCGCCAGATATTCATGCGCGGCCAGATGCCGGTCCAGCACCCCAAACAGGCGGCGGCATTCGCCCTGATAGCGGTCGATGGCGGGTTGAATTTTTTCCGGGAAATAGCGGAAAAACACATTGGCCTGACCCATCATCGGGCCGACGCCACCCATCTGGAACATCAACCATTGTTCAACCCGACTCATGCCTTGTGGGTCTGAGGGCATGAGCATACCGGTCTTGCGAGCTAGATAGGTCAGGCAGGCCCCGCTCTCGAACACCGCAAAGCCGTCACCGATATCATGATCAACAATCGCCGGGATGCGACCGTTGGGGCAGATGGCGAGATAGGCCGGTTGCTTCTGTTCGCCCTTTTGAATGTCGATCCGCTGCACCGTGTAGCGCAGCCCCATTTCCTCCAGCGCGACCGCGACCTTGTACCCGTTCGGAGTTGCGGCGGTGTAGAGTGTGATCATCAAGTCGGCCTTTCGTATGAGAAACACACAGTAGTTGGGACGCGCCAGACTTCAACTGATCGGGTGGAAATGTTCGTAGATCGTCTTTGCCATCAGTTTGGAAATGCCCGGAGCCTTCTCAAGCGCCTCGAGCCCCGCCGCTTTCACCGCCTTGCCGGTACCGAAATGCATCAGCAGGGCGCGTTTGCGCGCCGGGCCGATGCCCGGGACGTCATCGAGCGGTGAAGTGACCATGGATTTGGCGCGCTTGGCCCGGTGCCCGCCGATCGCAAAGCGGTGCGCCTCGTCGCGGAGGCGCTGCAGGTAGAACAGCAACGGGGCGTTGGCCGGCAGGGTGAGTTCCCGGCCATCGACGAGGTGAAAGGTCTCCCGGCCGGCACTACGGTCCGGCCCCTTGGCAACGCCGACCACGTTCACATCATGCGCGCCGAGTTCGCCGAGCGCTTGCATCACGGTCGACAATTGCCCCTTGCCACCGTCGATCAGCAGCAAGTCGGGCCATTCGCCGCCGGTCCGATCCGGGTCTTCCTTCTCGAGTCGGGCGAAGCGACGCGTCAGCATGGCTTTCATCATCGCAAAGTCATCGCCCGGGGTAATCGCATCGTCCTTCATATTGAACTTGCGGTAGGCGGATTTGCGGAACCCTTCCGGCCCCGCGACGATCATCGCACCGAGCGCATTGGTACCCATGATGTGGGAGTTGTCATAAACTTCAATCCGTTGTGGCGGACTGCCAAGGTCGAACAGCTCCGCCATTTCGCGCAACAGCCGTGTCTGGGTCGCCCCCTCGGCAAGGCGGCGGTCAAGTGCTTCGACGGCATTGCGCCGGGCCTGATCGACGGTGCGTTTTGCGGCCCCGCGTTGGGGGCAGCGGATCATCACGCGCCGACCGGCACGCTCGCTCAGCGCCTCTGCCAGCAACTCCGCTTCCGCCAGGGTTCGGTCGAGCAGCAATTCGCGCGGTGGCGGCATGTCGTCATAGAATTGACCGAGAAACGATAGCAGCACCTCGTCCTCGTCCATTTCGGCGGTATGGGCCGGGAAAAATGCCCGGTGCCCCCAATTCTGGCCGCCGCGCACGAAAAACGCTTGGATGCAGATCTGTCCGGCATTGGATGCCAGCGCGATGACATCGGCGTCGGCGGACTCTCCGGCGGAAATCGCCTGCTGGCTCTGCACATAGGTCAGCGCCCGCAACCGGTCCCGGACCATCGCTGCCCGCTCGAAATCCAGGCCTGCGGCAGCTTCCTCCATCGCCGCGCCGAGTTTCCGCTGCACCTCCTGCGATTTGCCGCCGAGGAACGCCTTCGCGTCGGCGACCAGCTCGGCATAGCCGTTGTCATCGATTCGCCCGGTGCAGGGCGCGCTGCACCGCCGGATCTGGTGGAGCAGGCAGGGCCGCGACCGATTGGCCATGAAACTGTCGGAGCAGCTTCGGAGCAGGAATACTTTCTGGAGCGCGTTCAGCGTGGTGTTGACCGCACCGGCGCTGGCAAAGGGTCCGTAGAATATGCCTTTGCCGGTGCGGGCACCCCGGTGTTTGGAAATGCGGGGAAAGGCATGATCCTCCCGCAGGAAGATGAACGGGAAGCTTTTGTCATCGCGCAGCAGCACATTGAAGGCCGGCCGGAACCGTTTGATCAGCTGCGCCTCCAGCAGCAAGGCCTCGGCCTCGGTTGCGGTAGTGACAATCGTCATCCCCCGGGTCAGGGCGACCATCCGTTGCAACCGTCGTGGCAGCCGCGTCACCTGGACATAATTGCCGACACGCGACTTCAGGCTTTTGGCCTTGCCGACATACAGGACTTCGCCGCCCGCATCGACCATCCGGTAGACACCGGGTCGCGGCGGTAATGTTTTCAACACATTCCGGATCGCGGCTGTGCCCATTTCCAGGTCGGGGGCGTCCCGCCCGCGCACGGCGTAGGCCGATTGCTCCTCAGAAAAACGGTCAGAGATAGGGGGTTCGGCCATCTGTTTCAGTTCTAGGAGTCGAAGCCGTCCGGCTCAAGCGCCACCGGAAAACTGCCCCCAACAACTGTGGATAACCATGTGGGAAGCGCCGGGATGACCGGGGACACCCGGTGGCCGCACCCGGCTGTTTCTTGCCCTGCTGAAAAACCGGGCACCCGTCCGGTTGACCGGATAGACCCGGCACCACGTTCGGCATATCCCTGTCCCGATTGAGGGAGATGCAAGCATGAACGTCGGACCCCGCGCCCGCAGCCTGATCCAGTCCTACGAGCAATGCCGGCTGACCGCATATCTGCCGACTCCGAACGATGTTCCGACGATTGGCTGGGGATCGACCGGTCCAGATATTGTGCTGGGCATGACCTGGACGCAGGCGGAGTGCGACGCGCGATTTGCCGAGGATCTCGCGCGGTTTGCGGCGGGGGTGGAAACAGCCTTACGCAATGCACCCACGCTGCCGCGAGAGTTCGGTGCGATGGTCAGTCTCGCCTATAATATCGGGCTTGGTGCCTTCCGATCCTCAACATTGTGTCGCAAGCACCGGGCCGGTGACAAAGCCGGGGCGGCCGCCCAATTTTCCAGATGGAACCGGCAGGCCGGTCAAGTGCTGGCGGGATTGACCCGGCGTCGTGCGGCAGAGGCTGCGCTGTATCTGGGCACGACAGTCTGATGCTCGACCTCGGTGCCCGCCTCGGCTAGAGGCGCGGCATGACCCCTGAGTTCGGAACACCCCGCACCGCAATTGTCACCGGTGGTGCCAAACGCATCGGTGCCGTGCTGTGTCGCGCGTTGGCGGCAGATGGCTGGCGGGTGCTGATCCACTGTCACCTATCCCGCGACGAAGCGGACGCGCTCGCCGCCGAGATCGGGGCGCATGTTGTGGTAGCGGACCTGGCCGATCCGGCGGCGGCTGCCAGCATTTTTGCAGCCGTTGATCCTGGGGCACCGGTCGGCCTGCTCATCAACAATGCGTCGCTGTTCGAATATGACACGCTGGCGGATTTTTCGGTCGAGCGCTGGGACCGGCAGCATGCCGTCAACCTGCGGGCACCCGCCTTGCTGACACAGGCATTTGCGGCGGCGCTTTCGGACGGGGCGAATGGTCTCGTTGTCAACCTGCTCGATGCCAAGCTCGCCAGCCTCAATCCGGATTATTTCAGCTATACCGTCAGCAAGGCCGGGCTGATGGCGGTGACCGAACTGGCGGCGCGGGCGCTCAGTCCCCGGGTCCGGGTCAACGGAATCGCGCCGGCAGTTACCATGGTCAGCGGACCGCAGAGTCGCGACAATTTTGATGCGGCTCATACCCACAACCCGCTCAGGCGGGGCGTGACGGCGGAGCAGATTGCCGAGGCGTTGCGGTTCATCATTGCAACGCCGACCCTGCACGCTCAGGTGCTGACACTTGATTCCGGGCAGCGGTTGCTCGGGATGCCGCGCGATGTCGCGTTTATGGTGGGACAATGAGCTTGGACGATTTGAAAGGGCTGGTCCCCGATTCGCTGGCACCGCGGACGCGGCGGATCCTGCTGGAGGATTATGACCTCGCCGTTGATATCGGCTTCCACGACCATGAAATTGGGGCGCCGCAGCGCCTTCGGGTGACGGTGGAGGTCTGGCTTGACGCTGTGTCCTTTCCGACCTCCGACGATGTCGATGCGGCTTGGAATTATGACTATTTGCGGACGTCGATTGGCGAAGTTGCCGCTGCCCGCCGCTATAATCTTCAGGAAACCTTTTGCCGCACGGTCTATGATCTCGTCGCGGCGCGCAAAGGCGTGACGGCGTTGCGCGTTTCAACCCGGAAGCCTGATATTTACCCGGATTGCAAAGCCGTCGGGGTCGAGCTCAGCTCGTTTTGAGGGTGCGTCCGCAGGGGCCGAGCGATTTGATCACGAACCGGTAGTCCGCGGCGGCCGCGACCCGGTCACCTTCGGACATTTCCCGCGCCGTGCCGGCCGGCAAGGCTGGCGGCAAGGTGCACGCCAGCCGGTACCACAGCATGCTGTTCACCGGGATCGCGGTTGCCGCTTCATCGATGACATCGCCGGTGGCGAAGGAAAAGCTTTTGGGCTGTCCGGGCCGGGACAGGACCACCAGCGACACCGGGCGCTGGTTCGCCGTGCTGAGGAAAATCTGAGTCTCGGCCTCTCCGGCGATGCTGCCGGCGACGTGAAAAGCACTGGTCACGCCGGTGATTCGCAAATCACGGACCACCGGGTCCCGACTTTCGGCGATGATTCGCCGGATATTTGCCTCGGCGGACGGCGTGGCGGCGATCTGCGAATTCGGCCCGGTTGGCACGATCTGGTCCTCCCGCCCGGCCACCGGGCGGACGAAGAGCAACACGCCCGCGCCCTTCAACTTCGGGACTTTGCCGCGCGCATCGGTCGGCAATTCCCACAGATAGCGCACCACCGGTGCGACCGCCGACGGTGCCAGGATCGCGGCCTGCACGGTCGCCTGCATCAGCAGGCGGGCGCGACCGGGCGGGAGGTCTGGCGCATCCTTCGCCCCGAGACGATCAGCCTTTGTAACCACCGCGCGCAGGATCACCGGCGCCCCGAGCGTGAGATCGGCAAGGTCGCTGAATCTTTCGACCGGCATCGCGGTCGGAACGGCCGGTGCTGCGACCACCGGGCCGGTTGCCAGCAACCCGGCGACAACGAAGGACGGAACAGTCATCGGCTTCATCTCGGGCTTCTCCGAATGCAACTCCCGCCGCCTTGGGACAATGGCGGCGGACTGCGCCGGTTTAGGGAAGCGGGACGGATAACGAAAGCGGGTTGCCAAGCGGCAAAAACGCGGGTTACTAGGCGGGAAGGGGACGGATAGACTGAAAATATCCGCCCCCTGTCGTTCGGTCGTCCGCTGCTGGCAAATCCGCATTGCTGATTTGTTGCTCTCCGGAGGATCCCTGGTTCGGGCTATGAGGGTAGTCCGGACAAATTCTGGGATCGGCAGGCGTACCAGACGGCACCCGGGGTTTTTTTAGGAGGGAGTTCGCGCGGCACATGGCATTTGCGGACCAGCCAGCAATGAGCAAAGAGCGGATGTGGGGTCTGGGCGTTGTCGCCCTGCTGCACATCGGTCTCGGTTATGCTTTCGTCACCGGCCTTGCGCTCAAGGCCGTCAAAGTCATTGTCGCGCCGATCGAAGCGGTCGAAATTGCCGATGACAAGAAGCCGGAAGAGCCACCGCCACCGCCACCGAAGATGGATGAGCTGCCGCCGTTCGTGCCGCCGCCGATGGTGAGCGTCGAAGCGCCGCCGCCGCCGGCTGCGATTGTGGTGCCGCCGTCACCGCCGCGCACGGTTATCACCCAGGCTGCGCCGCCGAACCCGCCGCCCGCTGGTCCGACGACTGCCGCAACGCCGAAGGGCAAGCTGGGCGCGACCATCACCACCGACGATTATCCGGAAGCCTCGATCCGTGCCGAGGAAGAAGGCGTCACCAAGGTGCAGTATGAGGTGAACGAAGTCGGTCGCGTCACGCCGGGCAGCTGCCGGGTGACGGCATCGAGCACGCATGATCGACTGGACCGCCGGACCTGTGAACTTGTCGAGCGCCGGTTCCGCTTCAACCCGGCCTTGATGAACGGAACACCTGTGAAGGTGAACCGCGCCCAGGCCGTCCGCTGGCAAATTCCGAAGAACTGAACACCGTAATTTTAACCAACACACACATTTTACTTGAGGGGGATACCCATGTTTAGCGAAGGAACTGACAACCCATATGGCCTGGCGGCCGCACTCGAACAGGGCGGAATCATCGCCCAGACCGTGTTCGGCATTCTCGTCTTCATGTCGCTGGTCAGCTGGTACATCATTTTCACCAAGGCCTGGGATCAGCGCAAAGTGCTGAACGAATCCAAGGATATCGACAAGAAATTCTGGGGTGCGGCCAATCTCAAGGACGGCGCTGCCAAGCTGCCGAAGGATTCAGCCTTCCGCCAGCTGGCCGAAGATGCCATGCGGGCCGCTGACCATCATGACGGCAAGCTGACCGACAAGATCGACGCCAATGAATGGGTGACGATGTCGCTGCAGCGCTCCAACCAGACCATCACCTCGAAGCTCCAGGGCGGCCTCGCCTTCCTCGCTTCGGTCGGGTCGACCTCGCCGTTCATCGGTCTGTTCGGAACCGTGGTCGGTATCTACCGCGCCCTGATCAGCATCGGTGTCGCCGGACAGGCCTCGATCGACAAGGTCGCCGGCCCGGTCGGTGAAGCGCTCATCATGACCGCTCTCGGTCTGGCGGTCGCCGTGCCTGCGGTGCTTGGCTATAACTGGCTGATCCGCCGGAACAAGGACATCACCGAAAAGCTCAACCATTTTGCAGCCGATCTTCAGGGCTTCATGATGGCCGGTAGCAAGAGCAAATAACCACACGGGGTTTGGGTGGGCAGGATTTCGTTCTGCCCACCCGTCTCGAAGGAAAGGGACTCTGAACGATGTCCATGAGTGTGGGGCCTGCCGATAGCGGCGAAGACGAAAGCCCGATGTCCGACATCAACACGACACCGCTCGTCGATGTCATGTTGGTTATGCTGATCATCTTCCTCATCACGGTTCCTGTGGTGATCCAGACGGTTCCCCTGAAGCTTCCGAACGTCGCCAATACCGCGACCACGACGAAGCCGGAGAATGTGTCGATCTCCATCGATAAGAATTGCGATGTCTTCTGGGGCCTGGAAAAATTCACCTCGACCCAGGCCATTCTCGACCGGGCCGTCAACAAACTGACCACCGATATTGAGAAGCAGAAGAATTCCGGCAAGCCGATCGAATTGCCCGAAGTTCATATCCGCGGCGACGCTGACATGGAATATCGCTGTGCTGGGAAGGTGATCTTCCTGATGCAGCGCGCGGGCTATCAAAAGATTGCCTTCATTTCGCAGCCGCCTCCGGGCTTTATCACGACACGTTAATAGGGGATTGCCCGGGTTCCTGCGTTAAAGGAACCGGGCTGCCGAGGGAGTATCGAATATGGCAATGGCTGCAGCAACGGCTGAGGGTGATCCGATGATGGACATCAACACGACGCCGCTGATCGACGTCATGCTGGTGTTGCTGATCATGTTCATCATCACCATTCCGATCCAGTCGCATGCCGTGAAACTTGACCTGCCGATCAATGACCCGAACGCCAAGCCACCAGAGGTTTTGCCGACGGTCAACCTGCTCGAGGTCGACTTTCTGAACGATGTCTACTGGAACAAGCAAAAGGTCACGCTGCCGACCCTGCGCTATTATCTGAAGACGTCGGCGGAGATCGTGCCAGAGCCGGAACTGCATCTGAAGCCCGATGCCCTCGCCCGTTATGAGGCGGTGGATCAGGTGATGGCGGTGGCGCAGCAGGCCGGCGTCACCAAGATGGGCTTTGTCGGCAACGAGGTTTACGCGCAGTAGCTTCGTCGAAGACCGGACAGACAAAAGGGCGGACCAAACGGTCCGCCCTTTTTTTGTCTTGACCGGTCGGACGGCGCGACCGTTGCTCAGTCCGCCTCATCTCCAAATGTCCGGGCTGGAACCGAGGGATCGAGCGCGGCATTGAGCAGGCTCGCCAGCCGCACCCCGGCCTTCTTGATGCCCTCCCGAACCACCGGAACGCCGTCCGCCACATAGGGCTCGCGAACTGTAACCCGCGCTGCCGGTTTCGTTGTGCACACACCAACGCCCAGCGGCAGCTTGCCATAGGCAATGTCCCGCGAGTGCTGCCAGCCCTCCTTCGCCCAATCCGCTACCGTTCCGGTTGCCCAGTCCCGGCGGTCCTCCGCCCGGATTTCGGAGCGCAGGCCGTGCACACCGCCGGGCGGCGTTGAGATCGCCCGCTCCGCCAGTTCGCCGTCCCAGATCCGGTGCAGGTTCATCCGCTCGGGCGCCATATAGCCATAGGCGGTGCGCAGCCGGTTGCCGCCAAGATCGGCATTGTCGCCGATGTGCAGCGGCTGATGCAGATCGCCGATCAGGTGGACGAGGAAAGCCAGCGCCTGCAACCGTTCCGGTGCCGGCACTTTGCGGTCCGCCAGCAGCCGCGCCATCCGCGGAATCTGCGCGGTGATGCACTGACCATTCGGGCATTCCGACTTGGCGTCAAACGGCTTGCAGATGCGGATATTCTGGTAGTGCCAGGGGCTGGCATAGGAAAAGCGGTCGCCAAGCGTTTTGATGCAGTCCGGCCAGATGCTGGCGTCGGCCAGCGTGGTGAGCGGGCATTTCGGCGTCCCAAGCGCCGCCGACCCGGCCAGCAACCGCGCCGCCGCCCGCCGCGCCACCGGCGTCATCTCCGCCTCCGCAATCCGCGCCACCGTCTGATGCCCATATTCCCACCAAGCTAGTGTCGGGGTGGGGGCAAGGAGAAAGGCGGCGGCGATCAGCCGGGGCAGGGTATGGCGCATGCCCGACCTATCCCATTCCCTAGCGCCGCTGTCGAGCGGGATGGCAAAGGGGTGATCATTCGCCTTATACTCCGGGTGGCAGTGCGGCAGGTCACAACCCGTGGCCTGAAAAATGGGGTTGAGTAGGGAACTGACGTGGGGAGAGGGGGCGCCGGTAGTATGTCAGCACGGTGCCGCCGGAAATCGAGAATGCGATTGGAGCGGCGGGTCAAATATGCTGTCCCGGCCGGAATTCACACGAAACTGCGCGACGGCAGCGCGCGGTGAGCGGCGACGCCCGAACGACGATGCTTCGCGACGGGCCGGTCCTTGCCACCCTCGTCCGGCTCAGCCTGCCCAATCTGGTGGCACTCTGTTCCGCGGCCATCGTTTCCATTGCGGAGACCGCCTACGTCGGATCGCTGGGCGTCGCATCGCTCGGCGGCATTGCGCTGGCCTTCCCTTTCTTCATGCTGATGCAAATGCTGTCGGCCGGCGCGATGGGCGGCACTGTATCCGGAGCGATCAGCCGGGCGCTGGGCAGTGGCGAGCCTGACAGGGCGCAGGCTCTCGCCCTTTGTGCGCTGGCGCTCGGCCTGATCTTTGGCCTGATGTTTACACTGATCATCCTGCTGGGTGGCCCGGCAATTTTCGGCAGTCTTGGGGGATCGGGGCAGGTTCTTGGTGAAGCCCTGGCGTTTTCCGGCATCGCGGCATTTGCGATCATCCCGATCTGGGCCACCAACATGCTGTCCTCCGTGGCGCGGGGGGCGGGCAATATGGCGCTCCCGGCCGGAACATTGCTGGTCGCCGGGCTGGTGCAGGTTGCGGTCGGCGGGTCGCTGGGCCTTGGACTTGGGCCAGCTCCCCGGCTCGGCATGGCGGGCGTGGCGTTGGGCCAGGTCGTGGCCTTTGGCGGCGCGGCGACGGTGTTGCTGGTTTACCTGTGCTCGGCAAAGGCCCGACTGCGTCTGCGCTTCTCCGCCCGGTTCCTCACCGCCATCCGGTTTGCCGAGCTGATGCGCATAGGGGCGGTGGCGATGCTGTCGCCCCTGCTGTCGGTTGCGACAATCCTCGTGCTGACGACATTGGTCGCCCGTTTCGGGCCCGAAGCGCTGGCCGGGTACGGGATTGGCGTTCGGTTGGAATTTCTGCTGATTCCGATCGCATTTTCGGTCGGCGTTGCCAGCGTTCCGATGGTCGGGACTGCCATAGGTGCCGGGGATATCGGCAGGGCCCGCAAAATTGCCTGGACCGCCGGTGGGTTGTCGGCATCGGTCCTTGGGTCACTCGGGGTCGTTGTTGCGTTGATGCCGGGACTTTGGGTGGACATGTTCAGTGAAGTCCCCGCCGTCACCGCCGCTGCAGAGAGCTATCTGCGCATCGCCGGACTAACCTATGCCTTTTTCGGCCTTGGGCTGTGCCTGTATTTCGCATCTCAAGGGGCGGGCCGCGTCGGCGGCGCCATTGCGGCGCAAGGGCTGCGGCTGACGGTGGTCATGCTCGGCGGATGGGTGATCATCCAACAGGCCGCCCCGCTCTGGACAGTCTTCGCCCTGTCCGCCGCCGCAATGCTCCCCATGGGCCTTGGCACTGCGCTCTTCATCAAACTGACCCGATGGTAGCAGGGGGTGAACGGCGGGTCAGGGTGGGATTGGTTGCGTCTGAAATATCGGCATGAAAATTGCCGAGTTGATCACGTGCCTCTGGCGTAACGACGATCCGCTAGTGCTTCGGCACGCCCTACCGTTTGTCGATGGATGCCCGGACGGCGTCCAGTGACAGGCCGCGCGAAGGGTCTGCCCGGTACGCTTCATAGGCGGGAAGGGCGGTTTGCCGCAGCCAATCCTCCATCGCCCGCTCGCGTGCGTTGAGCGCGCGGCGACCCTCGCGAATGACTTCGCTCTCGCTGGCGTACCCACCGGACTGCACCTTTGCCCGCACCGATGCAGCCATTTCGGTGAGGGGAATCAACGATGGCAGCTGAAAAATGGTGGACGCACTAGGGCTCGAACCTAGGACCCGCTGATTAAGAGTTCAGCACTGCTGGGGTAGCCGGGGGCAATGATGGTAATCGGGCGGCTCGCAAGCCCTTAAAAACACGACATTCCAGTCATTCAGCGTCAGCCGGCGGCAATCGTAGATAGCGACCGTTCGGTGTCTGGCGCGGTGCTCAGAAAGGAATGGAATGGCCGTACTCAATCTGACAGAGGCCCGGATCAAGGATTTGCCCGCAGGCTCCGGCATACACAGGGACGAGCAGGTTAAGGGCCTCATGGTCATCTGCCATAAGACGACCAAGTCTTACGCGGTGCAGGGGGACGTGCGGCGGAACGGTCGCCACGTCAGGACGGTGCGGGTCAAGATCGACCGCTGCGACCGGATCGGCCTGAGAGAAGCCCGCAACAAGGCCAAGGGATTGATGAGCCAGATACAGTCCGGCATCGATCCGACCGACGGACCTGTGGAGAGTGCGATCACGCTGGAACGGGCGCTGGATGCTCACCTGGAGGAGAAACCCCATCGGCCGCGGACGGTGGAGGGATATCGATACCAGCTGGACCACTACCTCAAGCCGTGGCGGAAAAGGGCCGTGGCTGACATATCCCGGCAGATGGTCCGCGACCTCTACGCCGAGCTGAAGCGGAAGCACGGGGAGACGACGGCCGCGAGCACGATGCGGACCCTGCGAGCCGTGGTGAACACGGCCATGAGGATCGACGAGACCCTCGGCGGCAATCCGGTCGCGGCACTTCACGTTCCGTCACCGAAGCGCCGCAAGGTCGCCCCGCTCGACCTAGAGGCATGGTGGGAGAGGGTAGAGCGGTTGAGCCCAATCCGTCGCGACCTCCACGTCGCAATGCTCCTAACCGGTGCGCGCCGCTCGTCGATGGTGCCGGTCCGTCGGGGCAACGTTGACACGCGGCGTGGTGTAATGACCTTCACACACATGAAGACCTCGGACGAGCCGATGCTGTTTCCGATGGGGCGGCGGCTGTCGTCGATTGTGGCCGTAAGGATGGACGACGACGTGCCGATAAGTAGCGACTGGCTGTGGCCGTCTCCGACCAGTCGGAGCGGCCACGTCGAGGAGCCGAAAGAGGTGGGCCTGCCGAGCCCGCACGCTTACAGGCACCACTGCCGCACGCTACTGATTGCGGCGGGCGTCCCCTACGCCGAGAGCGCGCTGCTTCTTGGTCAGAAGCTCCCCGGAGCCTCGGGCGGGTACGTTCACGCGGACCATCTGGTCGAGCATCTCCGGCGCCACTCGCAGGCCTTGGAGGATTTAGTCTTCGCAGCCAGACCGCAGTCGGGGATTCAGCGCGGGGAGTGGATGGACCCGCTGGGGTTTGTTCTCGTCGCTGAGGCTGCCCGCGAAGTGATGGTGGTCGGTCAAGGTTAGTCGGGGGTACTCGGTGTAGGTAAAGAAACCTCGGAGGCTGCACCTTGTCTGCCATGATCAATCTCGAAACCTTCCGCGCGGTGGTCCGCGAGGAACTCGCCCGTCCTTCTTCCCCTTGGCTCGATAGCCAAGCCGCTGCGGAATATCTGGGCTCAACGGCTGGAACCCTGAAGAATTGGCGGGCGACGGGCCGTGGCCCCCGTTACCGCGTCGTGCAGGATCGGCTCGTGCGCTACCACAGGGACGATCTGGACGAGTTCGTCCTCGGCTAGGGGCGCAGGCACCAAAAAAGGGCGCAACCGGCACTACTCGGTTGCGCCCTTATTATTGGTCTGGGACGGCCGCAGAAAGACAGTCACAAGCAACGCCAGATGCGCTAGGAATTGGAAATGACTGACAAGACGAATATACTTGGGGTGGCAGCAAAGCAGCCAGTATTCGAGGCGCTACAGCTCTTGATGGGGGCGGGCCACGAGCTGATACCTCTCAATGGCAAGGTGCCATCGGCAAAGGGTTGGCGGGCCGCGAAGCCGCTTGAGCCGGAACAGGCGTTTGATCGGCTGGAGCTGGCTAAGGGAAACGTCGGGGTGCGGCTTAGGCCCACGGACCTCGTGATCGACGTTGATCCGAGGAACTTCGACAAGGGCGACGATCCGGTGCGTCGGCTGGAGGCGGAGTTCAACATTCGCCTTGCAGACTGGACGACCACCGTCACGGGATCAGGCGGGACACACCACTACATGCGGGTCGAAGGCGGTCAATCCTTCCTGAACGAACTGGCGGCCTATCCGGGCATTGAGTTCAAAGCGTTCGGTCGCCAGGTTGTCGCACCCGGCTCGATCCATCCCGAAACAGGACGGCGCTACGTTTTGCGGAGGCCGGACCCCCTTGATGAGCGCGTTGACGCTCCGGCGGCGCTCCTAGACCTAATACGGAGGTCGGTGGGGGCTTCGGCGGCCGAACCCGGAATCCTGACCCCCGACGAGCTCGCGGACTTCCTAGGGCTCCTTGATCCGACCGAGTTCGCCAGCAATGACCTGTGGTTCCCGGTAATGGCGGGTTCGCACCACGCGACCGGTGGCGACGGGCTAGAGGAGTTCCTCGCCTGGTCGGCTGGAGACGCGGGCTACGTCGGGCACGAGGCCCGTATCGCCGCCCGATGGAACAGCCTTCGCGCCGACAGTGTCGGTGTGCGGGTGACGGTCGGATCGCTCGCGGAACTCCTACGCCGGAAAGGCCACGCCAATGCAGGCAATGCGCTCAGCCTCAAGATAGACGAGGCCAATCGTAGCGACCCGCTTGACGACTTCCCTGATGACTTCGACGACCTCCCGAACTTCATCGACCAGAAGCGGCCCGGCGACGCGCTTCTCAACCGGATCAATGAGAGCCGCTTCACAGTGCTGACCAATGGCAAGTACTTGGTAGGCCGCGAGCGGCGCGATGAGCGCATGAAGCGGGAGGTCGTGGATTGGAGTCCTGACGAGGCCGCGCGCAAGCATATGAACATCAAGTCGGTCGAGACGCCGGAAGGCCGGACGGTCCCCCTCGGCGACTGGTGGCTGAAGCATCCCATGCGCCGCCAATACGACTGGGTCGTTTTCGACCCCTCCCCAGAGCCGACCACACCGGACACGTACAACCTCTGGCGAGGCTGGGCCGTCGAGCCGAAGATCGGCGATTGGTCGATGCTCAATCGGCTATTGCGGGACGTGCTCTGCCGTGGCGACCAGGTCAGTTACGACTACGCAATGCGTTGGGCGGCCTTTATGGTCCAGCGTCCCAGCACGCCCGCCGAGGTCGCCTTGGTCTTCAAGGGACCGAAGGGCGTCGGTAAGGGAACCTTCGGGCGAGCACTAAAGGAGCTCGCTGGACAGCACGGCCGTCAGGTCGCCCAGCCCGAGCACTTCACGGGCCGGTTCAACGAGCACCTCGCCGACACGATACTCCTGTTCGTGGACGAGGGGCTCTGGGCCGGAGACAAAAAGGTTGAGGGCGCGCTGAAGAATCTCATCACCGAGCCGACCCTGACCTTTGAGGGCAAAAACAAGCCCATAATTGAGGGGCCGAACCACCTACACGTCGTGATTGCGTCGAACGAGGACTGGGTAATCCCGGCCACGCCGGACGAGCGCCGCTTCGCGGTGTTCGAAGCCGACGGGGACGCCAAAGCTAAGCTACCCTCCGGGTTCTTTGAGGGCCTCAACGCGCAGATGCAGAGCGGAGGTCTGGCCGCTATGCTTCACGACCTGCTGGCCGCCGACTTAGGCGACTGGCACCCCAGGCGAGACATTCCCCAGACGGAGGCGCTAGCCGCTCAAAAGGTTGAGGGCTTCAGGTCGGACCCGATCGCGTTCTGGTGGCATCGGTGCCTGGAGGATGGTCAGATCGACACGTTGGCCGGCCCGTCCATGTGGCCAGCGTCATTCGATGCCGACAGCGCCGGAAAGGACGCCATGCTCCTGTCGCTCGATGCGCAGGCGCGGGCGATGGGCAAGAGGGTTGAGTTTACGAAGACCAAACTCGCGCGCTTCCTGTCAAAGGTCGGGGTGGACGTGCGTGCCCGGACGAGGCAGGGCGGCAAAGTTTGGGCCGTGCCGACACTGGAAGAGGCAAGGGCGGACTTCGACGCCTGGATTGGGTCTCCGCTCGACTGGGATCGGTAGTCCTCCGTACGCTTTGACACTTCCGGCCCAAGGTTCCGACACTTTCGCCGTCGGCAAAGCTATGCAGTTTCAGTGCTTTGCATGCTTCTGACAGTCTTGGCACTTATTCTGAGCAAATCCGCTACCGGGAGCGTGCGACACAGCACCCGAGTCAGAGTGCGGACTAGGCCGTGCGACGCAGGACGATGGGCCTTCAGTTCTATCAATCTAATTTCCTAAGTGTCAAAACTGTCAGAAGTATACAAAAATTTAGATTATAAAGACAAAATCCTGACAGTTCGGACACGTTCGTCCGCTTTCGTACACTTCGGTTCTGGCGCGCACCCTTAGCCGGTTGGGCGGCGGCGAACACAGTTGGTCTTTCAGGCGGCGCGACACGCCCTCCGTCAGTCCCGAAAACGCGCCCGCGCGCGCGTAGGAAAGGCCCTCTGAGTAGCAATCGGAGAGTGATATGCTGTGAAGCCCAACGATCGCAATGCTTTGGGACGGCGACCGCCTGCTAAGCACCGACTTGGGCACCGGTCGGCGACGATATCAATCGTCGTCCTCGTCCACCCGCGCGTGAAGATCGTCTACGTCAATCCCCTCCCAATCGGGAACCACGTCACCGATCTTCATTGGAGCGATACCTTCAAGGCTAGAATGCGCGATGACAGCAAAGCCGCGGTCGGCCAAAGGGAGGATGAACGCAGTGCCCTCCATCCAATCGGCGATGTTGCCGATAAGGGCAGACTTGATGACGTCTCGACCCGAAATTTCTTGGAGCGACTTTCGGCTGAGCCGGAAGCGCGACTTCCCCGAATCCTTCAGCATGAGCATCAGAAGATAGGCGACTTGTTCGTAGGTACGCATTGTACATCTCATAAATCTAAATCAGGATATTTGTTATCCTAAAAAAGGATAAAACATATCCTGATTTTGGAGTCAATCGTTTCCGTTGCTGGTCCCTCGCTAGCCCGCGCCTGTGACATGAGTGCCCGTATGGCTGGATCACCACGCAAGCGCGCGAAGCGCCTGGGGCTTGACCCCCTCGACGAGCCCGCGTTCGGCGGGTCGGTGGCGCGCCCGCGGCCGCAGCTGGACGGGTTCGAAACCCACAAAAAGGCGACGCTGTCTCCCGAAAACCGCCTGCGCGTGCAGGGCGCGCTGCTCCAAGGCTACCCGCTGGCCGCAATCGCCAAGGCCCTCAGTATCAGCATACCGACGCTCAAGCGGCTGATGGCCGACGACCCCGACCTCCAGGCCGAGGTTGAGGCGCAGCGGTCGTTCGAGGAGACCGAGCTCCGCGACATCCTGATGGAACTTGCCCGCAAGGGTGACACGGTCGCGGCAATCTTTCTGGCTAAGGCCCGGCACGGCTGGCGCGACCGCGACGACGTCAAGGCGCTCCGGGCCGTCGAAAACGGCAAGGGCGGCGTCCTCCTCATCCCGTCGCCAGTGCCCCTCGACGAGTGGGAGGCCGCTTGCTTCAGACAGCAGGCTCCGCATCGGGAGCGCCCACAGATGTAGCCTGACGCTGAGGTTCGCACCTGGACAGCGCGCGACGGCCTAGCTGCCGAGCGCGTCCGGCGCGGCGACCTGCCGGGCTGACCTACCCGGCAACCCGGACGATGTGTTTCATGAACGAGGCGGTGAGCTCGAAGATGAACTCGACCTCCTCCTCGGGAAGGTTGTCGTCGTGCTTCACGTAGTCGTTCTGATACTTGCAGTAGAGGTCCAACAGCTTCTGGAACATGTTGGTGAACTGGGGCGAGGCACCTCGCTCCTTGAGGCGTGCGCCAATCAGCGCCACCTGGTTCTCAAGCGACTTCGAGTTGTCCAGTATCGACTTGAGGAGCAGTTCCAGTCCCAGCCGCAGGTCGTCGATAAGGCTGCGCTGGAACACCTTGGCGTCGTACTTGAGCTTGGCCTGCTCAAGGAGATCGAGGGCCTTGGGGTGGTCGTGCAGCCAGTGGCGCGTCTCGTCGATCAGGGGCACATCGAGCTCCCTGACCTCCTTGTTGGCGCGAAAGCTACCGTACCTCGTGAACAGCTCGGCCTTGAGCTTCCGGGCCTCGTCCCTGAACGGCGCGCCCACGGCGAACGAGCGGTGCTCGCATAGCTCCTCGATGATCTGGAACTGCTGCGGCGGCGAGAACACCTGGAGGCTTTCGAGTAGCGCCACCCGCTTGCTTGATGCCTCGTAAGGGTAGGTCGGGTGCGGGACGCGGACGCCCCACTGGTCGCCGTAGGCGTTGATGGCCCTGACGATCTGGTTTCCGCTGAGACCCGAGGTCGTGTCGCCGAGGAGGTCGGCAGCCTTACTCAGGAAGGTGATGGGGAGACGTGTTTCCAGCATCCGACAATCCTACCGCATCCGCGCCGACCTTTGATAGCAAAGTTCGCCCCTCTAATCGCCGATCTGTGGTTTCGCCAAGCGCAGAGCGATGTCGGTCAAGGTCTTAAGCCGCCCGATTCGTTGCGAGCACCGCTTACGACACCGAAAAAGTGGTCAGCGGCAACGCCCGTCTCAAATAAATTTTCGGTGGCACCGAACCCTCTGCTTCGGTTGGAAAATGCGGAAACGTGGTCATGACCACGGAATTGAAACATGGTCATGACTAGAAAACTATTGTGTTGTCAGCCACTTAAATGGCGATATGTAGTATCCCCAGCAGATCCATTCCGGCGCTGCTAGGAGGACGATGTTATGACGAAGAATCTGTTCAAATTGCCAGTTCTGATCCCTGGTGTGTACTTGGCGGATATGCTCGATATGGGAGTACCGGCGGGGATTGATCCTGTTGACTGGAACGATGACCTCGCGACACTGCGCGCTGACCCGACCAAGCTCCATAGTTCGTGCGTCCATATTGATGCGGACGCAGTTCGCCGGCTGCTGTGGGACCAAGACCTCGATGTCGGTATCCGGGAAGACGCAGAGCGGTTCTTGGCCGAGGTAGCCAGCTGAGCATCTGACCGAGGATCGGTGGACCGGAGGGGCGATTGCTCTTCCGGTTCAGCGCCCTGGCATCATAGCCCGCACCCGAGCACCGCCCCGAACGCTGCATGGAGGCCAATCGGGGCTATTTAACGGCAAATGCTGGTCCAGATCACTGACATCATGTCGCATCCTTCTGTCCAGCCGATGAGCACCTGCGCTCACCGTCACGGCGCTGCGCCGGGATAGCTTCAGGCAAGCTGGGTCTTGCCACTCCGAAGTCCCCTCCCGCGCTGCGTGATGCATCCCCGCAGGAAGGAGTATTAAGAGTGGCAAAGCCTACCAACCCTGTCCGCTTCGGCCTTACATGGGTTTCCCGCACCGACGCGCTAACCTTGGCCGACCGCGCCAAAACTCTCCGCAGGCAGCAGAACGAGACCATCGGGCGGCTGAACAACCGGCTCGACGCTTTCGGCGAGAGCATGGAGGGCTCGACCAAGTATATGGATCGCGCCCAGCGGACGGCGTTTCGGTCGAAGGCCAACTCCGGCAAGCGGAGCGAACTGGCGCGGGAGAGCAACGACATTCGGACCACCTACGTCCGCCAGCTCGCCGGATTGGCCGAAGACGCCAAGCGGGCGGAGGAACTCTACACTGGCCCGGTTTCGTACCTAATGCTGAAGACCCTCGGCTCAGAACGGCGGGCGCTTTATCAGCAGCAGATCGCCGCAGCCGGTCCCGCCGAGCTGCGGGCAATGGCTGCCTTCGCGGCCTCGAACCCGAGCCCTAACCTCGACCTTGCCGCGGCGCTTGCCGCCCACGTCGGTACCATGAAGACCGCCGACCGGCCGTTCCTTGTCACCGACCTTGCAGACCATTTGGTCGGCAATGAGCTCAGGGACATCAGGCTTGCCCTGGCCAGCGCACAGCTCGCGGCGCTCGAAGGTCTCGACGCTGACACCCGCTTCGAGACCGGCGGGATCAACGCCAACCGGCGGATGGAACTGGCGGTACTCCGCAAGCGCATCACGGCGGAGTTCCCCACCGCTGATGACGGCGCGGACGAAGAAGACGCCGACGCAACCGCCGACGAAGATATGCCGGAAGCTTAAGTCACGGCCAGACAGGCTTGCAGCACCGCCCACATAACAAGAGGAAACACACCTATGTCCGTATTTGCATTCTTCCCCGCCTCCAGCCACCTCCGCCGTGCCGATGGCATCGGCTTTGTCCTCGCCGACGGGGTCGATGTCGCCGCTGCCCGGGAGACCGCGCAGCAACTTGTGGGCGGGAGTTCGATCTCGGAATTCTCCGCAATCGAGATTGCCGCGGGTGTTGACCCTGTCGCGGTGCAGGGGCTGCCAGTCGGCGCCCCGAACCGCACGACCTGGCCGAAGCTGACGCGCGGCGGCAGCTTTCTTGGGGCGGTTTGACTGATGTTCGACCCCGCAATTCTCAATGCCATCGGCAAACTCGCTGGCTACCAGGCCATTTCGATCGACGAAGCCTTCCGATTGCTCGTGCAGGGCGAGGGTGATCCCGATCTTATGCCCGTCCGGGCAAGGCGGGGTCTGTGTCACATTCTCAGCGGCTTTGGTTATAGGGAGCGCTTTGTCGTGCCGCACGGCGGTGATGAGGGTCGCCTTATGTGGCTACGAGCAGCTTGGCCGATAGATTACGACGTGCGGTCCCGACGTAACGTCGAGGACTGCGTTTTTCGGCCCTTCTGATTTCTAATCGGTGGGCGGGGCGGGCGGATGTCAAACGGCTCGTAGGGCTTAGGACTCTTGGTTGCCCTCAGACACAGTGCCGAGCACCGGGCGGACTATACTGCCGCCCTCAGCGGGTGCCATTCCAACCCAAGCATGATCTGGGCTAGCGCCTCCTGATCAGCGAGGATGACCTCTAAGCCGTCACCGTGCTTGAGGTCGCCCCAAACAACCAAGTCGCGGCGGGCTTCGCCGGGTGTCTTCTCAACTTCGACCCTGTGGCCCATCGCGGGGAATGAACCCTCAAGGATGAAGCCGTCCCGTCCGTCCCAGTTCAGGGTCTCGGTGATCCCTCCGCTGCGAACGATCGCGACTATTCTGAATACGTCCATTCGCCTCCTTCCTGTCAAAGTGCTGCGTAACCTGCCCGACTTGGGCCAAGTCGCCGGACCAACAGGGAGTCGGAAGACTATGTCGCGCAATTGAGCGTCCGCGAGCGCCCTTCTGAGCATGGACGCTGCGGAAGCCTTTATCGTGGTCTCACTATGCGTCCGGCGGGATTAAACCGCAGGCCACCAAGCCCCGCCGGAATGAGTCGTCTAGTGGTATGGGTCTGAGTCCGTCCTTGGTAATTTGGCCAACCTCGGCAATGCGGCTAGTTGGGAGGCCATAAGCGGGAACCGCGTTAGCCTGCCGGAAGACCAGTGAACGGCCGGTGAGCATCTCAACGAGCAGCTCTTTGGCCTTATCGCCTCTTGCTACGGTGCTAGTTGCCGTGATCGAGGCGGCAAGGCCAGAGGTCTGCGCCATTGCCGCCGCCATCGCCTTGTCGGCAGCATCATTGCCAGTCTTATAGGGTACTATGATCGGTGCGCTGCCGGTGGCGGGGTTGTCCGTCGCCTTGAGTTCGCGGTGGCCGTGGTCGTCCACCCGCCAAAGGATATCGCCAGTGGGCAGGCGGAAGCGCCCTCCTGAGCTGACCCCGACGAGCAGTCCCAGCTTCGAACTGCTTTCCACAATCGGATACAGGTAGCCTACCCGCGTGAATTTCATACCGGCGGCTTGGTCAGAGGCAGTCACTACGCAGCTACTGTCGCCGGTGATCGGGTCTGACGAGCGTGACACGCTCCACGCCTCGCGGGGCTTCTTCCGAGCGTCGGCAGGGCCCACCAACCCAGCCGAGGCCATTATCGCGACCGCGCCCCAAATGATTCTCTGCATCCCACCTGTCCTCCGGTCAAAGCCCATGATCGGGCTTATAGTCCCTAGACCCTGTCGCAAAGGGGCAGCCCTTGTACACGAATGGATTGGGGGAAGATCGTCGGTGCGAATGTGCGTCGCCTGCGGGTCGAGCGAAAGCTCACCCAGGAACAGCTCGCACATGACGCCGAGATAGACCTGACCTATCTGGGCGGCATCGAGCGTGGTCGTCGGAATCCGTCCGTTAGCGTAGTCGGACGCCTCGCAGCTTCACTTGATGTGGATCCAGCAATGCTTCTCGAAAGATAGTTGCAGACTGAGCAAATAGCCGCTGGCTGCAGCCAGCCCTTGTGACGCCCGCAGGCCAAGGGTATCCAACCCTCAGTTGGGGGAATGAAATGGATTCTGGAGCAGAGAGGGAAAAGCGCGATGACATCGTCGACATTGTGGAAACCCTGAAGGGTTTGTCGGTCGTTCAGGTCGATGTTATTCGCGCAATTATCCATCGGTTCGCGGATGAACAATGCGGGGAGCTGGTGCGACCCGGAGATTTCTTATTGCCGGAGGCGTATGAATACTTCGCGATGCGGTTAGCTGCTCATCATGCTTATAGCGCGAGCGTTCTCAAAAAGGAGAACTTTGAGCATATTCTCGAGGCCGCCTTCGCGAGGACCGGAACTCCGACAAAGCGACCCAATAGTATGACGTTGCGCGGAGCGGATTTGACTGTTGGGAACACCACGCTGTCTCTAAAGACGGAGGCTGCCCGAAATCTAAGCGCAAAATTCATAACGATCTCGAAGCTGATGGAGGCAGCCTGGATCAAGCAGACTACCTCTGCTGACGATGTTCCGGCCTATATTGCTTCCATGGTCATGCCTCATTTTGAAAACTACGATCGCATATTCATGCTGCGGAGCTACCCTGATCGAGAAAGGAACGGCTTCGTGCGGTATGACCTCCGCGAAATACCAAAGGATATTCTAGAGGCCGTGGGTAGTCTCACAGGCGGGGACTTCAAGACGCCTACTAGGACACGTACGACCTCCGCGGACGTGAGAGTTAATGGCCGGCGCGCGTTTCGTTTCCGCCTAGACGGAAGCGATGACAAGCTAACGATCAATAATCTCGACGTTGATCTCTGCCCGCTCCACGCCTGGTGGAGCCTCTTCGCTCCGGGATTAGACAGCGAACCGGAGCTGGCCGCCGCTGTCGGCTGATCCGACCTTGCCCGCCGCGTCCGACAATATTGCGCGGGCGATTTGCTCTGCGATCATCGGTGGGACTGCGTCACCGATCTGCCGGTACTTGAAGGATAGGCTGCCGAGAAACTGGTAGTCGGCCGGAAAGCCTTGGATCAGCGCCATCTCCCGGACCGTCAACAGCCGATCCTGCTCCGGATGCGAGTACCGGCCGTTGCCGGGATGACTGCACTCCCGGGTGACTGTCGGCGCAGGCCGGTCCCAGGCAAGCCGTCCATAGACATCTGGGAAAGAACCAGGCTTTTTGACATTCATGCTCGGTATTCTGAGGTGGGCGAGCTCGTCCGGAATATCGGTCCAGCTGCCCCCGTCGCGCGGGATGGCACGCATCCGATCTAAGGATACGCCTGCGGTCTTCGGCGACACATGCATAGGATCGTCTGGGTGGGTCATCCCGGCCTCAATGGCCGGGAGGTGCCCAATGGCGTTCCGGACTGTGCGGAAGGACGTCATCGTCGGCACGCGCCAGTCGAAGCGCCCGCCCAGCTTGGCAACGATCAGCGTCCTAATCCTTCCCTGAGGCAGCCCAAGGTGCTTGAGATCATGCACTTCGGCGAAAACCTCATAGCCGAGCTCAGTTAGCCGCCGATGCAGGCCTTGGAAGTGGTGTTTGTGCCGACCACGCAGCAGCTCCTTTACGTTCTCGATGACGACGTACTTCGGCTTCCACGCCTCTGCGAACACAGCCGCGCGTTCAACGAGGTGATTGCGGGCATCGTCCGTGATGTGGTTCCGCGACTGCTTCTGGCTGAACCCGGTGCACGGGGCACAGGAGATGAGCACGTCAACGTCCGACGCTGCGAAGCCGAAATGATCGGCAATCACCTCTGGCGGCGTGGTCGAAAGATCAGCCGACAGCGGCCTCAGCCCTAGGTTCGCCTCATATGTATCGTTACACGCGGTGGCCCCGATCGGGTGACTGGGCTTCGCCACTTCAAGATCGACAGCGCCGATGGGGGTGAACCGCCCGGTGCGAGCGAAGCCGGTAGACATACCGCCACCGCAAGAGAACAGGTCAACAAATTGCACGCGTGATCGCTCCGCTTTCAAATTCGCAAGCACCTTAGCGCAGTGCGAACAATCCATGAACAGGTTTCTCGACGGGCCTTGCTCTGCTAGGCGGATCGTAAGATACTAGTTTCGAGCAACGAGGTCGAGCGAATGGCGGGGGAGGTTGAGGACGAATTCACCAAAGCGCTTTTCGACCTCGATCATCAAACGCTACTAGACCGATATTTCTATGCGCGACCGGCTGCCATGCTAACGCAGGAGCAGGAGGCGGGCCTTCGACGCGAGGTAGCCAGTTTCTTTCGCGTCGCAATGCGCGACGTGATCATTACCGGATCGGCAAAGCTTGGTTTCACCCTAGTCCCGAAAAATGGGCGGCCGGCTATGTCGCCGTTCGGTGACACCTCCGACATCGACGTCACAATCATAAGTTCTGACCTGTTCCTCCGCTTGTGGCGAGAAGCCTTCGTGTTCGCTGAGGAACGAGGAGACTGGAACAGTGTCGAAGACTTTCGTGCCTATCTGTTGAGGGGCTGGCTTCGACCAGACAAGTTGCCGACGGACCCTGAATTCAAGTCAAGCCGGGATTGGTTCGACTTCTTTCGCGAGCTGCAGCGATCAGGCAAGTTTGGCCGGTATAAAATCACCGCAGGCGTGTACTACGATGAGACCTTTTGGGAGGCATACGCGCGCTCATCGCTGGATAAGTGCCGCGACGCTATAGAGAGACCGCTATGAGAACCGCAGCCGACAACCGGAAAATCAGCCTTCTGTTGAAAATGGAACGCGAAGGGTCGCTCATTCCAACGCCAGAGTTCCAAAGACGCGCTGTGTGGACCAACTCCGACAAGGTCGCCTTCATCGAGACCATCCTCACAGGCTACCCGTTCCCGGAAATCTATACAGCTGTCGGCGACGTGGACACGACGAGCGGTGAGGCAACAGAGCTCCTCGTGGACGGGCAGCAGCGCCTCCGCACGATCAAGGACTATTTCAACGGGGTTTCGCCATTTAAAAATTCAAGGTCGATCACCAAGTACATGGACCTTGAGGAAGACCGTAAGAGGAATTTTCTCAACTACGACGTGGCAATTCGCAACCTTGGTATCTTGGACGACGCCGATATTCGCGAAGTTTTTAAGAGGATGAACCGGACCGCATATAGCCTTAACGATATGGAGCGGTTCAACGCCGTCTATCTCGGCGATTACAAGAAGTTCAGCGAGCTAATTTCGAAAGACTCCTTGTTCCTCGAAAAGAAGATATTTAGCCCTAACGACATCCGGAGAATGAAGGACGTCGTGTATGTGGCGTCGCTCGTGGCGACTATGATGTCGGACTACTTTCACCGTGATGACGAGGTTGAAGAGTACCTTGAGCGGTACAACGAGGAGTTCACCGAGAAGACGGCATTGTACGCCCGAGTGAACAGTACCCTTGCCTACATCCGAGACCTCCAGCTGCCGGCCGGATCGCGTGCGTTTAAGAAAACGGAATTTTACACGCTCTTCGTCGAGGTGGACCGGCAACTGCACGCGGTCAGATCCAAGCCGGACCCCGACGCCGTGCGGGAGGCCCTTGGAACATTCTTTGATAAGGTCGACGCAGCGCGAGCCGGACGGACCGACGATCCGAGCGTTGCTTCGTACCTAGCCAGCATTGTCCAGAACACAGCCGATCGCGGCGCTCGCATTGCTCGTGGGAACTCGTTGCGAGAACTCTTGCAAAGCGTGGCGCAGGAACAGTTGTCTGCGGAGGAGCTAGACGTTGATGAGGCGGCCCTAGCCGCCGAACTAGACAAGGTGGGCGACGACGCCGAGTCAGATGATTTTTACGCTGACTGAGGCTGTTCGGTGTCTATTCGGTTCTCGACAGGGTGACTAGCCGACAAGGATGTCCGCATGGCCGCCTAAGTATCTGATCTATAAGGGAAAAATGGTGGACACACTTGGGTTCGAACCAAGGACCCGCTGATTAAGAGTCAGCTGCTCTACCAACTGAGCTATGCGTCCACGCCGCTGTCGCGGGAGAGCGGCGTTTAGGGCGGGGGCGGGGCCGCGTCAAGCCGAAAGCCTCACAGGCTCGAGGGGCCAACGCCGAGGGTGGTCCGGTCGCGCTGGCGGGCAATCGACAGCAGGATGCCGAGGGTGACGAGCAGCGTCAGCATCGCCGATCCGCCATAGGAAATCAGCGGCAGCGGAATGCCGACGACGGGGGCCAGGCCCATGACCATTGCGGTGTTGATCGCGACATAAAAGGAAATGGTGCAGGTCAGGCCCATCGCCGCCAGCCGGGCGAAATGGCTGCGGGCGGACAGGGCGACGCTGATCCCCCAGCCGATCACAAAGCCAAAGCCTGCGAGGATCATCAGGCCGCCGAACAGACCCCATTCCTCCACCATCATCGCAAAGGCGAAATCCGTTTCGCGTTCAGGCAGATATTCCAGCGCACCCTGGGTGCCGTTGAGGAAGCCCTTGCCGAACAGCCCGCCCGAGCCAATGGCGATTTTCGATTGGGTGATGTGGTAGCCGGCGCCCAGCGGGTCGGAGGACGGATCAAGGAACGTCGCGATCCGCTTTTTCTGATAGCCGTGCATCAGGCTCATCGCGACGGGAAGGGCTGCGGCTGCGAGTAGCAGCGCCCCCGCGAACCAGCGGAGCCGGACCCCGGCGAGGAACAGCATCGCGGTGCCGCCAAAGGCGATCATCAGGCCGGTCCCAAGATCGGGCTGCAGCGCCACCAGCACGAACGGCACGACAATCATCAGCAGCGGCGACCAGACGGCGCGCGGCGTCTCCAGATAGCCGCGCGGCAGGAAATGATAGTATCGCGCCAGTGCCAGGATCACCGCGATTTTCATGAACTCCGACGGTTGCAGGCGGATGATGCCAAGGTCGATCCAGCGCCGCGCGCCCATGCCGAGATCACCGGCAATCTCCACCGCCAGCAGTAGCGCGAGGATGATGCCATAGGCGGGGTAGGCGAAGCGGGCCCAGACGGTGATGTCGATATGGGCAATGACCAGCATCAGCAGCAGCATAACGCCAAATCGCACGCCGTGATTGAAGGCCCAGGGCGTCAGGCTGCCACCGGCAGCGGAATAGAGGCCGATGAAACCAAAGGCCCCGAGCGCCACGACTGTCAGGATCATCGGCCAGGGCAGGGCGCGCAGCCGGTCGGGCAGGGCGGCGGGGGTATAGTCGTTCATCCGACACTCGCTGCGCCGGTGGCGGTTCTCACCGTATCGGACAGGGTCGTGGCCTGCCGCTCGGCCTCGGCCTCGGCAGCGGCGACGCGCGCCTTTTTCGCGGCCCAATCCGCCTCCATGATCGTCAGGGTACGCATCGCGGTTTGCGGCTCGAACAGATAGGTCAGGACATCGCGGGCGATGGGGGCTGCAGCGGTGCCGCCGTGACTGCCATGTTCGACGATGACGGCGGCGGCATATCGCGGGGCGTCGGCGGGGGCGAAGCCGACGAACAGTGCATGGTCACGGAGTTTCCACGGCAAGTCGTCGCTGCTGGTCCGGCCCGCTCGCCGGTCGGCCATGGTGATGCGCCGGACCTGTGCCGATCCGGTCTTGCCGGCCATCTGCACCTCCGGAAAGCGCAGCCGCGCCCCAATGGCGGTACCCCGGCCGGAATTGACCACATCGTTCATCGCGGTGCGGATGATTGCCAGATGGTCGTCCGGAATGCCGAGCGACTGAAAGGTCGGTGCTTTGCCCGACAGCAGGCGCGGCACCACCGACTGCCCGGAGGCAATCCGCGCCGTCATCACCGCCAGTTGCAGCGGGGTGGTCACCATATAGCCTTGGCCGATGGCGGCGTTCAGCGTTTCACCCGGAAGCCAGTCGCGCTTGAAGCGTTTTTGCTTCCACGCCTGATCCGGCACGATGCCGTCGCGCTGGGTTGGGATTGGCAGGTCAAATTCCTGACCCAGCCCCAACCGCCGCGCCATCGACGCAATCTTCTCCGCCCCGATCGCTCGGCCAAAGGTATAGAAATATACGTCGCAACTCTGGGTGATGCCGTTCGACATGCTGATCCCGCCGTGTCCCCGGTGCCGCCAGCAGTGAAAGGTATGGCGGCCGAGCCGGTAGCCGCCGGTGCAAGTACAGGGTTCGTCCGGACTGATCCCGGCATCCAGAATGGCGAGCGCCGTCACCGGCTTGAAGGTTGAGCCGGGCGGATACAGGCCCTGCACCGACTTGTTGATCAGCGGGTGGTGATCACTCGCCATCAGCGTTGACCAATTGGCCTGGGTGATGCCTTGCGAAAAACTGTTGGGATCAAAGGCCGGCATGGAAACCATGCACAGCAGATCACCGGTCCAGCAATCCATCACCACGACGCTGGCGGACTCGTCCCCGATCCGTCGAGCGGCAAAGCTCTGTAAATCCCGGTTGATCGTCAGTTTGACGGTCTGACCCTGCTGATCCGCGACATCCTCCAGATCGCGTAAAATCCGCCCGCGGGCGTTGACTTCAACCCGGCGCGCACCGGCCGTGCCCCGCAGCGTTTCGTCCAGCGTTTTTTCGATCCCGTCCTTGCCGATCCGGAAGCCCGGAAAGACGTAGAGCGGGTCCTTGCTGGCGAGGAATTGTTCGCGGGTCGGTTTGGCGACATAACCGAGCAGATGACCGACGGCGGGCCCGTCAGGATAATAGCGCGCAAACCCTCGCACCGGCTGAACCCCGGCGAGTTCGGGCAGGCGCACGTTGATGGCGGCAAAGCTCTGCCAGTCGAGACCCTTGGCAACTTCAACGGGGACATAACCCGGCACCTGCGCCACCGCCTGATGAACCCGGGCGATGTCTTCGGGGGAGAGCGGCAGAACCTTTGAAATCGCGGCCAGCGTTGCATCAAGGTCGGTGACTTGTTCCGGGACCAGTTCCAGCCGGTAATCCGGCCGGTTGAGCGCCAGCGGTTTGCCAGAGCGGTCAACGATCCAACCACGGCGCGGTGGTACCAGTCGCACCGACACCCGGTTGTCCTCCGCCAGGGTCCGGTATTTCTGCTCCTCGAAAATCGACAGCCAGGCCATCCGCGCCGCAAGCGACAGGCCGGTGAACGCCATTCCGGCGCCCAGAAACATCGCGCGGCGGGAGAAGCGCAGCTCGCGGTCGACTTCGGTCTGGCTCATCCGCCAACCCCCCAGCGGCTCTGAACCCGGGCGATGATCCGGACCATCACCGGATAAGCAAGGCCTGTTGTAACGGCTTGAAACAGCATCGGGCCGGCGTCCACATCTCCCAAGACGGTTGATAATAAGCTGGTGGTCAGCGCCTGATAGCAAAGGATGAGAAGGGCAGCGGCGGCCCATTCAACCACGAACAAATATTGCCCCGACCGCTGCTCACTGACGTTGATCCCCAGCGCCATGACCGGCATCAGCGTGGCGTTGATCCCCATCGGTAGCCCGAGTGCTGCATCGGTGACGATGCCGAGCGGCAGCGCCAGCCAGGCCGGCATCAACTGCGGGTGGAACAGCGACCAGACCATGACCGACAGCATCGCCAGATGCGGGACGACCGGCAGCGCGGTGAACACCGGCATCGACATCAGCAGCACAGCGATCAGCGTGGTGAGGAGCGGCACGGTCATCCGCCAATGCTCGGTTATCCAGCCGAGCCGTTCGTCCCGGGTCATGCTGCGCCACGGCACGCTCATGGGACAGGCTCCGTGCTGGGAACCGGGGTCACGACGGGCGGAAACCAGGGAGACTGGACGATGACATAACCAAGGCCGTCAAGCCGGGCCGCAGGGCGCGCCATTGGTGTTTCACCGGAAAATCCGACTATGGTCGCGACCGGCAGGTCGGGTGGGAACACACCGCCGTCGCCCGACGTTACCAGCCGGTCACCAATTCGCAGCGGACCATCAATCGGCGCGGTGTACAGGACTTCGACCAGGCCATCATTGATGCCGGCGACCATCGCCGTCTTGCCGGTGCGCACTACCCGTACCGGGATGCGGCTCAAACCGTCGATGATCAACAGGACCCTCGACGCATTGGTCCCGACATCCGTGACCCGCCCGACCAAACCATCGGCATTGCGAACCGGCTGCCCGGGGCGGAGACCCTGAGCATAGCCACCGGCCACCACGGCGGACCGGATATAGCTGCCCGAGGATGCACCGGCGATGGCGACAACCCGCGACCAGCCGGCGCGGACGTCGACCACGGCGAGGAGCGCCTTCAACTGCTGGTTCTGGCGGTTGAGCGCATCGCGTTCCTGCACCAGCGCCTGCATGCGCTTCAAACGGGCCTCCAGCGCCCGGTTGCGGTCGATTGTTCCGAAATAGTCATCGATGCTGTCGGACCAATCGCTGATGATGCCGGACGGTCCACCAGCCCATGACCAAAGCGGCGCCGTCACATCGACGGCGGCCTCCCGCAGGCCGGCACCCCGGGCCGGGTCGGCGCGGGCACCGATCAGCAGGCCGACCCCAACCACGACGGCCAATCCACTGGCGACAACGGCATAGAGCGCACTGTTCCGCTCGCGGCGCGAAAGGCTCGACCAGCTGAGTCGGGACGGCCAGGCCACGGTGCGGCCTCCTTATCGTTGCGGGTTACGCGGTTTCGAGGACACCGCGGTACACCGGATCTTCAAGCGCTCGGCCGGTGCCGAGCGCCACACAGGTCAGCGGATCATCAGCCACCGAAACGGGCAGGCCCGTTGCCTCGCGCAGCACCGTGTCGATATCCTGCAGCAAGGCCCCGCCACCCGTCAGCACGATGCCCTGATCGACGATATCCGCCGCCAGCTCCGGCGCGGTATTTTCGAGCGCCAGGCGGACACCTTCGATGATGGTCGACACCGGCTCGCTGAGTGCTTCGGCAACCATTGCCTGATTGATGGTGATTTCCTTTGGCACCCCGTTCATCAAGTCGCGGCCCTTGATCTCCATCGTCCGGCCGATGCCGTCGGCAGGGGCCTTGGCGGTGCCGATGTCCTTCTTGATCCGCTCTGCCGTTGCCTCACCGATCAGCAGATTGTGATTGCGGCGGACATAGGACGTGATGGCTTCATCCATCTTGTCGCCGCCAACCCGGACCGACGTGGTGTAGGCGAGGCCACGCAGCGACAGAACTGCGACTTCGGTGGTGCCACCGCCGATATCGACGACCATCGATCCAATGGGTTCGGTCACCGGCATTCCGGCGCCAATGGCGGCGGCCATCGGCTCCTGGATCAGATAGACTTGGCTCGCCCCGGCGTTGGAGGCCGCGTCGCGGATGGCGCGCTTTTCAACCGAGGTGGACCCCGACGGTACGCAGATCACGATTTCCGGAAAGCGCGGCAGTTTGGAGGTGTGCACTTTTTTGATGAAATAGTTGATCATCTGTTCGGCCACCGTGATGTCAGCGATCACCCCGTCGCGAAGTGGGCGGATCACCTCGACATTCCCCGGGGTGCGCCCCATCATCACCTTGGCATCGCTGCCCACCGCCTTGACCGTCTTGCGGCCGTTGACGGTTTCGATGGCAACAACCGAAGGCTCGTTCAGCACGATGCCGCGACCCCGGACATAGACGAGCGTATTGGCCGTCCCGAGGTCTATCGCCATATCCTGGCTGAGGAAGGAAAACATCCGGCTGAAAATCGACATTATTGAGGTTCCGCATATGGTAAAATGAGCGCCGTGCGCGTGTAGCAGCCCGGTTGATCATCGCAAGTCCCGCAGCCGCAAATACCATGGACAAGCAAGCGCCTCCGGCCAAGCGAAAAGTCGGCTCCCCGTCGCCGGGAGTGGCGGTTCGCTCGGGCGGGGTGTAGGAAACCCCAAATGCCGATCCGCCGCCTGCCCGACCACCTCATCAATCAGATCGCCGCTGGCGAGGTTGTCGAACGCCCAGCGAGTGCGCTGAAGGAACTCGTCGAAAATGCGATTGATGCCGGGGCAACCCGCATCCAGATCGCGTTATCTCGGGGCGGGGTTGAGCTGGTCGAGGTCATCGATGATGGCTGCGGCATGGCGGCGAGCGAGTTGCGGCTTGCGCTTGAGCGCCACGCGACATCCAAATTGCCTGCTGGTGATCTGTCGGCCATCACTACGCTCGGCTTCCGGGGAGAGGCATTGCCGTCGATTGCCAGCGTGGCACGGCTGACGCTCAGCAGCCGCAGTGGCGATGCCGATGGCTGGCGGGTCATTGTCGATCACGGGCAGGTTGAGGAGGACGGTCCGGCCGCTGTCCCGCAGGGCACGAGGGTCAGTGTCGAGGGCCTGTTCGCCCGGGTTCCGGCCCGCCGCAAGTTCCTGAAGACCGAGCGGTCGGAGCTGTCAGCCTGCCTTGACGTGGTGCGCCGGCTGGCCATGGCCCATGCCGATGTGGCGTTTGAGCTGCGCCATGACGGACGGCGGTTGCTCGCCAGCGACGCGAATGGTTCGATGCTGGAAAGCGCCCGGGTTGCGCGGCTGGCTGCCCTGCTAGGCCTGGACTTTACCGACAATGCGGTGCCGGTTGACCTCGAACGGGACGGGTTGCGTCTCGGTGGGCTCGCCGGGTTGCCAACCTACAATCGCGGTGTGTCCGACCATCAGTTCCTGTTTGTGAATGGCCGGCCGGTGCGGGACCGGCTGCTGGTCGGGGCGGTGCGCGGTGCCTATCAGGATTTGCTCGCCCGGGACCGCCATCCGGTGGTCGTCCTGTTTCTCGATGTGCCGCATGATTTTGTCGATGTGAATGTCCATCCGGCCAAGACCGAGGTGCGATTCCGCGATGCAGCGATGGTGCGCGGCATGATCGTGTCCGGTCTGCGCCGCGCCTTGGATGCAGCGGGGCACAGGGCCTCAACCACCGTTGCTGCTGCCACGCTCGCCGCGCTGCGACCGGAACCGGAAACGGTCGGGCAATTTGCGGGCGTGTCAGAACGCCGTCTGGATTTCGCCGCACCGCCATCGGCGCGAGCTGCCGAACCGTGGATTGCGGTGCCGGTCGCGCAGCCAGATTATCCGCTGGGGGTGGCGCGGGGGCAGGTTCATTCGACCTATATCGTCGCCGAGGCCGCAGACGGGCTGGTGATCGTCGATCAGCACGCCGCGCACGAACGACTGGTACTGGAACGGATGCGGGCGGCGATGGCGGATGGCGGGGTAACAGCTCAGGCGCTGCTGCTGCCGGAAGTCGTCGAGCTGGGCGAGATTGCCGCCGACCGCATTGCCGAACGGGCGAGTGAACTTGCCGACTGGGGGCTGGAAGTCGAACGGTTCGGGTTAAATGCGATTCTGGTGCGGGCAACCCCGGCATTGCTGGGGCAAACCGACGTCCGGGGCCTGATCCGCGACCTCGCCGATGATCTGGCGTCGTTCGATGCCGCGCTCAATCTCAAAGAACGGATAGAGGCGGTGTGCGCAACCATGGCCTGCCATGGTTCGGTCCGGGCCGGTCGATCCTTGTCCGGCGCCGAAATGAACGCCCTGCTACGCGAAATGGAAGCAACCCCGCACAGCGGCCAATGCAACCATGGCCGCCCAACCTATGTGAAACTGGCAAAAGCCGACATCGAGAAGCTTTTCGGGCGGCGATGATGTTCTGCTGTAGCGAAATCTTGCCAATCGCGAATTCCGCTGTTACATAATCCAATGCGTGTCAAATTTGATCCCGCAGAGCGCGCAATGACGTTGGCCAAGCGCGGGCTTGATTTCGCAGATTCGGTAAGAGTGTTCGCGGAACCGGCGATCAATATGCGCGATGACCGGTTCGATTATGGCGAAGAACGTTGGATCACAATCGGTTATCTGGAACGCCGAATGATCGTGGTTGTTTGGATGGTGCGCGATGGCGACCGGCGCATTATCTCGATGAGGAAAGCCAATGTCCGAGAACAACAATTTTATGGATCCCAATTCGACTGATCCGGACGATGCTCCGGAACTTGACGAGCATTTTTTCCAGCATGGCCAGATTACGCGCGGCAATGTGGTTATCCGGGAGGCCACCGACACCATGGCGCGCCGGGGCCGGCCACCGAATGGTGATCAGCCGAAGGTTAATCAGACGTTGCGGCTATCACAGGATGTGCTGGCATATTTTCGGGCAAGCGGGGAAGGCTGGCAGGCACGGATAGACGAGACGCTCAGGGCGGCGATGAAACAGCGTCGCTCGGGTTAGACCCTCAGGCTGAGCCCAGTTTCCAACATTGCGTCGAGATAATACTCCCTAAATGCTGCCCGGCAGTGAATAAATGATGTTGTGGATACGAACTGATCGCACCGGAGTGCCCGCAATCGTTGCAGGGTCGAAGGAAAATCTCTGTATCGCAACTCGACAACTCGCCTCATCTAGCGCCTTGAACCCGCTGGACTTAATGACCTTGCAGTTTTCCAATTTTCCTGATTCTGTGATGACGTAACGGATAACAACTCCGCCCTGTTCGTTCTTTTGCAAAGATCGCTCAGGATAGTCTGAAATTCTGATCATGTTTTCCCCGGCTTTTGATGACGCGCTTACGAAATCGACTGGCCTCATAGGAATAATCCAAACCGGTAAGGTCTGGGGTTTCGCGAGCACGCGTGGATTTGCTGCGTAGCAGGCGCTTTTGTCGGCGTCGGCGTCGCCGGTCGACGACAGGATGCGGCACTTTAGACTGTTGCTGTCACTCTTCGCGATCTGGACCGTCGCAACTGCTGCCCTCTCGCTGCCGGCGGACTCGGGAAAATTCTTTGGGGCGTCGGCTGCTGCCGCCCCGCAGCCAATCACCGTTCCAAACAGGACGATCTTTTTCAAGCGGCCCATCCAACTACTAGATATTGACACTTAAACCTCCCGCAACCTCGGCATTAATTCCACGAAATTGCACGGGCGGTGGCGGTTGTCGAGTTGGGTGGCGAGGATGCCGTCCCAGCCGTCTTTGACCGCGCCGGTTGAGCCGGGGAGGGCGAAGAGATAGGTGCCGCGTGCGACTCCGGCAGTGGCGCGCGACTGGATGGTTGAGGTACCGATGCTGGCGTAGCTCAGCCAGCGGAACAGTTCGCCGAAACCCGGAATCTCTTTCTCCCAGACTTTGGCAAAGGCCTCCGGCGTGACGTCGCGGCCAGTGACGCCAGTGCCGCCGGTCGTGATGATGCAGTCGATTGCGGGGTCATCGATCCACTTGTTCAGTTTGGCCGCGATGACCTCGACATCATCCCGGAGCAGAGTCCGCGCGGCGAGGATATGACCTGCAGCGGTCAAGCGTTCAACCAAGGTGTCGCCGGACCGGTCGTCCGCTGGTCCCCTAGTATCGGAGACGGTCAGGACGGCGATCCGCACCGGAATGAAGGCGCGGCTTTCGTCAATCGGCATCGATTTTGGCCTTGAACATCAACAGGTCGGCCCAGGCCATCCGCTTGTCGGCGGGGCGGCGGAGCAGATAGGCCGGGTTGAAGGTTGGCAGGGCCGGAACAGCATGGTTGCCTGCGGTGAGGTTGACCCATTTCCCGCGCAACTGGGTGATGCCGGTCTGGGTAGCGAGGAGGGCCTTGGCCGCCTCTCCCCCCATCAGCAGCAGCGCACGCGGCTTAGCGAGTTCGATGTGCCGCAGCAGGATGGTGTGGCCGACGGCAACATCGGCGGGCGCCGCCTTGCCGAAGCTGCGCCACAGCATCAGGTTGGAAATATAGGTGGATGACCTGTCCCGGCCGATGGCGGCGAGCATCTTGTCCAGAAGCTCGCCAGCCGGGCCGGAGAAGGGGCGGCCGGTTCGGTCGTCGTCGGGTGCCGCTGTCTCCCCGATGATCATCACACCCGACGCCGGGTCGCCATCAGCGAAGATCGGGCGGGGACGCAGGGCGGCGGCGGCTGCCTTGAGCGCCTCAAGCGTGGCACACCCTGCAAGTGCGGACTTGAGGCCCGACAGATCAATGTCGGTCGTGCGACTTACGGCGGGTGGAGTACTGCGGGGCGGGCTTGAGGGCGCGGCGGCGGGTGCCTTTGCCTGCCAGTCTGTCACCTCGGGCGGCCGTTCGGCGGATGGCGGTGGTGCGAGCCAATTGCGCGGGGCGTCGTCAACCAGCGTGTCGACCCCGGCGCCCTGCCACCAGGTTAGCGTTGCCAGGGCGGCGCTGCGGGTCATCACTGAGTCGGGAATTTCCATCAGATTTGCACTCATGCGACCATTGCGGGTCTGGTCAATTTATATCGGTCTTCCTATTGGTCGAAGCATGACATTTGTGCGACGTGTCGCAGGCGACAGCAGGACGTGGGAACAGACATGAGCGAACGCGAATCAATGCCCTATGACGTGGTGATTGTCGGCGGTGGACCGGCAGGCCTGTCGGCGGCAATCCGGCTGAAACAGCTGGCGGCGGAAAAGGGTTCGGAGATTTCGGTTTGCATCCTGGAAAAGGGTGCCGAGATCGGCGCGCATATCCTGTCGGGAGCGGTGGTTGACCCCAAAGCGCTGGACGAACTGTTCCCGGATTGGCGGACGATGGAGGGGCATCCCCTGACTGTCCCGGTGACCGAGAACCACCACTGGATTTTGACCAAGTCGCGGAAGTTTGAGTTCCCGCACTGGCTGATGCCGCCGTTCATGAACAACAAGGGCACCTATACCCTCAGCCTTGGCAATTTCTGCCGCTGGCTGGCCGGTCAGGCCGAGGCGCTGGGCGTCGAAATTTTCCCGGGTTTTGCGGCTGCCGAAGTGCTGTTCAACGACGATGGATCGGTCAAAGGCGTCGCGACCGGTGACATGGGTGTCGCCAAGGATGGCAGCCGCAAACATAGCTATACGCCCGGGCTGGAACTGCATGCGAAATACACCTTCTTTGCCGAAGGGGTGCGTGGGCATCTGTCCAAGCAATTGATCCGCCGGTTTGACCTTGCCAAGGATTCGCAGCCGCAGGTTTACGGCCTCGGCATCAAGGAATTGTGGGATGTTCCAGCTGACCAGCATGAGCCTGGCCGGGTCATCCACACCCAAGGCTGGCCGCTCGACGGGGAAAATGGCGGCGGTTTCCTCTACCATCAGGCCGATGGGCAGGTGGCACTCGGCTTTGTGACCTGGCTCAACTACAAGAACCCGCATTTGTCGCCATTTGATGAAATGCAGCGCTGGAAAACCCATCCGGCGATCAAGGCGATCCTGACCGGCGGGCGTCGGATTTCCTATGGTGCGCGCGCGATCAACGATGGTGGTTGGCAATCGGTGCCCAAGCTGGTGTTTCCGGGCGGCGCCCTGATCGGCTGTTCGGCGGGCTTTGTGAACGTGCCGCGCATTAAGGGCAGCCACACCGCCATGAAAACCGGCATGATGGCCGCCGAAGCCGCCTTTGCTGCGGTCTCGGCTGACCGGGCTGGTGATGAGTTGTCGGCTTACGCGGACGCCTACAAATCGAGCTGGGTGGAAAAGGAATTGCGCGGCGTCCGCAACACGCTGCCGGCAGTTGAAACCTTCGGCGATATGGTTGGGACGATCATCGCGGGCATCACCATGTGGCTGGAATATTTCGGGATCCGGTTGCCGTTCACGATGAAGCATCACCCAGACAATGAACAAATCCGGCGGACCGATCATGCCCATCCGATTGTCTATCCAAAACCGGACGGGGTGATCAGCTTTGACAAACTATCCTCGGTGTTCCTGTCCAATACCAATCATGAGGAGGATCAGCCGGTTCACCTGACCTTGAAGGATCCAGAGGTTCCGATCACCGTCAATCTGGCGCTCTATGATGAACCGGCGCAGCGCTATTGCCCGGCCGGGGTCTATGAAATCGTCCGGGAGGCGGACGGCAGCAACCCGCGCCTGCAGATCAACGCACAGAATTGCGTCCACTGCAAAACCTGCGACATCAAGGATCCAACCCAGAATATTAACTGGGTGGTGCCAGAGGGTGGCGGGGGACCGAACTACCCGAACATGTAGGGGGAACACATGCCGTTGTTGCCGCGCTTCGTTTTGCTGACTGCCGTGCTCTCCACGTCGGCTGCGGCAATTCCGTCGCCGGAACGGTCCTATGTGCTTGGTCGACATGCCTTTGCCGAAGATGATTTGGCGCGGGCCTCCCGCTACTTTTCCGGGGCGCTGGTTGGCGATCCCAATGACCCCATACTGGCGCGCCGGGCATTCGATCTCGCGGTTGCTAGCGGCAATGAACGGCAGGCAGTGGCACTCGCCCCGCGCCTCGCCAAATCCGACCAGTTTGATGCGGCGCTGAGCCTGTTGAGGGTGACGCAGGCGGTGCAGCGGCGCGATTGGCTGGCGCTCGATTCAGCCCGCAAGCAGCTGGTCGAAGCAGGCTTTGCGGCCTTTGCCGCGCCGGTGATCGAGGCATGGGGCCGGTTTGGGCGCGGTGATACCGCCGGCGCCTTGAAGCTGCTCGACCCGGCGACGCAGGACGGGTTTGGACGCGCTTATCTGGTGGAACACCGCGGGCATGTGCTGGCCGCGTCCAAGCGCTGGGACGAGGCCGCAGCAGCCTATGGCACGTTGCTCAGTGACAATGGCGTGCAGATCGTGCGGATCCGGCTCGCCGCTGCCAGCGCGCTGCAGGCCGCTGGCAACAAGGCGCAGGCGCGGCGGGTGCTCGATGCCGGGGGCCATTTGGCAGCATTCGAAATCGCACTGGGTAAACTCGCAACCAATCAACCGATCCGGGGCGGTGTTGAGGACCCCCGTGCCGGAATTTCGGGGCTGTTCACCCGCATGGCCGCTGACCTGTCCCGCGACAAACCGCTGCCGATCGCGCTGGTGCTGGCCCGTTACGCGACCTTCCTCGCACCGGGGGATGCCGATGCCTGGCTGGTGACCTCCGACATTCTGGCGCGCAATGACCAGAATGACGGTGCGCTGGCGGCCCTTGCCAATATCAAGCCCGATGATCCGCTGATCTCCCTGTCCCGGGCGCGGCAGGCGGCGCTTCTGCAGCGCGTTGACCGGCAAAAGGAATCGCTGGTGCTACTCGAACAGGCGACTGCAACGCCGTCGCCGGTGATCGAGGATTGGGCCCGGCTCGGCGAAGGCTATACCGCCGCCAACCGGCACGCCGACGCCGCAAATGCTTTTTCCAAGGCGCTGGCACTGATCACGGTGCTGGGTCCCGAACATTGGTACCTGTATTTCGCCCGAGGAGCGGCGCGGGAGCGGGCCGGGGATTGGATCGGCGCGCAGGTGGACCTGCGCCAGTCGATTGCACTGGCACCCGGCGAAGCCTCTGCGCTCAACTATCTTGGCTATGCGCTGCTGGATCGGGGGGAGCGGATGCCCGAAGCGCAGGCGCTGATCGAACGGGCGGTCGCTGCCAAGCCGGATGACGGGTTCATCGCGGATTCGCTCGGCTGGGCCTATTTCCGCACCGGCAAATATGCGCAAGCCGTCGTCCAGCTGGAACGGGCGGTGGCAGCGGTTGCCGATGATCCAACCATCAATGAGCATCTGGGCGATGCCTATTGGAAGGTCGGCCGCAAGATCGAGGCGCGGTTCCGCTGGAAGGCCGCGCTTGATGCCGAGCCAGAAAAGGCGGCGGTGGACCGGGTGTCAGCCAAGCTCGACTATGGCTATGATGTTGCAGGTGCGATGGCTGCGCGCAAACCGTGATCTGTTCCGAAGTCGCGCACGCCAAGCTCAATCTTGCCCTGCATGTCCGACATCGGCGGGCGGATGGCTATCACGAACTCGAGACGATTTTTGCCTTTGCGGAGGTCGGTGACATCGTCGGTGTGGTTGATGCCGGACCTACGCTGGAAATCGAGGGCCCATTTGGAAGCGGACTTACCGCCAATCCGGATAATCTGGTCCTTAGAGCAGTTATCGCACTTCGGCGGGAGAGTGGCGCGACTGTTCCGGTTTCGCTGAAACTGCAAAAGAATTTGCCGGTCGCCTCGGGCATCGGCGGGGGGTCGGCAGATGCCGCCGCGACGTTGCG
>CALRKY020000014.1:0-81757 GCA_943368345.1 Synechococcus sp. UW140 | reverse complement strand
CCACGTTCGGGGCGGACACGGGTTTGTGGCTGTTAGAGGCCGCCCGCCCAGGACCGGCGCGGAATCGTTCGGGTAACCAGCCGAAGCTTCGCGACCTGCCCGTCTGGTGAGGTCTGCCAAAAGAGCGTCCATTTGCAACCGCTGAAAGGGCGACAGACCAAGGCTCCAGACACCAGTCTCGGTGTGATGCAGTAACCAAGTCTCAGCGTACCGAGCCCCGAGCGTAGTTGCAGAGAACGCGCCGGTCCCCGTCTGTCCCCCGGCCGCCAACAGGCGCGACCGGGAGATTGGTGCGTCGCCCACCTCAACATCCCCCCCCCTGTCGTCCCCACCCTGCGCCAGGATGACAGCAGGAGCCGCAGCGCCAGGATGCCCCGGTTGCGGCTGTCATAAAGCGGGGTTAAGAGCGGGGCATGAAGATCGCGATGATTGGTGCGGGCTATGTCGGGCTGGTGTCCGGGGCCTGTTTTGCAGATTTCGGCCATGATGTGGTCTGCGTCGATCTGGATGCCGACCGGATTGCGCGGCTGGTCGCCGGGGTCATGCCAATTTTTGAACCCGGATTGGCCGACCTTGTTGCGGCCAATGTCCGCGCTGGTCGGCTGGCCTTTACCACCGATCTGGCGATAGCCGTTGCTGGCGCCGACGCCGTGTTCATCGGCGTTGGCACCCCGTCGCGGCGCGGCGACGGCCATGCTGACCTCAGTTACGTTTATCAGGCCGCCCGCGACATTGCCGCCGCCGTGTCAGGCTTCACCGTCGTGGTGACCAAATCCACGGTCCCGGTTGGCACTGGCGATGCGGTCGAACGGATCATCCAGGAGGTGCGGCCGGATGCCGATGTTGCCGTGGTGTCCAACCCCGAATTCCTGCGGGAAGGTGCGGCGATCGGTGACTTCAAACGCCCCGACCGCGTGGTGATCGGCACCGGGGATGCGCGGGCGCAAGGCGTGATGCGGGAGATTTACCGGCCGCTGTCGCTCAATGAAGCGCCGCTGCTGTTCACCTCCCGCCGGACGGCGGAGCTGATCAAATATGCGGCCAACGCCTTTCTGGCGACCAAGATCGCCTTCATCAACGAGATCGCTGACCTGTGCGAAGCGGTCGGTGCCGATGCGCATGAGGTGGCGCGCGGCATGGGCCTCGACAAGCGGATCGGGGCCAAGTTTCTGAACCCCGGCCCGGGCTATGGTGGGTCCTGTTTCCCCAAGGACACGCTGGCGCTGGTCAAGACGGCGCAGGACGCGGGGACGCCGGTGCGCATCGTCGAAACTGTTGCCGCTGGCAATGACGTTCGCAAACGGGCGATGGCCAAGAAGGTGATTGCGGCGCTTGGCGGTTCGGCACGCGGCAAGGTCGTCGCGGTGCTCGGGCTGACCTTCAAACCCAACACCGATGACATGCGCGATTCCCCGGCGATTGACCTCATCCGTGCCCTGCAGGACGCCGGGGCCAGCGTGCAGGCCTTTGACCCGGAAGGCATGGCGGCGGCAACGGACGTGCTCGACCATGTCAGCTACGCGACCGATGCTTATTCGGCCTGCGCCGGCGCCGATGCCCTCACCATTGTCACCGAGTGGGACGCGTTCCGGGCGCTTGATCTTGACCGGGTCAAGGATGCATTGCGCGAGCCGGTGGTGGTAGATCTGCGCAATATCTACCGGCCAGAGGAAATGGCCCGCCGGGGCTTCCGCTATACCGGCGTTGGCCGGGCGGTGACTGCGGCTTCGACCTGACGCGCCAGGGCCGAGCTTTCGGCTTCGTCAGCGACTGCCGTTAGAAACTGGCCCAAAGTGTCCGCCGTTTCCAAGGCCCCGATTTCGCTGCCATCGCCGCCTGACCAGAGGCCAACGATCAGCGGGACTGGCCCCAACCGGTCTTGCAGGCGGCGGATGATGACGCTGAGGCCCGCCTGCCCCGCCCCAGCTGACAGCTGACACAGCAGCGCCAGTCGTGCGCCTTGGGGATCGAACGAGCTGACCTTGTCGCGGGACACCTCCTGATGCCCGACGACGGTCGCCCCGTAGCCGCGCTTGGTCAGCAATTGTGCGGTCATCGCTGCCACCGCCCCGCACAGCGTGCCGCGCCCGGCAATGCACAATATGGTGCCGGGATCGGTCCAGCCCGGTGGCGCGACGACGGCGGAATCGTCCTGATGGGCCTCCAAATCCTTGATCAGGGTTCCGACCGCCCGCGCCACCCGTTCCAGCTGCTTGGTCGTCAGCACCTTGCGGGCCGTGTCGGTATCGGCCAGCGTCATCGCCGGGACCGCGACCTCGTCATAATAGGCCGCGAGCGACCGATCCTTCAGCAACGCTTCGGCCTGCTCCAGCACTTCGTCCGGGTCCCCGGCCAGCATCCGCTGGTAAAAGCTTTCAACCGGGGACAGCGCCGGCCGATCCCCCAGCAGCACATCAAGAAACTCCAGCCGCTTCACATGCCGCCCGAGCACGACCATGCCGAGCGTCAGCGGGGTGGACAGGATCAGACCAATCGGCCCCCACAGCCAGGCCCAGAAAATCGCGGCAACAATCACCGATACCGGGGACAGGCCGGTCGAATGGCCATAGACCAGCGGCTCCACCCCGTACCCCATCAGCGGCTCGGTCAACAGGAACAGCGCGGCGGTCCAGATCGCCAGCGTCCAGCCGGGATCAACCGCTGCGGCCAGCAGCAATGGCGGGACCGCCGACAGGAACGCCCCGATATAGGGCACAAAGCGCAACAGCCCGGAGAGTATCCCCCACAGCCACGGGCTGGGAACGCCGAGCCAATAGAGCCCAATTCCGATCACCCCGCCAAACAGCGCATTGAGCATCAGCTGCGTCAGGAAATAGCGCGACAGCCGGGCTGCGGCCTCGTCCATCGCGATGGTGGTCCGGTGCAGGTCGGACGACCCGGCAAGCCGGATGATCCGGTTCCGCAAATCCTCCTTCTGGGATAGGATGAAAATCGCCACGATCAGAACGATGATCGTCGTCTCCAGCGGTTTGACAATCGGGGCGAGCACCCGCCGCGCCACCTCCAGTGATCCCGGCGTCGGCTCGTAAACTTCCACCGGCAGCGGCCGGGCGGCAGAGGCGGAGCGGACGCTGCGCCGTTCGGTCGAGGGGTCCAGCCCGGCAGCGTGCCGGAATTGCCGCGCCACCTTGCTGATCGCTTCGGGCAGATGGCCAATGGTGGAATTGCGGACCCCGGCGGCTTTCCGTTCCAGCTGTTTGACATAGGTCGGTACATCGTCGGCAAGGCTCGCCACCTGGGCCCCGATCACGCTCGCTGTCAGCCCGATGACCGCCACCGCCACACCGACCGCCAGCAAAGCCGAAGGTGTCTTGCCCAGCCGCAGGAACCGCAGCCCGGACACCAAGGGGGCAAGCACGAAGGACAGCAGCACGGCGAGCATGATCGGCACCAAAACCGCCCGCCCCAGGTACAGCGCCGCGACCACCACCACCCCGGTTGCCAACGACAGCAGTCCGGTCAGTCCCGGAATCTCCGCCCCCGCCACCGAGGAGGGCGACCGGGACGGCAAATCAGTGCGAGGTTCCAGCGGTTGGGTCACATCGGCAACTTAAGGTCAGAACCGGAAAATGGCGATGCGGATTCGCGCGCTGCGGCGGTCGGTTGCGATTCCGCCGCACCCACCGCATATCACCTCGTATGAGCGTGGCGTTCACTAAGGAATCGGACAGCGAAGCGGTTGCGGCGGACTTGCCCGACCGGCCGATATCGCCGCATCCCAATCTGGTGACGCCCGCCGGTCTTGTTGCATTGGAAGCGGCGCTCGTCGCCGCACGCAGCGCTTACAACATGGCCCAGGAAGCGGGCGGCATCACCACCGATCGCACCGCGATGGCCAGAGCCACCCGTGATCTCCGCTATTGGTCAGCCCGCCGGGCGAGCGCCCAGCTTGTCGAAGCAGGTGCCCCAGGCGGCACAGCGCGTTTTGGCAGCACTGTGACCATCGAACGCGATGACGGTCGCCGCCAGACCTACCGGATTGTTGGCGAAGACGAAGCCGACCCGGCGCAGGGCAGCGTGTCTTATGTCTCACCTCTGGCCCGCGCGCTCTCGGGCAAGCGCGTCGGCGAGACGGCGATGCTGGCGGGCCACGAAGTGGAATTGATTGCACTCGACTGAGTTTCGGGACTTTGACCCAAATCAAGGCTTCGTTGCCGCCCGCTCGCTAACACTGCTTCGTAGAAGGTCTGATTCGACCTTGCGTGGCGGGAGACGGGACATGAAAAATATCACGGTCTATGTCGGTGGCGATGCGGGCTGCGAGGGGCGGTTACAGGCCGGTCTCGATATCGCTCGGGCCTTTGGCGGTCATCTGAGCTGCGTTCAGGCCACGCCGCCAAATGCCTATGTCATGACCGACATGTTCGGCGGTGCATTCGTGATTGCCGATGTGATCGACCATATCCAGAAACAAGCAGCTTCGGTCCGAACTAAGGCGGAAGCACAGCTTGCCCGCGAAGATATTGCCTGGGATTTCGTTCATTGCGATTCGACGCCGGCGGATGCCATCATCAATCGGGCTCGGCTGGCCGACATCATCGTGCTCACCCGCAGCCAACCCGGCAAAGGTTCCAATGATGCGATGACGCTCGTCGGCGACGTCGTGCTGCACGCACGCGCACCGGTTCTGGCCATTCCTGAAACGGCGACGGGGTACGACAGTCAGGGTAGGATAATGGTCCTGTGGAACGGTAGTTTTGAGGCTGCCAATGCTGTCCGTGCTGCCCTGCCAATGCTCTGCAAATCTGCCGGAGTCGACATATTGTCCGTTGAGGAAACCCCATCGGCATTCCCGCCAATTGCTGTTGCCGAATATTTGTCTCGCCACGGGGTCAAGGCCGAGCTTCATGCCGTACCAACCGGTGTGGCGGGGGTGGCCGAGACTTTGATCAGCGCGATATTCCGCAAGTCACCGGCTTGTGTCGTGATGGGAGCCTATGGCCATACGCGAGCACGGGAGTTTTTCATGGGTGGCGTCACCCGTCGGATGCTTGCCGACTGCCCGGTGCCACTGCTGCTGGCGCACTGATGCCGGACTCCGCATGATAGATGTATGAACGAGCTTGCCCCCGCACTGACTCTCGCGCTGTCGCTCGCCATTGGCCTGCTAGTCGGGACGGAACGGGGTTGGCAGTCGCGGACGGAGACCCCCGGCACGCGGGTGGCGGGCGTGCGGACGTTCGGTTTGCTCGGGTTGCTCGGCGGCGTGGTCGGCCTGGTGGGGATCGACACGCACCCGATTATCGCCGCCATCCTGCTTGGGGCCGCGGCTGCGGCGCTGGTTGGTGGCTATATTCGAGATATGCGAAATGACGGTCAGGTTAGCGCCACGGTCACGATCGCTGGCTTGCTAACGCTTGCGCTTGGGGTGCTTGCCACAAGTGGTAAACCCGCGCTCGCGGTCGCATCGGCAGCGGCTGCCACATTGCTGCTGTCGATGCGCCACGAACTCCATAGTTGGCTGCGGCGACTCAGTGATATTGATATCCGGGCAATCGCCCAGTTTGCCATCATCGCCGCAGCAATCCTGCCGCTGTTGCCTGACCGGAATTATGGCCCCTATGATGCGTGGAATCCGCAACAGCTGTGGTTCGTCGTGGTGCTCGTGACCGGCTTTTCCTTTGCCGGTTATGGGGCCAACCGGCTGTGGGGCCAGACGCGGGGGACGCTGGTGACCGCAGCGATTACCGGCATGTATTCCTCTACTGCTGTCACGCTGGCGCTGTCCCGCCGCCTCCAATCTGGTGAAGGGAGCCAGGCGGTGTTGTCGGCCGGCGTCGCCCTTGCCTCCGCGATGATGTTTGTGCGGGTTCTGATATTGTGTGCGATACTGGCCCCGCTGGCGCTGCCGGGCCTCACCTTGATCGTCGGTCCGGCGGCAGTGGTTGCGGCAGGATTTGCGCTATGGCTGGTTCAGCGTAGCCGGGAAGAAGCGGCAGGCTCAGGGGTCGAAAGTGGCAACCCGTTTGAACTGTTGCCAGCCCTGGGCTTCGCGCTGGTTGTGGCGGTTTTGGCGGTCGCCGTGCGCTGGGCCGAAATCCGCTTTGGCGGCGCAGGTGTTGCAACGCTGATCGCCCTTAGCGGATCGTTTGATGTCGATGCAGCCATCGTCACCATGGGAGGGCTGTCACCGGGCGCTATCGATCCGGCACTGGCTGGTGTGGTGTTGGCCGTGCCGATCTTGGTCAACACGCTGTTCAAAGCCGGGATTGCCATTGTCACAGCCGGGTGGCGCAAGGGTGGCCGCGCCGCAATCCCGTTGCTGGCCAGCAGCGCCGTGATGCCTTTGGTCTGGCTAACAACGCGCTGAACCGCCTCAACCTTCCGGCTTGTGCAGCCAATCGGCGTGGTTCGGGGCTTTCTTGGTCTGGCTCCATTCTTCCAGCATCAGCGGCGCGACGCGGCGGAGTTCGGCATATTGCGCGGCGGTGCCGATGTTGCAGGCCAGCTCCAGCCGGTGACCGTTGGGGTCGAAGAAATAGATTGATCGGAAAATCCCGTGATAGGTCGGGCCGAGCACGTCGATGCCCAGCCCCTCAATGTGCGCCTTCGCGGTCAGCAGTGTCTCAAGATCGGCAACCTCGAACGCCAGATGCTGGACCCAGGCCGGGGTTTTCTCGTCGCGCCCCATTTCGGGCTGGTTCGGCAGCTCGAAAAACGCCAGCACATTGCCGCCGCCGCAGTCGAGGAAGACATGCATATAGGGGTCATACTCCCCCGTTGACGGTACGTGGTCCTCGGCAAAGGCCGTCGTGTAGGTCATGCCAAGTACGCGCTCGTAGAAAGCCACGGTTTCCTTGGCATCCTTGCACCGATAGGCGACGTGATGGATGCGCTTCAGGTCAAAGGGCGCGGTCATCGCGCGGCATCCGCTGTCAGGGCCCCGCGCAGCATCTGGTCGCGCTCCATCGACTTGAACAGGGCGGTGAAATTGCCCTCGCCAAAGCCCTCGTCGCGCTTGCGCTGGATGAATTCGAAGAACACCGGGCCAACCATGGTGCCGGAGAATATCTGGAGCAGCAGGCGTAGATCGCCTGCCTCGGTCGAACCATCGAGCAAGATGCCGCGCATCTGAAGTTCGCTCACCGGTTCGCCGTGGTCGGGCAGCCGCTCCTCCAGCATCTCGTAATAGGTCGCGGGCGGTGCGGTCATGAACGGGGTGCCGAGCGCCTTCAGCCGGTCCCAGCCGCCGATCAGATCATCACAGGAAAAGGCGATATGCTGAATGCCCTCGCCGTTGTAGGCGCGCAGATATTCCTCAATCTGGCCGCCGCCGGCCTTGCCTTCTTCGTTGAGCGGGATGCGGATCTTGCCGTCCGGCGCGGTCATCGCGCGGCTGGTGAGGCCGGTATATTCGCCCTTGATGTCGAAATAGCGGATTTCGCGGAAATTGAAGATGCGTTCATAAAACCGCGCCCAATGGTCCATCCGTCCGCCGTAGACATTGTGGGTCAGGTGATCGATCACGTTGAAACCGGCCCCGACCGGATGGCGGTCGACACCCTCCAGATAGTCGAAATCAATGTCATAGATGGACAGGTCGTCGCCGTACCGGTCGATGAGGTAGATGATCGCCCCGCCGATGCCGCGAATGGCGGGCAGGCGCAGCTCCATCGGGCCGGTGCTGGTCTCAACCGGCTCGGCCCCGCGCGCAATGGCCTCTTCATAGGCGTGACGGGCGTTGCGGACCCGGAAGCCCATGCCGCATGCGGATGGGCCATGCTCGGCAGCAAAATAGGCAGCGGGGGAGCGGGGTTCGTAATTGGCAATCAGGTTGATGTCGCCCTGCCGCCACAGCTCGACGGCCTTGGACCGGTGGCGGGCAATACGGGCAAAGCCCATGCTGGCGAAAACCGGTTCGAGCAGGCCGGGTTCGGGGGCACAGAATTCGATGAACTCAAACCCGTCGAGACCCAGCGGATTGTCAAAAATATCGGCCACGGCGTCCTCCACTCACGGGTCAAACCAGTAACAATTGAAACTATATTGCAGATTGCCAAGCCGGAGTCAAAGGATAGGGTGGGGTGATGACATCCGATGTCCTGCGGCTCGAAGAGTTTCTGCCCTACCGCCTGTCCTTCACCTCCAACCTGGTGAGCGAGCAGATTGCGCAGGTCTATGCCTCGCTGTTCGCGTTGACGATTCCCGAATGGCGGCTGATTGCGGTGATCGCCGAATCCGGGGAGACGACCCAGCGCGACATCGGCGACCGGACCCGGATGGACAAGGTGACCGTCAGCCGCGCCGCGTTGTCACTCGTGGGCCGCAACCTGGTCGAACGATGTCCGAATCCGGCTGACAACCGGTCCCACCTGCTCCGCCTCACCCCGACCGGCCAGGACCTTTATGCCAGCGTCGCCCCCAAGGCGCTGGCGATGGAACAGGCGATTTTCGCGCGACTGAGCGAGGCCGAGAAACAGCTACTGAAATCGTTGCTGGTGCGGATCGACGCGGGGTTGCTGGCCCGTTGAGTCAAAGCGTCGAAGCATCCGTCGGCAAGCCGAGCAATACCCGTCCTGCCAGTTCATAAGTGGCGGGTGACACCATCATATGCTGGGTCATAGTATGGGCATCGCGGAAGCGGCGTTGCAGGCTGTTGGACAGGAACACCGACGCGCCGCCGCCGAGATCATAGGCCTGCCGCGTCACGTCGGCTGCCGTGCGGACCATGTGGGTGGCGGCAAGGCGCAGATGGGCACGGGTCATGATGTCCATGTCCCCGGTCGTTCCGGCCATTTGCCAGGCCGATCCAATGGTATCGAACAACAACGCCCGGGCGGCGCGCAAATCTGCCTCTGCCTGCGCAACTCCTGCCTGGACGGTTTGCCGGTCGGCGGCAGTGCGCTGTCCGCCCGGAAGCTTCTTGCCTGCCAGCATCGTTTTGACAGTATCGAGTGCGGCTCTGGCATTGCCGCTGGCCACCCCGGCAATCCCGAGCGCCAGCAGGCCAAAGGCCGGAAAGACATAAAGCGCACCGGTCTCCACCGGCTTGTCGACAATCAGCGAGGTGGACCGCGCCAGCGGGACCCGCACGTCCGTAACGGAGATATCGCCCGAACCCGTGCCCTTCAGCCCCGCCGAATGCCAGGTGTCGATCAGCTCTACGTCGGCGCGCGGGAAGATCATCATCCTGTGGTCAGGCGCGCCGCTTGGCAGTTTGCGCAGCTCGCCATTTTCGAACACCTGCGCTCCGCCCAGCAACCAGCCACAATTTGCCGACCCGGATGCCCATTGCCAGCGCCCGCTGACCCGGTAATGGTCGCCCTCCACCACCGCCTTGCCCATTGGCGCGAACACGCCGCCGGTGATGATATCGGGGTCGGCAAACATCTCCGCCGCCAGCGCGTGCGGCAGATAGGCCGCTGTCAGCGTCGTCGTCGCGCCAATCATCAGGCACCAGCCAACCGAGGCGTCGGCCATGGCCATGGCTTCAATTGTCTCGACAATCTCCGCCGGTGGCAGTTCCAGCCCGCCAAGGCTGGCAGGCAGCGCGATCCGGAATAAACCGGCGGATGCAAGCGTCGCCGCCAGATCGGCTGGCAGGCGGCGTGCTGCCTCGATCTCCTCGCTGCGGGCCGAAATGCCAGCACTCAGAGCCCGCACGGTATCGCGGATCGTCACAGCCGCAGCAGACTGGCGAGATTATTCTTCTGCATGTCGCTCGATCCCCCGACAATCGGCATGCCGAGCAGGTCGCGGACATGCCGTTCCATCTCATAGCCGTCACTCAGCGCATAGGCGCCCATCACCTGCTGACAGGCCAGCGCAATCTCCACACCAGTATCGGCGATGAACAATTTGGCCATGGAGGTTTCAACCGAACAGGGCCGGTGCTCGTTCGCCAACCAGGCGGCGTGGTACAGCATGTGGCGGCAGGCCTGGAGCTTGGTTTTGGCGGTCACCAGCTTGTGACGGATCGCCTGATGCTGGGCCACCGGCTTGTCGAACTGCACCCGCTCCTGCGCATAGCCCCAGGCCTCGGTGAGCGCCGCACGGGCGATGCCATAAGCCACCGCCGATATCTCGATCTTCTCGACATCGAGCGCCCGACCAGCCAGCAATTGCCAGCCTCGGTTCCACATCTCCGGGCCGCCAACGATATTGGCGGCAGGCACACGCACGGCGTCGAAAAATACATCCTGCGATCTGGTGTAGCGCAGATTGGCGTGGCCGATATCGGTCATGGTCAGCCCCGGCGCGTCGGTTGGGATCAGCACGAAGGACAGGTTCTTGTAGCGGGCCTCCGCCGGCCCGGATCGGACAAGGCAATAGATCATGTCGGCCCAATCGGCTCCGGTGCACCAGCGTTTCGCCCCGGTGATCACCACCTCGTCCCCGTCCAGCTCGGCGCGGGTTTCGACACTGGCAAGGTCGCCGCCGACATTGGGCTCGCTCAGCCCATAGGCGAAGAACATCTCCCCGCGCGCCAGCCGGGGCAAATAAGCCGCCTTTTGCGCCGCCGACCCATTTTCACCGAGGTTCATCCCCCCGTAGAAAGCCGTGTGGATATAGGGGCCGGCCAGAAACGCCCCGGCCTGTGCCAGTTCTTCAATCACCGCGACCGCCGCGACGATATCCTGACCCGCGCCGCCATAGTCAGTCGATACCGTCAGTCCCGTCAGACCAAGCTCGTTCAGTTTGGCATAAACCTCGCGCGGCCAGGTCTCGGCCCGGTCCCAGGCGATGCGTTTTTCGCGCGGGGCCTCGGCGGCAATGAACCGGCGGAGCTGATCACGCAGCGCTGCGACCTCCGGGGTCTCATCGATGAAAGTCTGGCTCATTCGCCGCTCAATTTCGGGGCGCGTTTTTCGCGGAAGGCTGCGACCGCCTCGGCCCGGTCGGCGGTCATGTTGGACATCATCTCATAGGCGATGGAGGCGTCCATCATCTGCGACACCAGGGCTTTCAGTGGCATATTGGTCACGGTTTTTGTCCACCGCACTGCCCAGCGCGGATTGCCCATGATTTTGGCCGCCACCTCCGCGACCTTGGCATCAAGCTGGTCGCCCGGCACCGCGTGGTTGATGAGGCCCATGTCGGCCGCTTTCGCAGCCGTCAACAGGTCCCCGGTCATCAGCAGCTCCTTGGCCCGGGCATAGCCGATCAACTGCGGCCAGATCACCGCGCCGCCGTCGCCTGCCACCAGCCCGACCTTGACATGCGGGTCACCAATCACCGCGCGTTCGTCGGCAATGATCACGTCGCAAAGCAAGGCCAGCGTCGCCCCCAGCCCCGCCGCCGCCCCGTTCATGCGGCAGATCACCGGCTTCTCGATATCGAGCAGCGAGGTCACGATCCGCTTGGCATCCCAGCCGATGTCGCGGAACTTTGCGGGGTCGGCGATTTGTTCGTCGAACCAGTCAAAGTCGCCGCCCGCACAAAAGGCCCGGCCCTTGCCGGTCAGGATGATGAGGTCGCTGTCCGGGTCGTGCTGAAGATCAGTGAACACCCGCGCGAGTTCGTCATGCAGCGCGGCATCAACCCCGTTGACCGGACCGGGTGCCGAGATGGTCGCAGTCAGGATGCGGCCATCGCGGGCGAACTCAAAGCGGGAATAGCTGTCAAACTTCATGTCGTACCTTCAATCCGGATCAGCCGCCGGCCAAAGTCGCTTCCGCTGAACAATTCGCAGAACAGGGTCGGCATCGCCTCTATCCCGTCCCGGATCACCTCACGGCTTGCCAATTTCCCATCGCGGAGAAGCGCCGCCACCTCGGCCTGTGCGGTGGGAAACTGCGGCAGATCGTCGAACACCACCATCCCCTCCATCCGCAACCGCTTGCCGATGAACTCCCGGGTGTTTTTCAGGCCAACGAGCTGGTCCGCCGGGGTGTTATAGTCCGCCACCTGCCCGGATATCACGATCCGTCCCCGGGCGCGCATTACCGGCAGCACCCGGTCGACGGAGGCATTGCCGACATTGTCGAACAGGATATCGATTCCGTCCGGAAACACTTCGGCGATTTGCTGGTCCAGATTGGCGGCGCGGTAGTCGATAGCCGCATCGAACCCGGCTTTCTCGATCAGCCAGCGCCGTTTGTCCGCACCACCGGCGAGCCCCACGACCTTCGACGCCCCCCAATGTTTCGCCAACTGGCCCGCTGTCGCGCCAACCGGACCTGCCGCAGAGGTCACAAGCACCCGCGCACCGTCCTCCATCCGCGCCACCCGCTTCAGGCCGAAATAGGCGGTCATGCCCGGCACGCCCAGTACGCCGAGCCAGGCTGTCAACCGGACGCCGAGATCGGGCAGCAGACCAAGATAGCCACGCCCGTTGGAAATGCTGTGGGTCGCCCAGCCGCCGGCGCCAAGCGTCAGCGCGGTTCCGACGGGATAGCGGTCATTGCGGCTTTCGATCACCCGCCCGACCGAAAACCCGTCGATCGTGGCCCCCGGCTGAAGCGGCGGGGCATAGCTGGCACCCGGTGACAGGCGGGACCGGGTGCCGGGATCCGCCGATACAAAATCATTGGCGACGAGAAACTGATGCTCAGCAAGCTCCGGAATCGGCACGGTTTCGATCCGGAAATCATCCGGCGAGGGGGCACCAGCAATATGGTGCGCCAGCACGACGCGGGTCATCAGTCTTTGGCTCATGGCGTTGTCCTGCATCCTTTGCTCGACATTGGCCTGTCCCTATGGCCAAGGGCAAGCGCCCGCAGTTGAGAGGTTTGACCGTGTCAACGCTTGCCAATCCGGCGGGCGGCGGCTTCAATGAGACGCGAAACGGGATGCGACGAATCAGATGAGTGATGGAACCAGCGACGCCCGCGCCGCAGCGAAGGCGCATACCGATCAAATGACCGACATGCGGGCAATCAACCAACAATTGCAGGCCACGATCGACGAGCTGCGCATCCGGCTGGAGGCAGGCAAGCACGAGGCGGCGGCGGAAGTCGCCCGGGCGCGGGCCGCCATGGCGGATGAAATTTCCCAGCTAAAGGCCGCTGTGCAATCAATGCGGGATCGGCTGGATGCCCAGATGGCGGAGGGCGATACCGCGATCCAGACGGTCCGGGCCGCCAACAGCGGCGAGATCAAACAATTTGTGACCACGATCAATCAGCTGCGCAGCGAGCTCGAAGCGCAGAAGGCAAGCGGAGAACAGGCGTTGGGCGATATGGCAGCCGAATTTGCGCGGGAGCGTGGAACGTTGCAAAATCAGGTCCAGGCCATCCGGCTTGAGCTGGAGAAACGACCATGAACGCCCCGATCCAGCGCCGGAGCGCCGCCAAGCCGCGGTTGACCAACGCCGTCGCCCTGCGCCGCGCCAATGTGTTGCTGGAGGTATCCCGCCGCTGTGCCCAGACCTCCAGCCTCGACGGCATCTTGGAGGTGTTGGTTGAACTCACCTCGCGTGAACTCGACTGCGATCGTGGCACGCTGTTCCTGAACGACCCGACCAGCGGCGAGCTTTTTTCCCGCGTGGCGCAGGGCGGGCTGTCGCGCGAAATCCGGATTCTCAACAGCACGGGTATTGCCGGCGCGGTGTTCCAATCCGGCGAGCCGCTGATCATCGACGATCCCTATGCCGACCCGCGCTTCAACTCTTCGGTTGACGAACGCACCGGCTATCGCACCGAAAGCATCATCTGCGTGCCGGTTCGCACCATGTCCGACGAAGTCATCGGCGTGATGCAGAACCTCAACAAGCGCGGCGAAAAATTCAACGAGGATGATCTGTCGCTACTGCTGGAGATGACCCGGCAGGCCGCTGTGGCCCTGCAAAGCCTACAATATTTCGAGCAGATCGAACAAATCCGCATCAAGGAAATGTCGTTCCTTGAACTGGTGTCCGACATCAATTCCGAATTCGATCTGTCGTCGCTGCTCCAGCGGGTCGTCGCCGAAACCTGCAAGATGCTGTCATCCGAACGCGCGACGATTTTCCTGCACGATCCGGCGACCGGCACCCTGTTCTCCCGCGTGGCGAGTGGTGCCGAAATTGCCGAAATCCGCCTGCCAAGCTTTGCCGGCATTGCCGGTGCGGTGTTCACCTCCGGCAACAGCATGAACATCCCCTATGCCTATGCCGATCTGCGCTTCAATCCGGCGTTTGACCGGCAGACCGGCTTCTTCACCCGCTCCATCCTCTGCGTCCCCATCGTTAACAAGGACAGCAAGGTCATCGGCGTCACCCAGGTGCTCAACAAAAAGGGTGGGGTGTTCACCGATGAAGACGAACAACGGCTGAAGGCCTTCACCGCGCAGGTCGCCATTGCCCTGGAAAATTCCAAGCTGTTCGACGACGTGCGGCGCGTCAAAAATTACAATGACTCGATGCTGTCGAGCATGTCGAACGGCGTCATCACGCTCGATCCCGCCACCAAGATCGTCACCAGCAATGCCGCTGCCAACCGGATGTGGGAAACCGGCGCGCTGGCCGGACAATTGCTGACCGACTTGCTGGCCGACGATAGCAAATGGATCCTCGACAAGATCAAGGCGGTTCAGGAAAGCCAGGACAGCGACATCTTCCCGGACGCGGCGGTGACCTTTGCCGGGGTCAGCAAATCGGTGAACCTGACGGTCAGCCCGCTGATCTCCGAGGACAGCGACAAGGAACTTGGCTCGATGCTGATGTTTGAGGACATCAGTTCGGAAAAGCGCATGAAGTCCACCATGTCGCGCTACATGGACCCGGTGATCGCGGCGCAGATGCTCGACGGTGACGGTGGGCTTGATCTGCTCGGCGGGGTCAGCGCCGAGGCGACGATCATGTTCAGCGACGTGCGCGGCTTCACCACCATTACCGAGGAATATGGCGCGCAGGGCACCGTCTCCTTCCTCAACGAATATTTCAGCCTGATGGTTGATTGCATCACCCGCGAAGGCGGCATGCTCGACAAGTTCATCGGCGATGCGATCATGGCCTGCTTCGGCCTCCCCGTCGCGCATGACGATGACCCGGACCGGGCCGTTCGCGCTGGCATTTCGATGATTTCCGACATGTGGGCCTGGAATGCCCAGCGCCGCGCCAAGGGCCTGAAAACCGTCGACATGGGCCTTGGCCTCAATACCGACATGGTGGTCAGCGGCAATATCGGTTCGCCCAAGCGCATGGACTATACGGTCATCGGCGACGGGGTGAACCTCGCCTCCCGACTGGAAAGCGCCTGCAAGGCCTATTCCGCCCGCATCCTGATCAGCGAATCCACGGTCAAGAAGCTCAAGGGCACCTACCGGATGCGCGACATCGATCTCGTCGTCGTCAAGGGCAAGACCGAGCCGGTTCGGGTGTTCGAGGTCCTCGATTATTACGACGCCACCACCTTCCCGAACCTCACCGACGTGGTCAATCAATTCAACGACGGCATGATCAACTACCGTGCCTGCCAATGGGACAAGGCCGTCGAACGGTTCGAGCGTTGCCTCGCGCTCAACCCCAACGACAAGCTCTCCCAAACCTACATCGACCGCTGCGCCTACCTCCGCGCCAATCAACCCGAAGGCGAGTGGGACGGCGTATGGGTGATGAAGGAAAAGTGAGGGGGACCGGGCGAGCGCAGCGAACGCGAAGCGTTCGTTAGCTTGCACGAGACACCCCGAACGTCCGGCCGGCGGGTCGCGCCGCGGCGGCCGCCGCCAGCGAACCCGACCGACGAGCGCGGGATTCACTCCCGCGCCACTTCCCAGTTCCGACACCCCCTCCCAGGGGAGGGCCTTCCATACGCGCCAATCCGCTGTCTCCAACGCGCACCCTCACCAAACCTGCCGATTGCGCCATTTGCGTCGCCCAACCTTTAGGGCGAGTATGGCGCGACTCTGACAGCCCTTTTCGAACACCGAGGAAACCACAATGACCACCACCCCCGACTTCGACCTTATCGTCTACGGTGCCACCGGCTTTACCGGGCGGCTGGTCGCGGAATTTCTCGCGGCCTCGCCGCTGGGCCGCGAAGTCCGTTGGGCGATGGCGGGGCGGAGTGCGGCGAAGCTGGCGGAGGTGCGCGATGTGATCGGTGCGCCCAAGGATACGCCGCTGGTCGTGGCGGATGCGGCTGACCCCGTCTCGCTGGCCGCTATGGTCGGGCGGACGAAGGCCATCATCACCACGGTCGGGCCATATCAGCTGTACGGATCGGAGCTGGTTGCGGCCTGTGCGGCGGCGGGTGTTGATTATTTCGACCTCTGCGGCGAACCAGCTTGGATGCGCCACATGATCGACGCGCACCATGCGACCGCGCAAAAGTCCGGCGCGCGGATCATGCTGTCCTGCGGCTTCGACTCGATCCCGTTCGAGCTGGGCGTCTGGTTCCTGCAGCAGGAGGCGGCGAAGCGGTTCGGCGCGCCCTGTCCGCGTGTCAAAGGCCGGGTCCGCGCCATGAAGGGCGGCTTCTCCGGCGGAACCGCCTACAGCCTGAAGGCGACGATGGCGGCTGCGGCGAAGGACCCATCGATCCTCGACCTGCTCCGCTCCCCCTTCGCCCTCACACCCGGCTTTGAAGGCGCCGCCCAGCCACACGGCATGAAGCCGATGCTCGATACCGACATCGACAGCTGGGTCGCGCCGTTCGTAATGGCCCCGATCAACACCAAGAATGTCCACCGCTCCAACTTCCTGCAGGGCAATGCCTATGGCAGCGATTTTGTCTATGACGAGATGATGATCGCCGGCCCCGGCGAAGGCGGTGAGAAAATGGCGCAGGCGATGGCGGCGGCCGGCGCATCGATGGGCGGGGAGGGCGGTCCGAAGCCCGGCGAAGGCCCGAGCCAGCATGAGCGCGAAACCGGGATGTACAATGTCCTGTTCCTCGGGGTCGCCGCCGACGGTCGCCAGCTGCGCGCCACCGTCACCGGTGACCGTGACCCCGGCTATGGCTCGACCTCAAAAATGATCGCCGCAACGGCGGTCTGCCTGGCAAAGGATGTGCCGAATGTCCCCGGCGGCGTCTGGACACCCGGGGCGGCGCTTGGCGGCAAGCTGGTTGACCGCTTGGTTGGGCAGGCGGGGCTGACGTTCGAGATTGAGAGTTGAGCCGAAGGCGACTCCACAAGCTGCCCGGAACCGCCTAACCTCCCGCTATCCAATCGTCGGGGGATTTGATGGCTGAGCATATTTCCATTCCAGCGCCAGCCAAGACCTTGCCACTGGTCGGCAACCTGCATCAAATTCCGAAGGCCGGGCTCATCGGCCATCTGCTCGGCATGTCGGAGGAATTTGCCGATCCCGGCATTTTCAAGCTGCGCTTTGGCAGCCGGGTCGGGGTGTTTGTTACCCACCCTGATTTGGTTGCGGAACTTTGCGATGAGACGCGGTTTCGTAAAATCCCCGGCCCCGGCCTGCGGGTGGTGCGGAAATTCGCCGGTGACGGGCTGTTCACGGCCTTCAGCGAGGAGGCCAATTGGGGCAAGGCGCACCGCATCCTGCTCCCCGCTTTCAGCCAGCGGTCAATGCGCGGCTATTATGACCTGATCCTGGAGGTTTGCGACCAGTTGGTGGCGAAATGGACCCGGCACAGCGGCGAGGAGTTGCTGGTCGCCGATGACATGACCCGGCTGACGCTGGACAGCATTGCCATCGCCGGCTTCGGCCACCGCTTCAACAGTTTCGAGCATGCCGAGCTTGATCCGTTCCTGCTGTCGCTCGGCGAAGCGCTGGGGGAGGCTCTGAACGTCATTACCCGGCTGCCGATCCAGCAGCGCTTTGCCACCAAATCGACCCGGCAGTTCAACGAGGATGTCGAGACGATGAACCGGCTGGTCGATGCGGTCATTGCCGAACGGCGCGCCCATCCGACCGACGCCAAGGACCTGCTCAACCTGATGCTGACGGCCAGCGATCCGGAGACGGGAGAGACGCTCGACGATCTCAACATCCGTTATCAGGTGCTGACGTTTTTGATCGCGGGGCATGAAACCACCTCTGGCCTGCTGACCTTTGCGTTGATGGAATTGCTGCGCGCGCCGCTTGTCCTCGCCCAGGCCTATGCCGAGGTGGACCGGGTGCTGCCTGGTGACACCCGTCCGGCCTACGAGCATCTGGCGCATCTGAAGGTCATCGAACGGGTCATCAAGGAAACCCAGCGGCTGTGGCCGACCGCCCCGGCCTTCTCGGTCGGGCCGTTTGAGGACAGTGTGATCGGCGGCAAGTGGAAGCTGCGCAAGGATCGACCGGTCAACATCTATGCGCCGGGGTTGCAGCGGCATCCGTCGGGTTGGGACAATCCCTATGAGTTCGATATCGAACGCTGGCTGCCGGAGGCTGAACTGGCGCACCACCCGCATGCCTATAAACCGTTCGGCAATGGGGCCCGCGCCTGCATCGGGCGGCAGTTCGCGCTGGTGGAGGCGAAACTCGCGCTGGCGATGATCCTGCAGAAATTCGCCATCGCCGACCGGCGTGGCTACCGGCTGGCGTTGAAGGAGTCGCTGTCGATCAAGCCCGATGATTTCTGGGTCAGGGTACGGTTGCGGAAGCCCGGTGAGCGGCTGACCGTCGCGGAACCGGTGAAAATCACCACCGGCGGCGGTGACCGGGCAACGGCGAGCGGGGCCGGGCAGCGGCTGTCGGTGGTCTACGGCACCTCGCTTGGCACCGCTCGCGACATTGCCGAGGAGATTGCCGACCGCGCCGCCGCCGACGGGTTTGAAACCCGGACCGTGGCGATGGACGAAGCGCTCGGGACATTGCCGGAGGACCGGATCGTCATCGTGGTGACCGCAACCTACAATGGCCGCGCGCCCGACAGCGCGCTGGCCGCAGAGGCGGCGATTGATGCCGGGCAGTTCGCCGATGCCAAATGGCCGGACACCCGTTTTGCCGTGCTCGGCATCGGCAATTCGCAATGGCCAAATTATCAGGCCTTTCCGATGAAGATTGATGCCGCCTTCGCGGCGACGGGTGCGCAGCGGCTGTGTCCGCGGGGGGAAGCCAATGGCGACGGCGATTTCGACGGCGGTGTTGCCAGCTTCCTGAAGGACCTCTGGGCCGCCCTCGGCGCCAAGGGGGAAGCCGCGAAGGCGTCCGGCCTGTCGCTGACCATGGTCGACGGTCGCGACGCGCGGGCGGCAGTGCTGCCCGATCAAGCGGTTGAAATGGAGATCGTCCGCAATGACGAAATGGTCCGCCCCGCCGACGGTCTGTGGGATTTGGCGGCGGAGGCCCCGCGTGGTTCCACCCGGTTCCTGACGATCAAATTGCCCGATGGTCAAAGCTATGCCGCTGGCGATCATCTCGCCATCTATGCGCGCAACCGCCGGGAACATGTCGATCTGGCGCTGGACCGGCTCGGGGTCGATGGGGCAGCGCAGGTTGTCGCCAGCGGATCGAGCGGACGCTTCCGCCATCTGCCGATTGGACGGACGGTGACGGTCCGGCAATTATTGACCGACTTTGTCGAAATCCAAGACCCGATGCCGCGCCGCGCACTCGATGCGGTGATCGCCGCCACCCGCTGCCCGCATACCAGCCGGCAATTGGCCAGATTGGCGGAGGAAGCGGTCTGGGCTGCCGAAGTCGCCGCGCCGCGACTGACGTTGCTCGGGTTGCTGGTCAAATATCCAGCCGCTGAACTCGATCTTGGCAGTTTCGTCGAGTTGTCGTCGGCGATTGCGCCGCGCTTCTATTCCATCGCCTCCTCACCACTGGCGCAGCCCGACAGGGTTGATCTGATCGTCGGGACGCTCAACGCTCCCGCTTGGTCAGGGATTGGGGAACATCAGGGGTTTGCGTCGACCCATATGCGCGATCTTGGCCCCGGCGACCGGGTCTTCGCCTATGTGCGCCGCCCCAATCCGCCGTTTGCGCCACCGCAGGACGGCAACGTACCGCTGCTATTGATCGGTCCGGGGACCGGCTTTGCCCCGCTGCGCGGCTTCCTCGGTGAACGCGCGGCACAAGGTGCGACGGGGACTTGCCGCCTGTTCTTCGGTGCCCGCCACCCGGACCATGACTGGCTGTGCCGATCCGAGATGGAAGGCTGGCAGGCGTCCGGCGTCGCCACGCTCCACCTCGCCTTCAGCCAGCTTGGCGGGCACCCGCACCGCTATGTCCAGGACGCGCTGTGGGCCGCGCGCGATACGGTGTGGGAGCTTGTGGCGGCCGGTGGTCAGATATTCCTGTGCGGCGACGGTAAATTCATGGCCCCCGCCGTCCGCGACACCCTGATCCGCATCCACAGCGCCAAAACCGGCGGCGACCATCTGGCAGGCTCGACCTGGCTGGAGGGGCTGATTGAGGACGGCGTCTATCATCAGGACGTGTTCGGGTTCGGGAAGTGATTTGACTTGGACCAACAATTGGTCCAAATATTCTGAATGGATATCGCGGTATCTGAAGCCAAAGCGCAACTCAGCGAACTGGTTCGCCGTGCTGAGTCTGGGGAAGATGTGCTTCTGACCCGGCATGGCGAACCCAAAGCCCGGCTGACCTCCGTGCGGCGCGGCTTGCCAAGGGGACAACGCCTCGCACGAATTCTCGCCATCATGGCCGAAGCAGAGCGACGGGGCATCGGCAAAGGCTGCGAGGCCGCAGAAGCGCAAGACAGTTTGTACGGCTGGGACGGATTGCCGAATTGATCGTCGTCGATACGTCGGCGCTGATCGCAATCATTCGGCGCGAACCGTTGGCGGTTCAATGTGCGACCGCGCTGGATGACGCTGAGTCTGTGATGATCTCGGCAGGCACCTTGTCCGAAACCTACATTGTTGCCGGTCGGAACAACGGCCTCGATATGCTCGAAGACCTGATGGACAGCCTGCCGCTCGAGGTCGTCCCGGTCGATGAAGCGGAGGCCCGCCGTGTCGGCAGTGTGTTCCGGCGCTGGGGCCGTGGCAGTCCCGACTATTGTCTAAACTTTGGCGATTGTTTTGCCTATGCGCTGGCCAGCCGCCTCGCCTGTCCACTTCTGTTCATTGGCAACGACTTTTCGCAGACCGATATCCTGTCGGTATTGCCCGCGCCCGGCCCGTCATTGGATTGACGCCTGCCCTTGACTCATCCACAATTATGCTGCACCGCAACATGAATAGCTAGCCGGAACCGGCACGCACTGGGGAGAGTCGATCATGCAGCAATTGAGTGGTCAGGACGCGTCGTTCGTCTATTTCGAAACCCGCAACTCGCCGATGCACATTGGCTCGTTGGCGATCTACGATCCGTCGACCGCGCCGGGCGGGTTTGTCCGCTTCAAGGATATTCTCGCCCATGTCGAGGCGCGCCTTGGTGGCGCACGGGCATTCCGGCAGAAACTGGTGCATGTTCCCGGCAATCTTGACCATCCTTATTGGGTCGAAGATGCTGATTTCGATATTGAATTCCACACCCGTCATATCGCCTTGCCGGCCCCCGGTGACTGGCGGCAGCTGTGCATTCAGGCGGCGCGCCTCCACTCCCGCCCGATGGATATGACCAAGCCGCTCTGGGAATTCACCGTCATCGAAGGGCTCGACAATATTCCGGGGCTGCCCAAGGGTTGTTTTGCCCTGCTGTCAAAGGTTCATCACGCCGCCATCGACGGCATGTCGGGCGTCGACATGACCTCGGCGATCCACAGCCTGGAGCCGGAACCGGCACCGCCACCCGTCGATACCTGGAAGCCGGAGAAAAAGCCCGGGTTCGGCGAGTTGCTGTTCCGGGGCTATATCAACAATCTGCGTCAACCGTTCCGGCTCGCCCAGGTGATGGCACAGTCGGTTCCGGGCCTCGCTCGGTTGGGCGCTGGCCTCGGCAAGGGCGAATTGTCGACCGCCGGGTTCCGTCCACCCCGGACCCGTTTCAACGGCAGCGTCGGGCCGCATCGCGTCATCGAAGGTCGCACCTTCAGCATGGCGGACGTCAAGGCCATCCGGGCTGCGATTCCTGGTCCGACCGTCAACGACGTCATGCTGACCATCGTCGGTGGCGGACTGCGCGCCTATCTCGAAGCCAAGGGTGAATTGCCCACCGAATCGATGACCGCAATGGCCCCCATCTCGGTCCGGGCCGAAGGGGAAAAGGGCGCGCTCGGCAATCTGGTGTCGGCTATGGTCGTCCAGCTTGGCACGCACATCGCCGATCCGGTCGAGCGGTTGAAGTCCGTCCATGAAGGAACGATCAATTCCAAGGCACTGACCAATGCGGTCGGCGCACGGACCCTGACCGAGTATAGCCAGTTCATGCCGGCGGCGCTCGCTGGACTGGGTGCGCGGCTCTACACCGGGCTTGGCCTTGCCAACCGGATCAATCCGGTGTTCAACTGCGTCGTCACCAACGTCCCTGGCCCCCGTCAGCCAATCTACATGGCAGGTGCCAAGATGGTCAGCCAGATCGGCACCGGCCCGATCCTTGATGGCATGGGGTTGATCCATCCGGTCTACAGCTACGGCGACAACATCGCGATCTCCTTCACCTCCGACCGCGCGATGATCCCGGACCCGTCCTTCTACGCCGAGTGTTTGCAGTCGTCATTTGACGCGCTGCTTGCTGCCGCAAAAGCCGGACCTGTGGCCACACCGGCCGCAGCGCCAACCAAAAAGGCCGCAGCAAAGCCTGCAGCAAAACGCAAAGCCGTCGCAGCATGACCAGCGCCATGGTTCAGGCAAATGGCGTGACCCTGGCCTATGATGATCGGGGACCTGCCGAGGGACCGGTGATCCTGCTGGTCATGGGTCTTGGCGCGCAGCTGATTTTCTGGCCGGAGGTGATGGTTGATGCGCTGGTCGCCAAAGGCTTCCGGGTCATCCGGTTTGACAACCGCGATATCGGCCTGTCGACCAAGTTCGATCATGTCCGGCCGCCAAATCCGCTGTGGGTGATGGCAAAGGCGGCGCTACGGCTACCGACCGGTGTGCCGTATAAACTGGCGGACATGGCGCAGGACACCGTATCCTTCATGGATGCGCTCAGCATCGAACGGGCACATATCGTAGGTGCATCAATGGGCGGGATGATCGCCCAGCTGGTTGCCGCACGCTACCCCGACCGGGTGCTGACATTGACCTCGATCATGTCGACCAGCGGCGCGCGTGGCTTGCCACAGGCCTCCACCGAATTGCGCAGGGCGTTAATCCGCCCGCGCCCGAAAACAGGCGATGAAGCGGCACTGATCGATGCCGGTGTGGCGATGTACGGCCTGATCGGGTCCCCCGGCGGTGATCCGGTTGCCCGCCGGGAGTTGATCACCCGCGCCTACCGCCGCAGCTATGCCCCGGCAGGCGTCCAGCGCCAGCTTGCCGCCATCATCGCCAGCGGCAGCCGTATCGCCGATCTACCCAACATCAAAGCGCGGACGCTGGTCATCCACGGCAGCATCGACCAATTGGTGCCGCCGGAGGGCGGCGCCGATACCGCCCGCCGCATTCCCGGAGCAAGACTGGAAATAATAGACAATATGGCGCACGATCTGCCCGCTCACGCGCTGCCAAAGGTTGTTGACCTAATCGCAGCCCACGCCGCCCATTGATCACCAAGGAGACTATCATGACCGATGCCAAGAATTTCGCTGACCGGATGGCGGAACCGCTGAAGAACGCCGGCGAATCGCTGAAGGCTGCCGGCGCCAAGGCCGCGGAAAACAGCCAGTCGCTGAATGTCACCGTGATCAACCATGCCGAAGCCAATGCCCGCGAAGCGTTCAACGCCCTGCGCGCCGCCGCCCAGGCGAAGAACCTCAACGAAGTCATGCAGGTTCAGGCCGATTTCATCCGTGCCCAGGGGACCCGCGGCATGGAACAAGTCAAGGAACTTGGCGAACTCATCGCCCGCTTCGGCCGCGAAGCCGTTGCCCCGATGATGGGCAAGAAGGACTAAGTCTTCGCTCTCTCCCCGCTAGGGGAGAGAGATTAGTCAGTGCACGGCGCCTGACGACGGATAGACCGCCGCGCGCCAGCCGGTACGTTCGAAGGGGGCCCATCCGTCTTCGGTTTGGGCCAACCGGTCGGCGATTGCGTACAGAACCGCCGGGTTGATGCCGAGGCCACAGTGGCTGCCCAGCACTTCGATATTGTCGGTGGTCGCCGTATGCGGCTCGGTGCAGCTGCGCCACGCGACTATGCCGTCGGTCTTGGTGTAGATAGCGGTCGAAGGCACCGGCGGAGCCTCGCGGCTTTCGCGCAACTGGCTCTGGATATCCTCGCTGTCGATCCGCTGTCCGGCGACCTGTTCATAAACCCGCCAGACGTTGCTGGTGCGCGGATCGCCCGCGAATGGACTGCCGAGCGAAATCACCTGCCGCACTGCATCAGGCAGGCGCCGGGACAATTGCCGCGCCATCACGCCGCCAAGGCTCCAGCCGACCAAACTGACCTTCTTGCCGGACAGGGCGTGGATGGCGGCCAGCCGCTCAATCAGCTTCTCGCCCTTGTGGCCAATAGCGCGCGGTCCGAGATTGCGGCCCAACTCCCAAGCGTGCGTGTCATACCCCAGATCATCGAGATAGCGGCGCAGGATGCCGGTTGACCGGTCGCTGGCGGTAAACCCCGGCATCACCAACACCGAATGACCATCGCCTCGCGCGGCCTTGCGCAGCAAAGGTGCAGCAATCGGCAGCGTCGCGAGTTCCAGAAGCGCCCGATTTAACTCAATAAACGCGAGGCCGAGCGGGGGGCGAGTGGCGGTAGGTGACTGCATTTTGGTCTCCGTCATGGTGCGCTGCAACATGCAATAGTGTTTGTGAATCGCTGTCAAGCTGCTCCGTCTGTCAGTCCCAATGCTGCACGCTGGCTTGCAGCACGCGCAACATCACAGCTGAGCACCGCAATGTCATAGGTCCGCCCGTCGCGGCCCCTGACATGATCTTTCAGCAGCGCCTCGCCGCGAAAGCCCAGCTCTTCGAACAGGCCGATGGCACCAGCCTGATCAATTGTCATCTGCGCCGTCAGTTTTTCGAGGCCAAGGCTGATCGCTGTGCCGAACGCTGCCTGCGCCAGCACCCGCCCGAGGCCCGACCCCCGCGCCGCCACCGCGAGCAGCACCCGCATTTCGCCGACATGTGGCGACCAGCCGAGCTCGTCCCGGACCACTGCCGTGCAGCCAATGATGGCATCCCCTTCAACCGCCACCACGCTGTGAATCTGGCCGTCAGCAACCTGTGCCAGCCAGGCTGCAACCACCTTCGGGTGGGTGATATCGCGGCTGAGGAACAGCAGATCATGTTCCGGTAGCGACCGGGCAAAGGCCAGCATTGCCGCCGCATCCCCCGGGGCAAAGGCGCGCAACTGAATGTCGCGGTCTTTCAACCGCACCGTCGTTTCACTCACAAGGACCGCTCCTGAAGCCAGAGATCTAGGCGCGGCCAAAGCCGCTTCTGCGCGTTCGCCCCGGCGACCAGGCTGACATGGCCGCCTTTCAGCACCACCTCTTCCTTGTCGGCGGATCCAGCCAGCGCAATCAGTGGCGCGGAGGCAGCATAGGGCACGATATGGTCATGTTCGGCAACGACATGCAGCAGCGGCACCCTGATGTTGCGGATATCGACCTCCCGTCCGCCGATGCGGAAGCCGCCGTTGACCAGTCCATTTTTCCACATCAATTCCTTGGTGGTCTGGCGGAAATATTCCCCGGCGAGCGGCAGCATGTCGGTTGACCAGCGGTCGAACATCCGGAAGGATTTCACATATTCATCATTCCACATATTATCCCATAGCCGGATATTGCCGACGAGCCGGGAGGCCGGACGCAGGGCATCAAAGGCGCTGAACAGCATGTCGGGCGGTATATTGCCGAGGGTATCGACCAGCCGGTCGACATCGAAATGCGCCTCGTCCGACCAGGCAGCGAACAGCCCCATCTGCGAAAAATCAATCGGCGTGGTGAACGTGACCAGATTTTTCAGCGGGCCATCCGGATGCAGCGCGGCGTAGAGCGTCGACAGCACACCGCCCATGCAGTAGCCGACGATGCTGACCTCGCTCTCACCGGTTTCGGCGGCGATGCGCGCCAAACTGTCGGGAATGAAGTCGAGGACATAATCCTCGAACGCCAAATGCCGTTCATCGCTGCGCGGAGCGTTCCAATCGAGCATGAACACGTCATACCCCGCCTTGAGCAGGAACTCGGCGAAGCTCTGCCCCGGTGCCATGTCGAAAATATAGCCCCGGTTGGTCGTCGCCATCACCAGCAGGATCGGCACCCGGTAAACCTCATCGGCCTGGGCCCGGTAATGCCACAGGTTCATCGTCCCCCGGGATACCAGCAGGTCCTTTGGTGACGCTCCGGATGGCGGCGCGGGAGAGGCGAAATATTCCAGCCCCTTGATGTTGCGCTGGATCGCCTGCTCAACAAGCGCCTGCATCTGCGCCGTTGGGTCTGCCGCCGTCGCGGTCATTTGGCCCCGGGCTTGCGGGTGCGCGCCGGTTTCGGCCGTTCGGGCACCGGAGCGGTTGCGCCGATCCCGGCCAGCGCCGCCTCAATTCGTGCCAGCCGGTCCTCCACGCCCCGGACCTGGGCACCAAGTTCCAATATGTCGGAGCGGCTCGGCAGGTTGGCGGCGGTCAGCACCTTTTGCATATTTTCCTGGCTGCCCTGCTGCAATTGTAGCGACAGCGCGGTCACGCCCTGCATGGATTTGGAAAACTCGCTCGATTGCAGCAGCTGACTGCCCCATTCGTTCGATATTTTCTCCCATTGCCCCAACATGTCGCGGAACATGGCAGCTGGATCGCCTGCGCCTGGCAAAGCCATGGCCTCTCCCCCTTGCTCGCTCGGTCTTGTGCGCCGATTGAAGGGGTAGTCTAGCGCCGGTTCCGCCAGTTGCCAGCAGGGAATTTCAGGTTAGCGTGCCGCCACTGCGGTTGGGACGAAGGTGCCAAGGCCGCAGCTTGCGCCAATCCGGGGGCCGCCGCCCTGTTGAATGACGCTGATAATGTCGACCGAGCATAGTTGGCTGAGCGACGTGGCGTAGGTGAACGCCTTTTCAAAGCCGAGCGACGGGCAGCTGTGGGGCAGGGTGTTTTTCAGCACGGTGCCGTCCCGCATGTGAAAATCAATCGTGCGGTCATCGATGACCCGCGCCTCGCTGATCGAAGTCAGCGATACGCAGCTACGGGCAGCAACGGCGGGGACCGGGGATGCAGGGGCCGCCGCAACCGTCGTCGGGGCGGTTGCCGGGGCACAGGATGCCAACAGGATCAGGCCAGCGGTGGCAATCAGCTTCTGCATCAGACTTCTCCCAAAACGCCTCCGCAACTTTGGAGGGAAAGGGTACGCAACGCAACGTCAGGGTACAGGGGGGAGTTTCTGACTATTGCATCACGGCTGAACGGTGGCTGAACTGCTAAGGCCCCAGCGTCTTTTCCTTGAACCGGCACAGGTCGGCGACCGGGCAGGCAAAGCAGCGCGGTGTCCGCGCCAAACAGGTGTAGCGGCCGAGCAAAATCAACCAATTGTGCGCATCGCGCCGCCACGGTGCCGGGATGATCTTCACCAGCCCGTCCTCAACCGCGCGCGGGGTTTTGCCCGGAGCCATCCCGGTTCGGTTGCCGACCCGGAAAATATGGGTGTCGACCGCCATCGTTTCCTGCCCGAAGGCGACATTCAGCACCACGTTCGCTGTCTTGCGGCCTACCCCCGGCAATGCCTCCAGTGAGTCGCGGTCCTGGGGTACCTGTCCACCATGTTTCGCCACCAGCGCCTCGCTCAGCGCGATGACATTCTTCGCCTTCGTGTTGAACAGCCCGATGGTGCGGATATGCTGCCGGAGGCCAGCCTCGCCCAGTTCGATCATCGCCTCCGGGGTTTGCACCTCGGCAAACAGTTTGGCCGTCGCCTTGTTGACCCCGACATCGGTTGATTGCGCCGACAGCGCGACCGCGACCAGCAGGGTGTAGGCGTTGACATAGGCGAGTTCAGTCCGGGGTTCCGGATTCAGGGCGGAAAGCGTCGCAAAAAAGGCGTCGGCCTCGCGCTTGGTAAAGGCCTTTGCCACTATAGCCCCAGCACGTCGGCCATCGTGTATCGCCCTGAGGGTTTACCAGCGAGCCAAAGCGCCGCCTTCACCGCGCCGCGCGCAAAAATCTCCCGGCTCTCGGCCCGGTGACCAAGCTCGATCCGCTCCCCCTCGGCTGCCAGCACCGCCATATGATCCCCAGCCACCGATCCGCCGCGCAGGGATGCAAAGCCGATTGCGCCCACCGCGCGCGGCACCCCGACACCGTCGCGGCCGCGTTCGCTGTGGCTGGACAGATCAATCCCCCGCCCGCGCGCTGCCGCCTCCCCCAGCGACAAGGCCGTGCCAGACGGCGCATCCACCTTGTGGCGGTGGTGCATTTCGACAATTTCAATATCCCAGTCCGGCCCGAGAGCGCGTGCCGCCTGCTCGACCAGCGCCGCCAATATGTTGACCCCGAGCGCGGTATTGGCGGCCTGCAACACCGCGATCCCCGTTGCGGCGGCGTCAATCGCGACATGATGCGATGCCTCAAGCCCGGTGGTGCCGACCAACAAAGCACAATTCCCGGCCTTGGCCGCCGCCAGATTGCCGGCCAGCGCTACGGGAGCGGTGAAATCCACCAACACATCCGAAGCCGCTGCAAGCGCCGCCACATCATCGCCAATCACGCCGGAGCCAAGTGGCGCGCCGATGGCGGCATGTCCGGCGCGTTCCACCCCGCCCGATAATTCCGCCCCCGGTGCGGCGGCAATGGCGACCGCCAAAGCCTGTCCCATCCGCCCGCCCGCGCCAAGAACCCCAATCCGCACCATGTCATCTGCCCCGCTGGCTGCTATGCGTGCCGCTATGCCACGTCCCCGCCGCATCGTCACCGTCCCGGAGCGCCAGTGCCTGCAATGACCGGTCCGCTGCTGATGGTCCTGATCGCGGCGGTTCTGCACGCGACCTGGAACCTGCTGGCCAAACAGGCCGCAGCGGCGGGACCGGCCTTCGTGCTCGCCAATAATTTTTTCGCCTGCATATTCTATCTGCCCTGGGTTGCCTGGGTCATTTTCAACGGCGGCATGACCTGGACTGTGCCGGTTGCGGTCTGCATCGCGGCCAGCGCCTTTTTGCACCTTGCTTACAGTCTGGCGCTGCAACGCGGGTATCAGGTTGCTGACCTGTCGGTGGTCTATCCGATTGCGCGGGGTAGCGGTCCGGCCATCGCCGCCATCGGCGGATTTGTGCTGCTGGCCGAAACGCCAACTCCGCTACGCCTCGCCGGGTTGCTCGCGGTCGTCACCGGGATCGGCCTGATCGCCACGCAGGGGAATCTGTCGCGCTTCCGCGAGGCGGGGGCCCGCGCCGGGGTCAGGTGGGGCCTGCTCACCGGGGCGCTGATCGCCGGCTACACCGTGAATGACGCCTATGGGGTCAAACTGCTGCTGATTGCCCCGATCCTGCTCGACTGGTTCGGCAACACCGCCCGCTTTGCCATGTTGCTGCCGGTGGTCATGTCACGTCCTGCGAACGCGGCAGCGGCGATGCGCGGACATTGGGGGCGCGCCGCCATTGTCGGCCTGATCTCGCCGCTGGGCCATATCCTCGTGCTCAGCTCGCTGCAGATGGGTGCCCCGCTCAGCCTCGTTGCCCCGGCGCGGGAAATGTCGATGATGGTCGGGGCTCTGTTCGGAATCTATTTCCTGCGGGAGGCGGCGGGCCCTTGGCGGATTCTCGGTTGTCTGGTCCTGATCGGCGGCGTGGTCATGCTCGGCGCATCATAACCCCGTCCCTCGACAACACCCTCTCCCGGCGGCTAGACGCTCCGGCGATATGACCGACACCGCCGACACTCCGAAAAAAGACTATCGCGACACCGTCTTTCTGCCGAAGACCGACTTTCCGATGAAGGCCGGCCTGCCCGCAAAGGAGCCGGGGATTCTGGCGCGCTGGCAGGAGATGGACCTGTACCGGCGGCTGCGCGACAGCCGCAAGGGCCGCGAGAAATTCATCCTCCACGATGGCCCGCCCTATGCCAATGGCGACATGCACATCGGCCATGCGCTGAACCATATCCTGAAGGACATGGTGTGCCGGACGCAGACTTTGCTCGGCAAGGACGCGCCCTATGTGCCCGGGTGGGACTGCCACGGGCTGCCGATCGAGTGGAAGGTCGAGGAGCAGTATCGCGCGAAGAAGAAGAACAAGGACGAGGTCCCGCCAGTCGAGTTCCGCGCCGAGTGCCGCGCCTATGCCCAGCATTGGGTCGACACGCAGCGCGACCAGCTGAAGCGGCTCGGCATCAACGGCGACTGGGACCATCCCTATCTGACGATGGATTTCGAGGCCGAGGCGACGATTGTCTCTGAACTGATGAAATTCGCCGAAAGCGGGCAGCTCTATCGCGGCGCCAAGCCGGTGATGTGGTCGCCGGTGGAGAGGACGGCCTTGGCGGAGGCCGAGGTTGAGTATGAGGATATCGTCTCGACGCAGATCGATGTGATGTTCGAGATTGTGGAGTCGCCGATTCCGGAGCTGGTCGGCGCCCATGCGGTGATCTGGACGACGACCCCGTGGACGATCCCGGTCAATCAGGCGATCGCGTACGCGCCTGATATCACATATGTTCTGTATGAAGTTTGTGTCACCGACGGCTTCAAGCTTCCTGAAGAACTGGCCAACGACAGTTTCCGGTTGCTGGGCCATTATCTTGTCGCGGAAGACCTCATCGCCGACATCGCGCCGAGAACGGCCGGCGGTATGGGCGGGACGACGTCATGGATGAACGCAGTCTGGCGCGGCAAAGGCTCCGACCTTGCCGGGACCATCGCTCGCCATCCGATGCACCATCTCGGCGGGTTCTTTGCCAAGCCGCGGCCGTTCCTGCCCGGCGATTTCGTCACCACCGAAGCCGGCACCGGCCTTGTCCACATGGCCCCCGACCACGGCGAGGATGATTTCCTGCTGTGCAAGGCCAATGGCATCGAGCCGGTGTTCGCGGTCGAGGGCGACGGGAAATATCGCGCCGACTGGGCGTGGCTGGGCGGGCAGGGCAGCGTCATCGCGCCAAAGCTGAATGCGCCCGACGGGCCGATCTGCACCGACCTGCGCGAAGCTGGCGGGCTGCTCGCGGCGAGCGCCGACTACAAACACAGCTACCCCCACAGCTGGCGCTCCAAAGCCAAAGTCATCTTCCGCTGCACGCCGCAGTGGTTCATTCCGATGGGGGACGCTGGTGGCCTGCGCGAAAAGGCGCTCGCCGCCATTGCCGAGACGCGCTTCGTGCCTGAAAAGGGGCGGAACCGGATCAATGCGATGGTGGAGGGGCGGCCCGACTGGGTGATCTCCCGCCAGCGCGCCTGGGGTGTACCGATCACGCTGTTCGTTGACCGCAAGACCGGAGCCTATCTGTGCGATCCCGCCGTCAACGCCCGGATCATCGCGGCGGTGCGCGACAGCGGCGTCGATGCGTGGACCGACGAGCGGGCGCAGGAGTATCTCGGAAGCGGTTATGACGCCGCCGATTACGAACGGCAGACCGATATCTTGGACGTGTGGTTCGACAGCGGCTGCACCCATGCGTTCGTGCTGGAATCTGGCAAATGGCCAGACCTGATGCGTGAGGACAAGACTCAGGCGCCTGCCGACCTCTACCTCGAAGGCTCCGACCAGCACCGCGGCTGGTTCCAGTCGTCATTGCTGGAGAGTTGCGGGACGCGGGGCCGCGCGCCGTACAAGGCAGTGCTGACGCACGGCATGACGCTCGATTCCAAGGGTTACAAACAGTCAAAATCCCTCGGCAACACCACCGATCCGTTGAAGCTGATGCGCGATTATGGGGCCGACATCATCCGGCTGTGGGCGCTGTCCGCCGACTTCACCGAGGATCACCGCATCGGCGATGAAATCCTGAAAGGCGTCGCGGATCAGTACCGGAAACTCCGCAATACCTTCCGCTATCTGCTCGGCGCGCTGGACGGGTTCACCGAGGCCGAACGGGTCACCGACGTGTCGGCAATGCCGGAGCTTGAACGCTATGTCCTGCACCTGCTGGCCGATATGGATGCCAAGCTGAAACAGGCCGTCCAGGATTTCGATTTTAACAGCTACGTCCGCCTGCTGAGCGATTTCGCCAACAACGACCTCAGCGCCTTCTTCTTCGATATCCGCAAAGACAGCCTCTACTGCGACGCCGCCACGTCATCGAACCGCATGGCCTACCGCACCGTGCTCGACACCCTGTTCCACGCGCTGGTGCGATATGCCGCGCCAGTGCTGGTGTTCACTGCCGAGGAAGTGTGGGCCACGCGCTATCCCGAGGGCGGGAGTGTGCATTTGTTGGAGTGGCGGGAGGTTGAGGGGGGATGGCTGGACTGGCCACTCGCGCATCGCTGGATTGCCATTCGCGAGATGCGTGCACAAGTCACCGAAGCCATCGAGCCCCTGCGTCGTGACAAAATTATTCGCTCAAGTCTTGAGGCCGTTATTTCGGTCTCCGACATTTCGGCGATCCTTGGCGGCTTCCAAGAAGCTCAACTGGCCGAACTCTTTATTACCGCGAGCGTGACGAAAGTGCAGGGCCTAGACGCCGTGACGGTTGCATCGACCACCGACAACAAATGCGGCCGCTGCTGGCGGCATTTGCCGGAGGTGGGTGAGGACGGCGATCTGTGCAACCGCTGTGCTGACGTGGTTGCCGATGCGGCTTAATCCAGACGCTGTCATCCCGGGCTTGACCCGGGACCCAGCCGCCAGGGGTCGGGCGGCGCGAGCCTCGCTCGCGTTGATTTGTCGCGCTGGGTCCCGGGTCAAGCCCGGGATGACAGATGTAAACGTGCTCACCCAATGACCGAAAACCGCGTCACCTTTCGTCGCTCGGTTGACGGCGAGGCTCGTCCCCTTCGCATCCTCGGCTTTGGCCTGGCACTCACGGTGTTCATTCTCGATCAGCTGGTGAAATACTGGATCATCAATGTGGTGCAGCTGCGTGAGCTCGGCTTTGTTGATGTCTGGCCGGTGATGAACCTGATCTGGGTGGAAAATGCCGGGGTGTCGCTCGGCATGTTCAACGCCGGAACAGAGCTATCGCGCTGGCTGTTGGTGCTGGCGACCGGCGGGATTTCAGCAGCGGTCGGCGTGTGGTTGTGGCGGGAACGCAATCGGCTCGATGTGGTGGCCCTGGGGCTGGTGCTCGGCGGCGCGGTCGGCAATATCCTCGACCGGGTGCGGTTTGGCTATGTCGTCGACTTCATCCATGTGTTTTGGGGCAGCTTTGATTTCAAATATGTGTTCAATGTCGCGGACGCTGCGATTACACTGGGCGTCGGGTTGTTGCTGTTGCGCGCGTTGATGCGCGGCGACGGGCGGCCCAAAGTGGAGAGTGAATGATGGTATCCCTGCGTAACCTGCTGATCCTGACCACCGCCGCGCTGGCGCTTGCTGCCTGTGCCGGCAACAGTGACCGGTTCGCCCGTCGGGCTGGCCCGGATGAATTTGTCGTGGCGCGGCAGGCCCCGCTGGTGGTGCCGCCGGATTATGCGCTGCGCCCACCAAAACCCGGCGCGCCGCGCGCCTTTGGCACCGATGCCCAGCAGCAGGCGATTGAGGCCCTGTTCGGCCCCGGTGTAGCAAAGACCCCCGGCGAAACCACGCTCTTGAAGGCTGCCACCGCAACCGGTGGCGACCCCACAGCGCGCTCAACCGTCGGCGACCCGGCGACCGTCGTCGTCGACAAGGGCGCTCAGGCCAAATCCATCATCGAGGCCCCCGCCTCCGCCAGCGACACCGCCACGGTCACCCCGAAGGACTAACGCCCCTTCGTCAGGCTGCCGAACAGGCCGCGGAGCAGGGCTTTGCCCAGTTGCGTGGCGACCTGTCGTCCGACCGAGGACGCAGCGGAGCGGGCGGCGGACTGGATCATCTTTTCCGCCATGGATTGCGGGGCCCGGGCTTCGGCGCGGACGGCGGCGGCTTCGGTTTTGACGCGCACCGCCTCGGCCTTTGCCGCCTCCGCAGCCGCCTGTTCCTGCACCGCTTCACTCGCCGCTGCGGCGGCCCGCGCGGTCAGGATTTCATAGGCCGATTCGCGGTCGATGGCCGGTTCATATTTGCCCGCCAGCGGCGACGTGCTGACAAACAGCTTGCGCTCCTCCGCTGACAGCGGCCCGACCCGGCTTGACGGGGGGCGGATCAGGGTGCGTTCCACCGGCGTTGGCGACCCGTCGTCCTGCAGCAGCGACACCAGTGCCTCACCGACCTTCAGCTCGGTAATCGCGGTTTCGACATTCAGTTTGGGGTTGACCCGAAACGTCTCCGCCGCCGCCTTGATCGCCCGCTGATCACGCGGGGTAAAGGCGCGCAGCGCATGCTGGACCCGGTTGCCCAGCTGTCCGGCCACATCCTCGGGGATATCAATCGGGTTCTGGGTGATGAAATAGACGCCGACCCCTTTGGACCGGATCAGGCGCACGACCTGTTCGACCTTGTCGAGCAGCGCCTTCGGGGCCTCATCAAACAGCAGATGGGCTTCGTCGAAAAAGAACACCAGCTTCGGCTTCACCGGGTCGCCAATCTCCGGCAGCGTTTCGAACAGCTCGCTGAGCAGCCACAGCAGGAAGGTGGCATACAGGCGCGGGCTGGCCATCAGCTTGTCAGCGGCCAGGATATTGACCGTGCCACGGCCCTTGTCGTCGGTGCTGATGAAATCCAGGATGTCGAGCGCCGGTTCACCAAAGAAGGCCGCGCCGCCCTGACTTTCCAGCTGGAGCAGCTGCCGCTGGATTGCGCCCACCGACTGGCGGGTGACGTTGCCATATTTGGCGGTCAGTTCGTCGGCATGCTCGGCAGCCCACAGCAGCATCGACTGCAGGTCCTTCAAATCGAGCAGCATCAGTTCCTGCTCATCAGCGGCCCGGAACGCGATGGCGAGCACGCCTTCCTGCACCTCGTTCAACTCCATCAGCCGGGCGAGCAGCAGCGGCCCCATCTCGCTGACCGTGGTGCGGATCGGGTGGCCGGACTGGCCGAACAAATCCCAGAACACGGCCGGCGTGTCCTGATAGGCATAGCCCTCCAGCCCGACTTCGGCGGCGCGGGCGGTGAACTTGTCGTGCAGCGGCGACATCGGCGACCCGGCCATCGCAAGGCCGGCCAGGTCCCCCTTCACATCCGACACGAAGACCGGAACACCTTCTTTGCTCAGCCCCTCGACCAGCGATTGCAGGGTCACCGTCTTGCCGGTGCCGGTCGCCCCCGCAATCAGCCCGTGCCGGTTGGCCCGCCGCAACACCAGCGCCTGCGCATGGTCCTCACCTTTGCCGATGAAGATGCTGTCCGCCATAAATTCCGCCCCATTTTAGTTGCCGCACCCGTCCGGTTGGCCGGTTAGCGCTCGTTCGTCAATTCGGCTCAACTCGGGGTTCAACGCAAGGGGAAACCGCATGATTCGCACCGCATTTTTGGCATTGTCACTGGTCCTGCCGGTGATGGCATCGGCCCAGACCCGACCGGTCTGTGATGGGCAGAGCGTCACGCTCCGGGTGTCGCGCCTGACGGCCAATGGCACGATGGCGGGCTTCGCCGACGCGGTGAAGGCGCAGCGGGCCTGGTATGCCGCCCGGGGCTACAAGGGCGATTCGGTAGTGATGGCCACCGTGCTCGACGGTGGCCGGGTTTCGGCGCGGGAATTTGTCACCATCCACACCCGCATCGGCACCGCGCCGGACCTGAAGCGCGACGCGGCGTGGGAGGCGTTCGTGGCCAAATATCAGGCCAATTCCACCATCAATAGTGAAACCCGCTTCTGCCTGCCAAAGGGGGCGAAGCTGTCGGGTTAGATCAGTCGATCATCCCTCATCATCGCGACTGCGTCAGGAAGTCTCGCGCTAGGCGGGCCAAATCCGGCTCCCTGCGACATTATCCGTTGGTCACGATGCCAGTGCATCGCGCTCACCGCGCGCCGTACCGAATTTGGCTCCGTCAAGGAGACCTGGATCGGTCAGAAAACGCTCTAAAACGGTGAAATGGAATGTCCGCCATCGAGCACCACGCACTGGCCGGTCATAAACCGGCTTTCCGGTGCCGCGAGGAACACGGCGATACCCTCCATATCCTCCAACCGGCCGATCTCGCCAGAGGCTGATCGGCGTTTGCAGGCGTCCTGAAAATGCTGAGGGGCAGTCAGCGACATTTCGGTTTCGATGAACCCGGGCAGGATGGCATTGGCCTGAATGCCAGCCCGGCCATATTCGATTGCCAGCGCCCGGATCAGGCCCTGAACCGCAGCTTTTGTCGTCGAATAGCCAGCACCGCCCGGCATTCCGACGATGCCGGCAATCGACGATGTCACGATGAGTTTGCCGGGTGCCTTCCGCGCCAGCCAGTGGCGGGTGGCATGTTGGAACGTATCGACCACGCTGAACAGGTTGAGGTCGGCGGTCGACATCCAGTCGTCGCGCGACAATTTGTGGAACGACCCCCGGGCACCCCCGCCCCCGGCATTGGCAAAACAGCTGTCGATCTTGCCGAAATGATCAATCGTGGCGGCAAAGGCCGTCGCGGTTGAACCCGGATCCATGACGTCGCAGGCAAAGGCCTTTGCTTCAGCGCCCAGCGCCGCGAGTTCGGCGGCCGATTGGGCATTTTTGTCGGCGTTCCGACCCCAGATCGCCACCCGGGCACCGGCCTTGACCAATCCACGCGCCATCGCCAGACCAAGTCCGCCGTTGCCGCCAGTCACCAAGGCAACATGACCAGTCAGGTTAAACATCGGCGTCCCCATCCCTCGTTTCGGCGTGCCGTCAGAGTGGGCGCTACTGCAATTTCCGTCAATAAAATTTTGGCGGTGGTGGCCCCGAGAGGATTCGAACCTCCGGCCTGCGGTTTAGGAAACCGTCGCTCTATCCGGCTGAGCTACGGGGCCATGCTGGTTTTCCGTAGGGAAACGCTAGCGTGCAATCAACCGCCAAAGCGCGAATAGCGTCACGGGAGCCGATGTGCGTGAACGCACCGGCGGTTCAGTCTGTTTCCGAAAATGGCATCAGGTCGGCCTTGTCTGCCGTTGCTGGCTCGGGCGATAGTCATTTGGGTCGATCCCGTGGCGGGCCAATTTGTCGTAAAATGTTTTGCGGGGCACGTCGAGCGCGGCGACCGTCGCGGCGATGTCGCCGCTGTGCTTCCCGAGCATGGCCCGGATCAAATCGGCCTCATATCCCGCGACCGACGCTTTTAATCCGGATGATGTCGGATCCACAATTGGAGACGGCGGTGATCGCGCTCCACCAAGACCAAGCGCGACGTTCCCGGCAAAGTTGCGCAATTCCCGCACATTTCCCGGCCATTCATGGTCCTGAAGTTTACGCCAGACTGCGGCAGACAGCTGCGGCACATCTCGTTTCAATTCGGTTGCCGCCTCGCTGAGAAACCTGCGGAACAACGGCATCACGTCATTCCTTCGTGCCCGCAGGGAAGGAACTTCCAGGCGATAAGCGCTCAACCGAAAATAAAGCGACCGATCAAAATTGCCGCTCTCGACCTGGCCAACCAAATTGGCACTGCTGGCCGATATGGTGCGGAAATTGCTCGATTGCTCGCGGTTACCGCCGATTGGCAGGACCGCGCGTCGGTCCAGGGTTTGCGAGATGCGCGTCTGCAAGTCGGTTGAAAGGCGGTCCACGTGGTCGAGAAAGACCGTGCTGCCGTCGGCATGCAACAACTGGCCGACCCTCGGGAATTGTGCGCCGGGAAATGCTCCGCTGACATGGCCGAACAGCAGACTTGCAGCTTCGTCGCCGCTTGTGGCTGCGCAGTCAACAATCGTCATCGCTTTGCGACCCCGTGTGCTTCGGCGGTGCAAAATTTGCGCCGCGAGACTTTTCCCGGATCCACTCTCACCGGCGATCAATACATCAATGTCCGCCTCCGCCAGTTGGTTGAGCGTGCGGCAGAATTGTTCGATCTGAGGCGACTCACCCCAGATGGCATCCCGATCGGGGAGCACCGGTTGCCGCCGCAACGCGCGGTTTTCCAGAACCAGTGACCGCTTTTCCAGCGCCCGTCGTGCGGTGGCGATCAGGGCATCGCCATCGAAGGGCTTGGACAGAAAGTCATAGGCACCGCGTTTCACCAGGTTGACTGCGGTTGCGACGTCGCCGTGACCCGACATCATGATGACCGGAAGCTCGGCATCAATCAGCCGCAGGCGACCGAACAGGGCACTGCCGTCGAGGCCCGGCATCCGCAAATCCGACAGAACGATTCCCGCGAACGATGCGTCAATCGCTGCAAGGGCGGCTTCGCCGTCACCAAATTGAATGACTTGCAACTGCTCCAGCTCAAACATCTGGCACAGCGCCGCCCGCACATCGGCCTGATCATCAACGATGATGATCGGTCCCGGCTCCGTGGCGATCATGCGGCCGCCTTCAGCATGATCAGGAATTCTGTACTCCCGCTGGCATTGAGGAGCGTAAGCTCGCCCCCGAACTGGGTAATGATGTCGCGACAAATGACGAGCCCAAGCCCAACCCCGTCCGGCTTTGAACTGCTGAATGGCTCAAACAAGCTCGCTTGAATTTCCGGTGGTATTCCCGGCCCAGTATCGCGAATGAAAATGGACACGGCCTGTCCGGCGCGCGCAATCACAATATCAATCCGTCCGCCATCCCCCATCGCATCCATGGCATTCTGGATCAGATTGACGAACACTTGTTCCAGTCGGCCCTGTTCGCCAAGCACATCGACCGCAACCGGATCAATCGACAATATTGTGTTGGTTGAACGGAGACGGTCGCCAAGCAACAGCTGCGTCCCGGCGAGCGCCGCTTGCAATGATGTTTTGCCGATGTGTCGATCAGCACGCCGTGAGAAGCGCCGCAATTCCTGTGTAATCGCTCCGGCACGAGACGTGAGCGCGCTGATCTCTTGCAGAGCTACGGTAGCTTCAGCAGGGCGGTCCGCCTCAATCAACTTGACGGCATTTTGTGCCCGCAAGCCAATCGCTGTAAGGGGTTGGTTCAGCTCATGACCGACGCCGGCCGCGATCTGGCCCAGTGTTGAAAGTTTGTTTGACTGCACCAGTCGGTCCTTAAGATCCGCGATGCGAGCGGCATTTTCCTGCTGCTCTCCTGCGATAATGGCGCGCCGCCGCAATCCGTAGAAAATGACAAGTGCCGCGATGAAAGCGGCAATGACCAAGACGACAAGTCGGCCGAAAGTGCGGGCCGTGGTGACGGCGTCCTGCAGCGGCGATAAAATATGAATCGACCAGCCGTTCGGCAGTGGCTCGCGTGCCTCGATATAGTTGGCCTTGCTGTCGAATGTTTTCGCGGAGTTGGTCACAGATTGACCGGCGAAAAGCGTGTTCTGCACCAGCCGCTGCTTCCCGAATTCGACTTGACCACCAAGCATAGCCTGCTCGGCATCACTCAACTGACGGACGGTTTGAAACCGCCATTCCGGCACCGAACTCACCAGAATGACGCCCTGCGTGTTGGCAGCAAAGGCAGCCCATGCAGAGCGAGCCCATTCGCGCTCCAGTCGGTCGAAGCGGATTTTGACCACGATCACACCCCGGGATTTCGCTCCGGTGTCCACCCGCCGCGCGACAAACAGGCCCGGCAAACGACTGCGGGTCCCCAGAGCAAATTGCTCCCATTCACCGCGCGCGAGTGCGCGGGTGAAATAGGCGCGAAACCGGTAATTCTCGTTGAGAAAACTATCCGGCTGACGCCAGTTGCTGGAGGCGATGGTGGTTCCGTCCGCGTTCAGCAAATAGATGACGGACGCATCAAGGGCGGTGGTTAGACCGGCGAGCCGTTCATTGAGCCGGGCTGCCGCAGCCGCTGTTGGCTTGTCGAGCAGACCGGCGACATCGGAGTCCGCAGACAATGTGGTTGCCACCAGGCGGAATTTGTCAACTTGCCGTTGATAACTTGAGGCCGTGAGGCGGGCGACGTTGGTCAGCCGGTCATGCTCACTGGCGATAGCTTGCGTCGAAGCAATTCGATCCGAAACCCAGATTGCAGCCCCAAGGACCAACAGCGTCAGGGTCGCCAGAGCGACGCCCCTCGCTCCTATTCCCCGCAGTGCGCGATCCCTGATCAGCATCGGCACAGGATAGGCGGATTTCCGCACATGGAAAGCTCAAATGTGCGAAATACCGCACACGTGTTTGACGAACTGTATCAACAAATCGTGTAAATTCATTATTTTAGTCAATTTCACATCGAATCTTTCATGCCCTCACAAAGACGCGCATCCTGCCCCGGGCAAATTTGCGTCGATCAAGCGTCGCATCCAATGGGGGACAAGATCATTTCGACCGCGCCAGTTCCTGCCGGCAAAACGCCACTATATGCGCAGCTCTACGTCCAGGTGCTGATGGCCATCGGGCTGGGCGTTGGGCTTGGCTTTTTCGCACCCGGGGTTGGTGTTGCATTGCAGCCCCTCGGCGACGGCTTCATCAAATTGGTCAAGATGATAATCGCCCCGGTGATCTTCCTGACAATCACCACTGGCATTGCCGGGATGGGGCAAGCGTCCACTCTTGGACGCGTCGCAGGAAAGGCCTTTGCCTATTTCCTCGCGGTTTCAACATTGGCTTTGGTGGTCGGGCTTGTCGTAGCCAATATCGTACAACCCGGCGCGGGCCTAAACATTGATCCGGCCACCCTCGATGTATCCGCCGTCAAAACCTACACCGACAAAGCCCATGATGCGGGCATCGTCAAATTCCTGCTTGATATCATTCCAACGACAATCGTTTCTGCCTTGACCGACGGATCAATCCTGCAGGTGCTGCTGGTTGCGGTCCTGTTCGGGTTGTCACTCGCCACGGTTGGAGCCTCGGCAAAGCCGGTGGTGGATTTGCTCGATCGCATCGGCATCATCGTTTTTCGCATGGTCGCACTGGTGATGCGCGCGGCTCCCATCGGGGCCTTTGGGGCAATGGCCTTCACGATCGGAAAATATGGGATCGGGACGCTGGTTTCGCTCGGAACCCTGGTCGCGACCTTCTATCTGACGTCGGCGTTGTTTGTCCTTGTCGTTCTGGGTGCGATTGCCCGCCTCAACGGCTTTTCGATTCTCGCACTGCTTGCCTATCTGAAGGCAGAATTGCTGCTGGTTCTGGGGACCTCCTCATCCGAAGCCGCCCTTCCCGCACTGATCGACAAAATGGAGCGTGCAGGCTGTGCAAAATCGGTTGTCGGATTGGTCGTGCCAACCGGCTATTCGTTCAACTTGGATGGCACCAACATCTATATGACGCTTGCGGCGCTGTTCATTGCTCAGGCGACAGGTACCGATCTGACACTTGGCGAGCAGGTCGCCCTGCTTCTGGTCGCGATGATCAGTTCCAAGGGGGCGGCCGGTGTAACGGGGGCGGGGTTTATCACCCTGGCTGCGACCCTATCAATCGTTCCGACCATACCTGTTGCCGGCTTGGCCCTCATCCTCGGCATCGACCGCTTCATGAGCGAATGCCGGGCGCTCACCAATTTCATCGGGAATGCTGTGGCCACCGTGGTCATCGCCCGTTGGGAAAATGCTCTCGACAGGGACCGGTTGGCGGCCGCGTTGACCAATCAAGATGCGGCGATGGCGGTCCAGGGATCGACTGATTTTCCAATTGCGCCGCCTGCAGGCCTTCGGGTCGGGGAACAGGACCCGGACTAACCGTAAAAATGATCATAAAGATGGGGAAACCAAATGGCTGACACCAAGAGACTTGTTCGAGGGCTTTTGCTCGGGAGCGCTTTCAGCGCTGTGTTTGCGATCCCGGTCTATGCGCAGGATCAATCGCAGGCACCAGCACAGCCAGCGGAACCTGCCACCACGGCGGTGGACGAGATCGTTGTGGTCGGTACGCGTATCGCGGGCGCGAAAATCACTGCCGCGCTGCCCGTTGTTGTGGTTGGCGAAGCCAAGCTTGATGCGATTGCGGCGGTCAGCGGTGACGAACTGCTTCGGAACATCCCGCAAATGGGCGATGTGTCGTTCAACCCGGCCAACAATGCGCAAACCAGCAATGCCGCACGCGGTGATGTTGGGTCGATCAATCTCCGGTCTTTGGGCGTCGGCAATACGCTGGTTCTGCTCAATGGACGCCGGGTGGTTGCCCACCCGACCAGCCAGGCGCTGTCCGATACGGGATCGGTTCCGGTCATCAGCTATAACTCCAACGCGATCCCGACGACTGGGCTGCAAAGACTTGAAGTCTTGCTCGATGGAGCGGCGGCGCTTTACGGATCGGATGCCGTTGCCGGTGTGGTCAACACCGTCTTCAAGGAAAACTACAATGGACTGCGAGCCTCGGCTCAATATGGTGGGGCGGACGGCACCAGCCTCAGGGAATTCCAGGGCAATTTGTTGATTGGCAAGAATTTCGAGCGGGGCAACATCACCGCATCATTTGAATATACCAAACGCGACGCCCTGCGCGCCGAGGATCAGGATTTTACCGCGTCGGCAGATCTTCGCCCGCTGTTTGCGGATTTCCCCGGCTATGCCGGACTGACCGGGCCGGACACCCGGGCAACCCGCGGACTGTGGCCAGCCCTTCAGACCGCGATCCAGGTCCGTCAGTTGACCGGGGTTGGCACGGCCACGCGCACCCTGACGACAACCGCCGGCGCATTCCACATCCGGCCTTTGCAGGTCGGCGGTGCCAATCAAACCTGCACTGCGGCGCTGACGCCTGCGATTTGCCTGGTAAACACCACCCTGCCGACGACCGGTGTATTTCGCGATCTCCGCTATGATACCGCCGTTGGAACGACCGTGTTGCCGGACGTCAAACGCTTCAATATTTTCTCAAATGGCCATTATGATCTGACCGACGCGCTCACGATTTTCGGTGAGTTTGGTTATTATCATTCCGAAACCAATCGCCTGCAGCCGCCGGTCATCAACCTAAACCGGATTTCGATTCCCGCCAGCAATTTCTGGAATCCGTTTGGCGCGACAACTCTTCCCAACGGCCAACCCAACCCGAACCGCCTTCCCGGCCTGACCAATGTTCCTGCCAGCGGCATCCCCGTTGTTCTGACAAACTACCGGTTTGTCGATGCCGGGTTCCAGACCGTGGACGTGACCGGCTCGCAGTTGCGCACGCTTCTTGGGATCAAAGGCGACTCTCTCGGTTTCAAATGGGATTCGGCGTTCGTCTATTCCGAGGCCGAAGCCAACGACAGCTCATTTGCCGTCAAGAGCTCAGCGCTGCAGCGCAGCCTCGCTCTGTCGACACCGGATGCTTATAATCCCTTCAATGGCGGCTGTGTTCTGACACCGAGTTTCGGGGACTGCACGCCCAGTTCGCAGGTTGCGATCAACGCCATTGGGTTCCAGTTGCAGCGGTTTACCAAGACGACGCTGGCGATGGGCGATTTCCGCGCTTCGCGGTCGGATTTGTTCACGGTTCCGGGCGGTGATGTTGGAATCGCCTTTGGTGCCGAAATCCGGCGGGAGACCCAAAGGGACAATCGGGATGCCGCGATCGATGGATCGGCACCGTTCGTCGATTCGGTGACCGGAGAAGTTACCCTGAGCGATGCTGCTGCGGTGAGCGACAATCCGGACACGTTTGGACGGCGGACGGTTGCAGCTGGCTACCTCGAACTGGCGGTGCCTCTGATCTCTGAAGAAATGAACATTCCGTTGGTGCGCAGCCTCAATCTGCAGCTCGCTGGTCGGTATGAGAACTACAGCGATTTTGGCAGCGTCGCCAAACCAAAGGCGGCGGCTGCATGGGATGTTGTCGAGGGACTCCGGCTACGTGGCTCCTTCTCGATGGGTTTCCGGGCACCGAATCTGGAGCAGACCAATGCCGTTCAATATGGACGATTGGCGACGACCCAGGATTTCATCCGTTGTGAAGCGGATCTGAGGGCGGCGCGGATCACCAGCTTTGGGGCCTGCGGACAGAATTTTAGCTACTCGCGCCGTATTGCCGGGAACCCCAACCTTGATCCGGAGAAAAGCACCAATTTTTCGGGCGGTGTCGTGCTTCAGCCCAAATTCCTAGAATCCGGGTCGAGCCGGGTTACGTTTACCGCCGACTATTGGTCGATCCGTCAGACGGGCATCGTGGGCACCTTCGGAAACAGCGCAGCGATTGTGCAGGATTATCTGCTGCGGCGTCAGGGATCATCAAATCCGAATGTCATCCGTGACCCGGCCAACGCCGACGATGTCGCGCTGTTTGCCGGGACCGGCATTGCGCCGGCAGGTCGGATTATCCGCGTCCTCGACCAGTTTATCAACCTGCAACCACAATCGGTGCAGGGTCTTGATATGGGTCTGTACTGGGATTTGAAGGATACCGGGTTTGGTGACTTTGATGTGTCCATCAATGCATCACGATTGCTGAAGTTTGATCGTGAACCCGGCCCGCAGATTGATGCGCTGATCGCCGCCCGTGCCGCCGGTGACATCAACGCTGGGACCCCGCTGCCGGAAGGGCAGGATCTCATCGAAGTCGACGGTCGACCGAAGTGGCGCGGGACGGCGTCACTGACCTGGAAATTGGGGAATATCCAGGTGGGTGCTTTGGCCCGGTACATTGGGGCTGTTGACGAGACGGGTTTCGTGGATGCGGCAGGCCTGCCGTTCCGTGTCAAGGACACCCTCACCGCAAATCTATATGCGCAAATCCGGATCAAAAATCCGGAACGCAGTGGCGCCGACATGCGCTGGCGATTTGGTGTCCGCAATCTGACCAACGTGAAGCCGCCGTTGACCTCTGAGGGCTATCAAGGGTCGCTGTACAATCCCTATGGTCGCTATTGGTACAGTTCTGTTGCGATTGAATTCTAGGGAGGCACTCCGGTGCATGATGGCGGGTTAAAAAGGATGTTGCTGGGACTGGCTGCGGCCTTGCTGCTGTCAGTCCCGGCGCCCGCAAAGACATTGGGATCGAACCCGAAGGATGGTCAGGTTGAATGCCCGGCGGACCTGCGGTCTCTCGCCACCTGCTATTCTGGTCGGGATGCGAACGGCGCTTGGTACCTGGCGGCGATACCGAAGGTCGCCAACGGTATTCTCGTCGTTCACGCTCATGGTGGCCCGCGTCTTGGACCTCCGAAAGCTGATGACCCCTTCGAGGATCTGGAGCGGTTCGCGGCGATGGTACGCAGCGGATACGCCTGGATCGGCTCAACATACCGGCGCGGAGGCTATGGTGTCCGGATGGCCGCCGCCGATGTCCAAAACAGCCGGGCCGTTTACTGGCAGCGTTTTGGCAAGCCGCGACGCACCATTCTCCATGGCCAGTCCTATGGCGGCAATGTTGCTGCAAAACTGGCCGAGCTGGCAGCGCTCGATGACGACGGCAACCGGCTGTTTGACGGCGTCCTGCTGACCAATGCAGTGCTGTGGGGCGGCACAAAGGCCTATGGCTTTCGCGCCGATCTTCGGGCCGTCTACCAATATTACTGCCGCAATCATCCGGGCTCAGACGGACCGAACTATCCTGTCTGGCAAGGCTTGCCGCCTGACAGCCGCATGACGCGAGGCGAGTTGAGGGCGCGAATTAACGATTGCACCGGCGTCGAAAATGCCGCTGCAAAGCGGACTTCGGATCAGATCCGCCGTCTGGATGCGATTGTCCGTGTCACTGGTATCGCCGAAGATCAGCTCGTGCGTCACATGGAATGGGCGACGTTTACATTTCAGGATCTGGTTCAACTCCGACTTGGTGGCCGCAACCCGTTTGACAACAGCAAGACCATGTATCGAGGTTCATCGGACGACGCGGCGCTCAACCGTGATATCCAGCGGTTTGTTGCAGACAAGCAGGCGCTCACCCAGCTTGCCTATGATTCCGATCTTTTCGGGATGATTGCTGTCCCGACGCTCGCTCTTCACTGGAAGGATGACCCGATTGTGTCGGCGGAGGCCGACAAGGATTACGAATCGAGAATCAAGGTGCAGGGGAACGCCGATTTTTTTCTCCGGCTGGTGTCCGGGAAAGGCAGCCACAGCCGCTTGCCGGACGCCGACATCATCGCCGCGCTTGATGCCCTCGTTACCTGGATTGACAGCTCGGAAAAACCGACGGGTTCCGCCGTTCGCATAGCCTGCGAAAGCCTGGCGGCCCGTAGTCGTGGGAACTGCACAATTCAGTAGAGAGGAGGCGCCGGTTCAGGCGTCGGCACGGCGGGTTCGGAAGGGGAGTGGCCAAACTGCGACGCCTTCATCGCGCAGCGCCTCGGCCTCGACCAGCGTGGTTTCGCCGTAGATGCTGCGGGGTTCGGATTCGCCGTGGTGGATGGCACGGGCCTCGTCGGCGAACTGGGTGCCGACATAGTCGCTGGTGGCCTCAATCTTGGCTTGCTGCGCTGCCATATCCTTGAAGAAGCTCTTCATGTCGGGGACAGCGACGTCAGCAGCGGGTGCGGGTGCGTCTGCCACTGGCGGAGGTGTCGTGCTGCGGCGATTGCCCTTTGCCGGAATGGCCGGTGACATCAACGCCTTGGCAACCTTGCTGTTGTCGCAAATCGGGCAGGCGATCAGGCCCCGTGCCGCCTGGCTGTCATAGTCGGCCGACGACCCGAACCAAGCCTCAAAGACATGGGCATTTGCACAGCGGAGGTCAAAAACAATCACAACGCGAACCTACTCCACACGAACCGAGATCGGACGCCGATGCGCCAGGGCCGGAATGCGACTCCGGGTTGCGGCAACCGATGTCAGATCAACGTTCAGTATAGCATGACCCGAGTCCCCGCCCATGTCGAGCAGGACATTGCCCCACGGATCGATCACCAAACTATGGCCATAGGTTTCGCGCCCATCCTGATGCACCCCGGCCTGGGCCGCGGCGATGACGAACGCTCCGGCCTCGATCGCACGGGCACGGAGCAGCACGTGCCAATGCGCCGCGCCGGTTGGCCGGGTGAAGGCGGCGGGGATGGAAAGGATTGTGGCCCCCGCGTCCGTCAGCGCTGCATAGAGTGCCGGGAAGCGCAGATCATAGCAGATCGACAGGCCGAGGCGTCCCCACGGTGTGTTTGCCACCACCGCGCCGTCACCGGCGGCATAGGTCCCCGATTCGCGGTAGCGTTCACCGCCCGGCAGATCGACATCGAACAGATGGATTTTGTCATAGCGGGCACGGATTGCCCCGCTCGGATCAATGAGAAAGCCGCGATTGACCAGCCGGTCGTCGTGGTCGGGGGATTTGATCGCCAGCGATCCCAAATGCACCCAGATGCCGCGTTTTGCAGCCGTATCCCGCACGCCGGCGAGCACCGGATCGTCGGCTTCGGTGACCGCAGTCGCCATCGCGCGGACCCGGTTGCGGTCCAGCATGCCGCTCATCTCCGGGGTAAATGCCAGTGTCGCACCGTCATCCGCCAGCCGGTTCAGGCCGCCCACCAAAATGGTCGCGTTCTCGTCGGGGTTGATGCCTGTGGTGGTTTGCAGCAGGCCGATGCGCAGAGTCATGCCAACAGAGGGTCCAGTCCACCGGCCCGGTCCAAAGCCGCAAGATCATCCGAGCCGCCGATATGCGCCCCATTGATGAAAATCTGCGGGACCGTTGTCTGGCCGGCGGCGCGGTCCAGCATCACCGCCCGGTCCGGGCCACCGAGCGTGATATCAATTTCCTCGACCTCCACGCCCTTTGACTTCAGCAACGACTTGGCACGCGAGCAATAGGGGCAGAGAAACTTGGTGTAGATTTCGACGCGCGGCATGCCAGATCCTTTCCCTCCTTATCGGTCCCAACTCAAACGCGCACAACCCGCGACAAGGCCAGCAGATCAACAGATTTCGCGCCGGCCCGCAACAAGATACGGGCGCAGGCCTCCGCAGTTGCGCCGCTGGTCAGCACATCGTCAACAAGGACGACGGCGCGCCCCTGCAAATGCGCCCGCTTGGTCGGCCGGATCCGAAACGCCGCGCGGACATTGGCCCGCCGTTCCGACGGGTTGAGGCCGCCGCTGGGCTGGGTCGCGCGTCGCCGCTCCACGGCATCAACCAGCAGGTCAACGCCGGACAGCCGCGCCACTGCCTTGGCCAGTTCGGCGGCTTGATTATAGCCGCGATGCCACAGTCGCCAGCGGTGCAACGGGACAGGGACGATCAACGCATCTGCGCGACCCAACATCTCCGCCCCCGCCCTGGCCATCGCGGCGGCCATCAACCGCGCTAGATGCGGCTGATCGCCGTGCTTCAGCTTGAGAACGGCATCACGCGCCGCCCCTTCATAGGCAAAGGCGGCGCGGGCCGACCATTTCGGCGGTGTGGCGAGGCATTTGCCGCACAGGCTGCCGCCGGCTTGCGCGATTTCGAACGGGTCGCCGCAGGTGGCGCAATAGGGCGGGGTGATGAAACGCAGGCTGGTCCAGCAGCCAAGGCAGAAGCGGCCATCGCCGTCGACAATCTCCCCGCACCCCGGGCAGCGCGGCGGCAGCATCAGGTCGATAGCGGCGCGGGCCGCAACGTGCAGGCGTCCTCCCATCCGCACAGCCTATGCGGCTTTGGCGGGGGTTTCCAGATGCTGAAGCAACGCGCGCCTTGCGGCCCAGACCGCCTCCCACAGATCGGGGTTGCCAAGATCGCCGGGGGCAATCTGTTCAGGCCACCAGGCTTCGACCAACCGGTGCAAGGCGTCCCATTTGGCGGGGTTGAGCAGGAAGCGCTGATCAATCGCTGCGATGTCACGCTCGTCGATCGCCACCCGGAGGCGCAGACAGGCTGGTCCCCCGCCGTTCCGCATCGATTCCCGGACATCGAGCACATGGACAGCGCGAATCGGGCCGTTCCCGGCCAGCATATGATCCAGCCAGGCCGCGACACGGGCATTTTCCCGCACCTCTGACGGGCATATCAGCGCCATGGTCCCGTCCGGAAGGGTGACCAGTTGTGAATTGAACAGATAGGAGCGGATGGCATCATCGAGGCTGACATCGGCCGCCGGAACCTCGACAATCTGCACATCCGGCTGGCGCGCGGTCAGCCAGTCATAGAGTGCGGCCTTGTCCTCAAAAGCCTGCTCGTGCGCGAACAGCACCAACTCGTTCGCCACCGCCACCACGTCATTGTGGAATGCCCCGGCCTGGATCGCAGCATCACTTTGCTGCGCAGCATAGGTGCGGTCCGGGTCCAGCCCGTGCAGACGCGCGACCGCTTCTCCGGCGCTGCGGTGTTGGCGCGCCGGAAAGCCGGTGCGACGGTCAATTCCATAGACGAATATCTCGAGCCCCGGCGCGCCATGCTGCGCAGCAATTCGCATGAAATTGGCGGCTCCTTCGTCGCCCAAGCGAGCCGGAACCGCCGGGTGGATGGCAAATCGCGACGGGTCGGAAAAGATCGTCCGCAGCTGCCGTTCGGTCTCCGGCGCCTCGATGCTTCGGTGCAGCATTGACGATAGGTTGGCGACGGTCAGGTGGGTCCGCCCGTCACTGGCATCCGGGGCGGGTGAGACGGTTCCGGCATTCGCAGTCCACATCGACGACGCCGAACAGGCGTTGGCGAACAACGCCGGATCGGCTCGCCACGCAGCAGCGCAGACCGCAGCATCATCGCCTGCAAAGCCGAGCGAGCGCAGCCAGGTCGCGTTGGGGCGGTAATGCGGCAGCAGGAAGCCTTGGTGCAGACCAAGGTCCATCAACGCCCGCATCTTGCCCAGCCCCTGAAGCGCGGCGGCGCGGGGTTTGGAGACGCCACCGGCGTTGGTCGCGCTGGCGACATTGCCAAGGCTCAGCCCGCCATAATTGTGGGTCGGGCCGATCAGGCCGTCAAAATTGATCTCGACAAAACTCACAGGGCACGCAGGCCGGTGGCGATGGAGCCTACCGGCGTTTCGGCTTCCAGGCTGGCGACCGGCCAGGCGCAATAGTCGGCGGCGTAATAGGCGCTTGGCCGGTGGTTGCCGCTAAGACCGATGCCGCCGAACGGCGCGTTGGAGGCCGCGCCATTGGTCGGGCGGTTCCAGTTGACCACACCGGCACGGCTCGCGGCCCAGAACCGGTCGTACAGCTGCTGGTCGCCGCCGATCAATCCAGCGGACAGTCCAAAGCGCGTGGCGTTCGCCTCCGCCAGTGCGGCATCAAAATCGGCGACGCGGATGATCTGCAACAGCGGGCCGAAATGCTCGGAATCGGCGCGGGCCGCAATGTCGGTGACGTCGATCAGGCCCGGTGACAGCAGCGGCTTGTCCGCGATCAGCCTTGCCAGCGGCCGGACCACGCGCCCACCTCTTGCAACCAGGTCGGCATAGCCCGCGACCAGATTGTCGGCGGCCCGGTTGTCGATCACCGGACCCATGAACGGCTGCGGGTCATCAAAGGGCGTGCCGATGATCAACCGATCGAGCAGTGTCGCAACATGGTCGATCAACGCGTCATGCGCCCCGTCCCGGATGATCAGCCGGCGCGCGCAGGTGCAGCGCTGACCCGCCGATAGATAGCCGGACTGGACCACCAGCGCGGCGACAGCCGGCAGGTCAGCATCCGCCACGTCCCAGACGATCAGCGGATTGTTGCCACCCATCTCCAGCGCCAGCATCTTATGCGGTGTTTCGGCGAATTGCCGCGCCAGCGCTGCGCCGGTCCCCGGTGATCCGGTGAACAACAATCCATCGATATCGGCGTGGCCGGCGAGCGCCTTGCCCGTTGCACCGGCCCCCTGCACGAGATTGACCACGCCGTGCGGCAAACCGGCGGCAGCCCAGCAATCCACCATGAATGCACCAACCGCCGGGGTCAGCTCGGACGGCTTGAAGACGATGGTGTTCCCCGCCAAGAGTGCCGGGACGATGTGGCCATTGGGCAGGTGTGCCGGGAAATTATAGGGGCCGAGCACAGCCAATACGCCGTGCGGCTTGTGCGAAAGGCGTTGCTGGAATCCGTCCCCAGCCGCCTGTTTGGTCGGTGTGCGTTCGGCGTGGGCGGTGATCGAAATATCGACCTTGCCGATGACCGACGCAACCTCGGTCTTGGTTTCCCAGAACGGCTTGCCGGTTTCGCGGGCGATCAGGCGGGCAAAGGCATCCGCGCGGTCGCGTACCACCGCTTGGAAACGGCGGATGTGGTCGATCCGCACGTCGAGCCCGGCGCGAACCCAATCGGCCAGCGCGGCCCGCGCCGCCGCAACCGCAGCATCGACGTCGCCGGGCTGGCCGCGCCAGAGTTCTGCTCCGGTACAAGGGTCGGTCGAGATGAGATCAGGTGACATGGCGGACAAAATCTCCCACTTCCAACCCGTGCAGATCAGCCTCCGTCCGAGGCAGAACAAGCTCGCCACCGCGCCAATCGGCATGGCCGGGCCAGGCCCGGAACGCCATCAACTGCCCAGCGGCCAGCAAGGCGCGCGGCAGGCCCGCGACCTCGACGAGATCGGCGACGCGGCCGGCCCGACTGTCCCGGACACTGCGGACCTGATCGACCTGCGCGGCAACGGTCGGGCCGCCGTCGAAAATGTCGATATAGCCGTCGAAGGCAAACCCCTCCTCCTCCAGCATCGACATCGCCGGCTTGCCGCTGTCATGCGGCTTGCCGATGACGGCGCGGGAGGCGTCGGGCAGCATCGAGACGTAAATCGGATGTTTGGGCATCAGATCGGCGATGAACTGGTTGCCGTGAACACCATTGAACCGGTCGGCCTCCTGAAACGGCATGCCGAAGAATTTGGCGCCCAGCCCGTCCCAGAATGGTGAACCGCCATCCGGGTGCAGCCAGCCACGCAGTTCGGCGAGCACGCGCTTGCCAAACCGCTCCCGGTGCTGGGCCATGAACAGGTAGCGGGACCGGGCGAGCAACCGTCCGACGCCGCCGCCCCGTACCTCCGGGTGCAGGAACAGGCCACCGACTTCGCTCGCGCCGTCATAGTCATTGACCAGATGCAGCACTTCGCTTGTGAAGGTCCGGTCGAGCTCGCGGGAGGATTGCGACACCCGGCCAAGTTTGTAGCTGTAGAACGGAAAGGCCGCCCCCACCCGGCTGAAAATCGCCGCCGTCCCGCCGATCCGCCCGGTCCCGGATTCCTCCAGAAACAGCAGGTAGAGTTCATTGTCCGGGGCGGTCACGTCGGCTGCGAACGAGCGCACGCTCCACGCCAGCCGCTCGGCCAGCGCCTCCCGGTTCTGCGGCAGGTTGGTGAAGCCGCCGCCGGTCATCAGCGCAAAGGCATGATAGGCATCAAGGTCGGTCTCGCGGGCCGGGCGGACGAACCAGCTCATGACGGGAGCCGCCCCTGCGCCAGGCGCATCAGCAACAATGCCGACAATTTCGCCCGGTCCTCAAGACTGTCAACGCACAGGAATTCGTCCGACGAATGGATGGCCCCACCGCGCGGCCCCAGCGTGTCCACCACCGGGAGACCGTGCGCCGCCAGATTATTGCCGTCGCAGACGCCGCCGGTATCCCGCCAGCCGATCGGCAGACCAAGGTCGGCACCACAGGATTTGACCAGTTTGAACAACCGCAGCTGGTTGGCGTCCATCGGTTTGGGCGGGCGGGCAAAGCCGCCATGGATGTGGACGAATATATCATGCTGCGCAGCAATTTCCGCAGCAATTTGGGCAATCGCTAGCTCGGCAGCGGCCTGATCGACGAGCGTGGAGGGCCGGATGTTGAACCGGACGACGGCCATATCCGGCACGATATTATTCGGCCCGCCCCCGTCGATTTTGGCGACGTTGACCGATAGCCCGTCGCGCACCAGCGCTGCCAGCCGCAGCGTCAGATCAGCGGCGGCCACAATCGCGTTGCGGCCTTTCTCCGGCTCCCGACCGGCATGGGCGGCGCGGCCTGTCACCACCGCCGAGAAATTGCCACTGCCCTTCCGCCCGCCCGCCAGCGTTCCATCGGGAAGCGCCGGTTCATAGGTCAGTCCGACATCGGCGCGCTTGGCGCAGTCAGCCAGCAAGGATGCCGATCCAAGCGACGACACTTCCTCGTCGCTATTGAGCACAATCTCCCAGGCGAGGGCGTCGGCAAAGCGGGAGGACGCAACGGCCGACAACGCCGCCAGCATCACCGCAATCCCGGCCTTCATATCGGCAGTGCCGGGGCCGTTCAGCGTGTCGGCGTCGAGCCAGCGGGAGGTCTGGAACGGGTGGTCCGCGGCAAACACCGTGTCCATATGCCCGGTCAGCAGAACGCGGCAGGTGGCGGCGGCGTTGGCGCGAACGACGTGCAGATTCTGGCCATGTGCCAGCGGACGCGACACCCCGTCGGCCCCAACGGCTTCAACCGGCGTCGGATCGCACATGGTCGCCGAACCGAGATGCGCCGCCGCTGCGGACAGGCGGCCCGCCATCGCCGCCAGCCCGGCCATATTGCGGCTGCCGGAGTTGATCGCGCTCCACGCCTCAACCTGCGCCAGCAACGGCGCGCGGCAGCCGCTCAGCGTATCGAGTACGGCCTGTTCCGCAGGCGAAATGCCGCTGGTCATCCCAACCGCCGCCCCGGTGAAATCTCGTCCGGATCGGTTTTCACGCAAATCAGCGCCGGGACGCCCGCTTCCCGCGCATCCGTAAAGGCCGCGGCAAAATCCTCGGTCCGCTCAACTGTGATACCGAATGCGCCAAAGCTGCGGGCATAAGCGGCGAAGTCCGGATTGGTCAGCGCGGTGCCGCTCTGTCGACCCGGAAAATCGCGGGCCTGATGCATCCGGATCGTGCCATATTGGCCGTTGTCGACCACCAATATGATGACGTTCGCGCCGTAGCGCGCTGCGGTGGCGAGGTCATTGCCCGACATCAGGAAATCCCCGTCGCCCGCGATAATGATCACCTCCCGGTCGGGGTGCAGGATTTTGGCGGCGATCCCGGCGGGGACACCATATCCCATCGCGCCGGATGTCGGGGCGAGTTGGGTGCCGGGCCGACGGTGCTGGTGGAACCGGTGCAGCCAGGCGGCGAAATTTCCGGCCCCATTGGCAAAGATCGCGTCGGGGCCGACCAGCGCATCAATCTGGTCGATCACCTCCGCCATGTTGACGCCCGATTGGACGGTGGTTGGCGTCACCCAGGCTTCGTAATCGGCCCGCGCGGATTCAGCCCAGCCGTCCCAACGCTCCCCGTGCACCATCGGCCCCAGTTCATCGAGCGCGGCGACCGCCAACCGGATTGACGACTGAATGGCCAGCGCCGGACGACGGACGTTCAGCAGCGTGTCGCTGTCCGGGTGAATATGTATCAGCGTCTGGCCGGGTTCGGGCGTGGCCGGAAGCGTGTAGCCCTGACTGGTCACCTCCCCCAGCCTTGTACCGATTGCGATGACCAGATCGGCGGACTTCAACCGCTCGATCAGCTTGGGGTTCGAACCAAGCCCCAGCTCTCCGGCATATTTGGGATGACCATTGTCAAAGCGGTCCTTGCGACGCCACGCCGTCACGACGGGAATCCGCGCATCCTCGGCAAAATGCTGGATGTGGGCGCAGTCCTCGTCCGTCCAGCCGGGGCCACCAATCCACAGGATCGGGCGTTCCGCCACATCCAGCATATGCACCAGTTCGGCCATCGCGGTCGGGTCAGGCGCGGCCTCCGGTGCCTCGATCATCCGGATCGCCGCCGGGGCCTTCGCGTCAAGATCGAGCAAATCCTCGGGCAGCACCACCACAACCGGTCCAGGTCGCCCCGACAATGCGGTGGCAAAGGCGCTGGCCACCAGTTCGGCGGCACGGTCGGCCCGGTCAATCACCACCACCCGCTTGGCGACACCGGTGAACATCGACCGGTAATCAATCTCCTGAAACGCCTCCCGCTGCAGCATGTCGGTGCCAACCTGGCCGACGAACAGCAGCATCGGCGTCGAATCCTGAAACGCGGTGTGCACCCCGATGCTGGCATGTGTCGCCCCCGGCCCGCGCGTCACCAGTGCAATGCCGGGCCGCCGCGTCAGCTTGCCGTACGCCTCCGCCATATTGGCCGCCGCCGCCTCATGGCGGCAGGTGATCAGCTGGATATGATCCTGCACATCAAAAAAGGCGTCGAGCACCGGCAGATAGCTTTCACCGGGAACGGCAAATGCGTGGGTGATCCCCTGACCGACAAGCGTGTCAACGATGGTTTGGGCAACGGTGGGCATGGCCCGGTGGATGGCAGGGGCGCGGGCTTTGGTCAACACATGCAGGCCGCCGGGCCATGGTCTTTGCGTTCCCGCCTTACCGCCGCTAAGCCGCGAACATGGCCCGCCTGATCACCGCCCATTCCAACGAAACCCTAAAGCGCATCCGCTCCTTGCGCGAAAAGAAATTCCGGCAGCGCGAAGGCCTGTTCCTCGCCGAAGGGATGCGGATCGTGACCGAGGCGGTGGATGCCGGCCGCATCCCGGCGATGCTGGTCTACGGCGCAGAGTCGCGCGCCCACCCGGTGCTGCGGCGCTTGATTGCCGCCTGCGAAGCGGATGGCGGCGACGTCATCGAAACTAGTGCCGAAATCCTCGGCAAACTGGCGGCGAAGGACAATCCGCAGTCGGTGCTCGGGGTGTTCCCGCTGGTCGAAACCTCGCTCCACAGCATCGACCGCCACAGCAGCTTTGCCTGGGTGGTCTGCCAGTCCCTGAAAGACCCCGGCAATCTCGGCACCATATTGCGCACTGCTGACGCGGTGGGCGCAGGCGGGGTGATCCTGCTCGATCAGTCGTGCGATCCCTATTCGGTGGAGGCGGTGCGGGCGTCGATGGGGGCGCTGTTCACGCAAACCGTGGTGCAAACGACGGGCGCAGCGTTTTTCGAGTGGCTGCGCACCGGCCCCGGCCAATTGGCCGGGGCCTCGCTCAACACCAGTCACGATTATCAGGCGGTGACCTACGCCGCGCCAACCTTCCTCTTCATGGGCAACGAACAATCCGGCCTGCCGCCGGAGTATGAGGCCGCCTGCGACCTGCTGGTGAAAATCCCGATGGCGGGGAAGGCTGACAGCCTGAACGTCGCAGTGTCCTGCGCGGTGCTGCTGTATGAGGTCTTCAACCAGCGGCGGCGGGTGGGATAGGGCGGCACCCGTGAGGCATAAATGCTGGATTTATGCCTCAAAATATGGTCAATCATGAGGCATAACGGCGGTGGTTATACCTCATGACATGGAATTGGCAGCAACCGGACTGGCCGGATTTCCGGTGGGATCACGCGGCTCTGGCGGCGTTTGAGAGCCGTTTTCTGCAACAATCCGGCGTACTGATTGGCTCGGTCAGGCATCTGGGCGACGGCGAACGTGCTGCTGTCACCATCGATATCATGACTGGTGAAGCGCTCAAAACGTCGGAGATCGAAGGCGAGATTCTCAATCGCGACAGCGTGCAATCATCGCTGCGCCGTCAGTTCGGGCTGGAAACCGACCATCGCCGGGTGCCGCCTGCCGAGCGCGGCATCGCCGACATGACGATGGCGCTTTACCGGGATGCCGTGCACCCGCTGACCGAACAGCAGCTGCACGACTGGCACCGCATGCTGGTGCACGAACGCCGGGACATCCGCGCAATCGGGCTTTACCGCGAACATGACGACCCCATGCAGGTCGTCTCCGGCCCGCTGCAAAAGCCCAAAGTGCATTTTGAAGCACCGCCCTCAACAGCGATGGCCAAAGAAATGGCGCGCTTCCTCGCATGGTTTGCGGCCACGGCTCCCGTTGGCAGTGGGCCGCTCCCGGCCCTGACCCGCGCCGGGATTGCCCATCTCTATTTTGTCAGCATCCATCCGTTTGAGGATGGCAATGGCCGCATTGCCCGTGCGCTTGCGGAAAAATCCTTATCGCAAGCGATCGGTCAGCCAAGCCTCATCGCCCTGTCCCTGACCATCCAGCGCAACCGTTCCGCTTATTATGAGGCGCTGGAGGCGGCCAACAAGCATAACGAGGTCACCGGCTGGCTGACCTATTTCGCGCAGGTCATCATCGACGCACAGGCCCATAGCCTGGCGCTGATCGACTTCGTCGTCGCCAAAACCAAATTCCACGACCGCTTCCGCGACCGTTTCAACGACCGTCAATCCCGTGTCATCGCCCGGATGTTTCGCGGAGGGCCAGACGGTTTCAAAGGCGGCCTCAGCGCCGCCAACTACCTCACCATCGCCGACACCTCCCGCGCGACGGCAACGCGGGATTTGCAGGAGCTGGTTGCCATGGGTGCGCTTCGGCAGACGGGGGCACTCAAGGCGACGCGCTACCAACTCAATGTCAGTGGGGTAACCTGACGCGCCGACGTTCATTTTCATGGGCAACGAACAATCCGGCCTGCCTCCCGACTATGAGGCGGCCTGCGACCTGCTGGTGAAAAGCCCGATGGCGGGGAACGCGGATAGCCTGAACGTCGCCGTGTCCTGCGCGGTGCTGCTGTACGAGGTGTTCAACCAGCGGCGGCGGGTGGGCGGGTTAGGGGCTTAAGTTTGTCGAGCGGGAATGACCGGAAGTGGGTGGGGAGCTGACAGGCGGCTATTAGCCCAGTTCATTGAAAAGCAGACGTTCAATTTTGAGCAATTTGCGTGAGGTGTATCGATCCGGTCGATTTCAAATTGCGTCTTTGAGTCCGCACGTCTGCGCCGTAAGCACAACCTTATGAAAGCCGCTCAACTCGTTCATCAACCTACTTTGAAGAAGGGGTGTTTGGCATGAACTTAAAGGGATTTGCATACGCTTCGATCGTGCTTCTCACGTTCCAGGGGTGCTCTGCCTCCTCTCAATCCGTCCCCAAAATTGGCGTCTATGGTTTGTCTTCTCAACGCATCTCCGGAGCAGAATCAGTGGGCGTCCCCGGGGTATCCGGATTTTCCCAGGTTTCAGTCTTGGTGACCGTCGATGTCGAGGGAAACGTCACCGACGCAAAGGTCGCAGATGACAGGTTCGACGGTGATGTTAGCGCGGCCTTGGCTGCTGCGAGGAAGTGGAAGTTCCGGCCACAATCGTTCGACGGCAAACCGATCCAAGCCGTGGGGGAAATCACGATTGAATTCGACCCTCCCGAAATCCCGCCCGACACGTCTGTACCGTTCCCTACTGCTGCGCCGGAGGACATTGAAGTCACCCTCGAGCGGAGTGCTTGTTACGGAACTTGCCCGGATTATCGGGTGACGATCAAGGGCGATGGTAAGATCCGCTTCTCCACCCGCGAAATGAATTTTCCTGGCACCGCTGCAGAGGTGCACCGGATGTTCAACGGACAAAACGTCTTATGGGCAGGTACTCACGAGGCGGAGGTTAGCCCCCAAGCCGTCGCCGACCTGATCGAACGATTTCGGTCATCGTACTTCATGGGAATGAAGCCTGAGTATGTCGCCGGGGTGACTGACAATCCGACCTACGCTTTGACGCTACGCGTCGGAAAGGTGACGAAGCACGTGGTCGACTACGTCGGCAACGAGGTCGGAATGCCCGCCAACGTGACAGCTCTGGAAGATGCTGTGGACGAGGTTGCTGGCACAGATCGCTGGGTTCGCGGGAACGCTCAGACCGTTGCGCTGCTCAAGGCCCAAAGATTCAATTTCCGATCACGAGATGCTGCCGAATTGGTTCATTCCGCGATCCAACTAAACAGGTGGCCACCGGAGCAGGCTGGCGCCAATGAACTGATCCAAGCTGCAATTGCCGAAGGGTTGGATTTGTCGATGCCGGTCGATCTTGGGACTCGTGGGCGGTCGAAAGAGTCCGCGACCATCGGTTCAGTGATTGCCCAATATGCAGCTGAAACCGGCAACGTAACTCTTTTTGAGGAGATGAAGCGCGCGGGACAAGTGGCGCGGATGACCAAGAAGAGTCTGGAGTCGGCATTCCTGAGCGACATGGGTTGCAGCGCTCAGATTGCGAAAGCTCTGGTCGAAGCGGGAGCAAATCCGAAAGCGGTCGGCGAAAGTGGAAATGCGCTGCACGAGCTTCGGAGCAGCTACGGGCGTTGTGCTGATGCAGGGAGTGCCAAGCGGGTGGAAATGGCTGCTGCACTCGTCGCTCTTGGCGTTCCGCTGGAGGCCCGCGACAGCATCGGTTGGACGCCTCTAATGGGTTCGAACGATCCTGCGGTGGCGCAGGTCCTTCTGAAGGCGGGAGCCAATTTCAACGCTAAAGACAATGACGGGACCACGCCCGTACTGTCTGTGGATGACGACCGTGTCGTGCTTACCCTTCTTCGCGCGGGCGCCGACCCCAAATCGAAGGATGGAGATGGTACTTTGCGTCAGCAGGCTGTGAAGCGGCACTGGCCTGGGGCGTTGGCTTGGCTTGATGAGCGTCGAATAAGATAACTGCGTACTACGACAGGTGATGAACTACGTCAGTAGTGGTCGGTAGCAGTGAACTTGATCGCCACTTATCGAGGGATAGGCACCTTCCCTTGTGACATTCTTGGCGCGAATGAATGAAGGGCCGGTTTTAAGGTCCGAATCGACCGTGACAAACGTCGGGAAAGGAGTCGAAAGCCGTCATTCGGGCTCACCCCTTCCCCAAAGCCACCAATTCCGGCGCAACCGTCGCCCGCGTGGTCTTCCCAATTTCCACCAACACCGGCACCGCCTTCTTGCCTTTCTCCACCCCCAGTTCGGTAAACCGCCGCGCCTTGGGCAGCACGTTCCGCTCCAGTGACCCGACGAAATCGTCATAGGCCTTCACGGCGGAATCGAGGTTGCTGCCGACGCGGGCGACATGGTCGGCCATGGTCGCTATCCCGGCGTGGAGGTCGGCACCGAGTTCGCCGATCTTCTGGGCTTCCTCGGCGAGGGTTTCCTGCCGCCAGACCAGCGCGACGGTCTTGGCGATGGCGAGCAGGTTGATGGGTCCTGCGAGCAGGATGCGTTGATCAAAGGCCCAGCCGAGCAGCGGCAGGTCATGTTCAAGCGCTGCCGACAGGAAATTCTCCCCCGGCAGGAACATCACGACAAAGTCCGCCGCCTTGCCGAACTCATTCCAATAGGCCTTGTCGCCCAGCCCCTTGGCGTGGGCGCGGACGGCGAGCGCATGGCGGCGGTAGGCGGCGCGGCGGGCGTCTTCCCCGTCGGCTTCGCCTGCCGACAGATAGTCGTTCAACGAGCATTTTGAATCGATGATCAGTTCGCGCCCGCCGGGTAGTTTGATGATCGCGTCGGGGCGCTTTTTGCCATCGGCACCATCGGCGCTGGTTTGCACGGTGAAGTCGACGCCTTCGCGCAGGCCCGCCATTTCGAGCACGTTGCGCAGCTGCTGTTCACCCCAGCTGCCCGAGGTTTTTCCGCTCGACCGCAGCGCCGAGACGAGTTTGGCCGCTTCATCCCGCACCGCCAATTGTCCGGCGGCTACCGTGGCGATCTGCTCCTTCAACTGGCCGTAGGCGTCGGTGCGCGCGGTCTCGATCGCCTTGATCTGCTCCTCATAGCGGGTCAGCGTGTCGCGCATTGGCGCGATCAGTTCGGCGAGGTCTGCCTTGTTTTTCGCCAGCCCCTTGTCGGCGACCTCGCTGTGCTTGGCGAAGCGTTCATCGGCGAGCGCCAGGAACTGTTCCTGCGCGCCCTTCAGGGCCTCCCCCGCCAGTTGGCCGAATTGTTCCTTCATCTGGGCCAGTTGGGTGGCATGGGCGCGGGTCCGCTCCTCCGCCGAGGCGCGCAACCCCTCCAGCTGGGCGCTGGCACTGGCGAAATTGCTGCGCATGTCACCGAGCATTTGCTCCAGCTCCGGCACGCGCCTGGCCTCGGTCGAGGCGGCCGCGAGTTCGCTGATCGCGGTGCGGAAGCGGGCGTCGAGCTCGGCAAGTTTCGCGGCCGTGTCTGCCGTTGCCGTCCTGGCCTCCGCCAGCGGTCGCCGCCACAACGCCCAGCCAAAGGCCAGCGCCAGCGCAGCACCGGTGAGGGCAGCCAGCAGAAGCATCAGACCATCGGGCACAGCGGCTCCTTTGTGTGAACAGACCGGGAACCGCCACACTAGTGCAAGCGTGAGGCTATTGCATAGCCCCCTTGCGCGAAACGGCGTTGCGAGGGAGGCTGCGGCCATGCTGACACCGATCACCGCCGCCTTTGCCGGACGATTGCCCGATACGCTCGGCATCCGGTTCCTCGAGATTTCGCAGGCGCGGGTGGTGGCCGAAATGGATGCGACGACGCGCGTCTCCACCGCCGATGGGCGAATCCACGGCGGTGCGGTGATGGCGCTGGCGGATACCGCGGGCGCGGTTGGCGGTTTTGCGGTGCTGCCGAAGGGGGCGGGCGGAACAACCACGCTCGAATCCAAAAGCAATTTCTTCGCCACGGTGCGCGAGGGTGTGGTGCGGGCCGAGTCGGTGCCGCTGCATGTCGGCCGCCGTACCTCGGTCTGGCAGACACGGGTCACCGGGCCGGACGGGCGATTGCTGGCGCTGGTCACACAAACGCAGATGGTGCTGATGCCCGAAGGGAAGGACTGACATGGACTTTGAGATCATCGCAGACGGGCTGGAATTCCCCGAAGGGCCGGTGTGGTGCGCCGACGGGTCGGTCATCGTTGTCGAGATCAAGGCCGGGCGGATCACCCGGGTTTGGCCGGATGGCCGCAAAGAGGTGGTCGCGACTCCCGGCGGCGGCCCCAATGGCCTGGCGGTCGGCCCGGACGGCGCGCTCTATGTCTGCAACAATGGCGGCTTTGACTGGTACGGGGCGGAGATGGGGCTGATGCTCCCCGGCCATGCCGCGCCGGATTATGAAGTCGGACGGATCGAGCGGATCGACCTGGCAACCGGCAAAGTGGAGCGGCTGTTTGATACGGTCGACGGCATCAAGCTCAGCGGGCCCAACGACATTGTGTTCGACAATGCCGGCGGCTTCTGGTTCACCGACCTCGGCAAGACCCGGCCCTGGGGGCACGAATCCGGCGGGCTATTCTACGCCAAGGCCGATGGCAGCACGGTCAAGCGGGTGGTGCACGGCCCGAATATGAACGGCGTCGGCCTCTCGCCAGATGGCAAGACCGTCTACACCGCATTGACGCACGAACGGCTGCTGCTCGGCTTTGATATCAGCGCGCCGGGGGAGGTTGCCCCCAGCACCGGGCTGATGCCGGGGCGCGTGGTGACCAGCTTTCCGGGGCGGGTGCTGCTCGACAGCCTCGCGGTGGCGGCGGACGGTACGGTGTGCGTCGCAACGCTGGTCGACGCCCCCGGCATTGCCAATTGTCACCCGACCGATGGCAGCTATGACATCATCGCCTTCCCCGACCTGCTGACCACCAACATCGTCTTTGGCGGCGCCGACATGCAGGACGCCTGGGTCTGCCTGTCCACCACCGGCAAACTCGCCAAATGCCGCTGGGATCGGCCCGGGTTGCGGCTGGCGCATTATTGCTAGGCCCGCGTGCTCCCGATGATGGCGAGAACGACGCCAGCGGCGACGAGCAGTAGGCCGGCGGCTTCATGTTGTTTGGTGCGTTCGCCAAGATAAAGGTGCGCGAACAGCAGGGTGAAGATCACCTCGACCTGACCGACGACCCGGACCTGGGCGAGCGGGGCGGTGGCAAAGCCGGTGAACCAGCAGGCCGAGCCTATGGAGGCGAGCAGGCCGACCTGACCTGAGGTGCGCCAGGTGGCGAACACCCGGCCGATGGTCGCCGGTTCGCGCAGCAGGATGAAGCCGCCCTGCATCAGGGTTTGCAACACCATCACCACCGCAAGCGTGACCAGCGCCGAACCAATGACATCCGCCATGCCGAGTTCAACGGTCGCGCGTTTGACGAACACCGACGTCAGCGCAAACATCGCCCCCGCTCCAAGGCCGCACAGCGCTGCCGGTTGGCCAACCGATGTCAGCAATTCCCGCAGCGTCATGCGCTGCCCGCCGAGCGCCAGCAGCAACACGCCCGACACCCCGCCGATGATCCCGGCGATGATCCAGATCGTGACGTTTTCCCCGAGCAGCAACCAGGCGAACAGTGCCGCCTGCACGGCCTCGGTCTTGGCAAAAGCGGTGCCGACGACGAAGTTGCGGAAGCCGAAGGCCATGATCAGCAAGTTGGTGCCGATAACCTGCGCCAGACCTGCGGCAGCGGCGAGTGCGAAGAAAGTCAGGCTGGTTCGCGGCAGCGCCATGCCGGTCACCGACACATAGGCCGCGAGCAGCATCACAGCGACCGGTGCGCCATAGAGGTAGCGCGCCAGCCCTGCCCCGCTGACGGTCAAATCCGCGCGCAGTTTCTGCTGCACAGCGGTTCGCCACGCCTGTAGCAGGCCCGCCAACAATGTGGCGGGCAACCAGATCGCCTCTGCGGTCATCGGATCAAACGGCAGCCAGGGCCTGTTCGAAATCGGCCACCAGATCGTCGGGATGTTCCACCCCAATCGACACCCGGACGAGATTGTCGGAAATACCAAGTTCGTCCTTGCGCTTCTGCGGGACCGACAGATGCGTCATTGCCGCTGGATGGCTGGCAAGACTCTCCGTCCCGCCCAGGCTGACGGCGAGCTTTACGATGGACAGATTGTCGAGCAGCCGGAAGGCTTCTGCCTCGCCGCCTTTGACGATGACTGAAAAGGTTGATCCCGCCCCGCTACAATGGCGGGCATAGATATCGGCCTGTCGGCTGCCGGGTTCGAGGAAGCCGAGATAGCCGACCCGCTCGACCTTCGGGTGACTGCGCAGAAATTCGCAGACGATCTTGGCGTTCAGCCCGGCCCGGTCCATCCGCAGTTCCAGCGTTTCGAGGCTGCGCAGCAGCATCCAGGCGGTGTGCGGGTCGGTGATGGTGCCGATGGTGTTGCGCATCATGCGGATGGGGTTGATCGCCGCCTTGGTGCCAAGCACGCCCCCTGCCACCAGATCGCTGTGGCCGCCGACATATTTGGTCAGCGAATAGATGACGATGTCGGCCCCGTGCTGCAGCGGCTTGTGCCAGATCGGGCCGAGGAAGGTATTGTCGATGAGGATCGGCGGACCATCCTTGCCGAGCACCGCAGCGCGGGCGTCGCGGACCGCCTCGACATCAACCAGCGCATTGGTCGGATTGGCGGGGCTTTCCAGATAAATGGCAGCGACGCGGCCCCGTGCCTTTGCGGCGGCCATCACCGCTTCAATCTCCGGCTGGGTGGCACCGGCGGGGAAATCGAGGAAGGTCACCCCGAATTTGCCAAGGATGCGACCGATCAGCGTTTCGGTCGCGGCATAGAGCGGGGCGGAATGGACGATGACGTCGCCGGGCTGCACCAGCGCCAGAAAGGCCGTCGCAATCGCCGACATGCCGGAGGAGAATACCAGGGCGTCCTCCGCCCCCTCCCACAGCGCCAGCCGGTCCTCGAGGATTTCCTGATCGGGTCCGTTGAAGCGTGAATAGACCAGCCCCTCCGCTCCGCCAGGGCGCACGCCGGTGACGCCTTCGAAGAAACGTTTCCCGTGCGCGGCGCTTTCAAAAACAAAGGTGGAGGTGAGGAAGATCGGTGGCTTCAGAGCGCCTTCCGACAGGGCCGGGTCATAGCCATGGCCCATCATCATGGTGGAGGGATGCAGCGGCCGGTTGCCGATGGTCGTCGCCTGATGTTTCATCGCCCGCGAATGGCGGCTGGGCATGCTGGAATTGTCAGGGTTGTTGGGCATGGGAGAGCCTTTGTCAGGGTGGCAGCGCGATTCTAGGCACTAGCGATGTCCAACCTCTAGCTGAATGCCGCCGAATCGCCAAAGCTTCAGCCCCGCAATACCCCGCCTGCCTTTGCTGCTGCCTCGATGATCTTTGCCGACAGGCCCTCGATCTCGGCATCGGTAAAACTGCGTTCGTTGGGTTGCAGCGTCACGGCAACGGCGAGTGAGCGCTGGCCGTCCGGGAGCACAAAGACATCGAACAGGGTTGCCGACAGGATTGCGGCCTTATCGGCACCGCGCACCGCCCGGAGCAGGGCATCGGCGGACGCGGCGGCCCCAACCACAAAGGCAAAATCACGAGTGACCGGTTGCAGGGGCGGCGGCGCATAGACCGGGCGGTTGCGCTTGGCCCCGCCCCTCGGCTGCGGGATGGCATCGAGGAACACTTCCGCGACCGCCACGGAGCCGCGCAGGTCAAACTGCTTGGCAACAGCCGGGTGCAACTCGCCGAATTCAGCCAACGTGGTTTTCGGGCCAAGGCAGAGCTGCCCCGAACGACCGGGGTGATACCAGGGGGAGGCACCGTCCATGACCTGCAGACGCTCGACGGGCACACCGGCGGCGGCCAGACCGGCCAATGCCTCGGCTTTGGCGTCAAAGGCATCGACGGTGGCGGATCTGCCCGTCCGCCAGTCCCGCTCGCTGCGATCCCCGGTCAGCAAGATACCGGCAGTCGGACGTTCGGCATCACCGTGATAGCGCCGCCCCAGCTCAAATAGGCGGAGATTGGACTGCCCGCGGTCGGCGTTGCGCTTGGCAGCCGACAACAGGCCGGGGAGCAGCGACGGCCGCATGACCGCGAGGTCGGTGGAGATGGCGTTTTCAAGCGTCCAGGCACCGCCTCCGAACGGCTCGGCTTCGTCGGGCGCGATGAAGCTCCAGGTCACAGCCTCGTTCAGGCCACGAGCAGCAATCGCGCGGCGGACGCGGCGTTCGATCAGCTGCGCCGGGGTCGCTGTCGGTTTTGCAACCCCCTCGGCACGCGGCAGCGGGGTAGACGGCACGGCGTCAAAGCCATTGATGCGCACCACTTCCTCGACCAGATCGGCGCTGCCGTCGATATCGCGCCGCCAGGTCGGGACCGTCGCCTGCCACGGATCACCGACCGTCACGCCAAAGCCCAACCGGGTCAGGATATCCGCCTGTGCGGCGGGTGTGATCTCGACACCTGCCAGCCCGCGCACCTGCTCCGGGCGGTAGGCAATGGTCTTTATATCGAGCGGTGGCTGGCCCGCGCGGGTCAGCCCGCTGGCGGAACCGCCGCACAGTTCCAGGACGAGATGCGTCGCAACAGCGAGGCCGTCGTCCAGAAACGCGGGATCAACGCCGCGCTCAAACCGGGTCCGCGCGTCGCTGGTCAGCGTCAGGGCCTGGCCAGTACGCGCGATGCCTTCGGGGTCGAAAAACGCGCATTCGATCAGCACGTCGGTCGTTGTCTCCGAACAGCCGGAATGCATGCCGCCCATGATGCCGCCGATGTCGTGGACGCCACGGTCGTCAGCGATCACGGTCATCGTCTGGCTGAGCGTATAGGTCTTGCCGTTGAGGGCCTGCACCTGCTCGCCGCCGCGGGCCTTGCGGGCGACCAGCGGGCCGCTCAGCTTTGCCTGGTCATAGACGTGCAACGGGCGGCCAAGATCGAACATGATGAAGTTGGTGATATCGACCAGCGCCGAAATCGGCTTCTGGCCGATGGCCCGCAGTTTCTGCTGGAGCCAGGCAGGCGAAGCGCCGTTGCTGACCCCTGCGACCGCGCAGGCATAGAACGCCGGGCATCCGGTCACATCATTGGTGCGCACATCCGGTCCCGGCCCGCTGCGCGGCACATCAAACGATGCCACGCGATACGCCTCGGCAAGTGGCTTCAGTTGCCCTAGCCCGGCGGCGGCGAGGTCGCGGGCTATGCCGCGCACACCCATGCAATCCTGACGGTTCGGGGTGATCGCCACGTCGATGACCGGATCATCCAGCCCGGCATAGCTTGCATAGGCCGTGCCGACCGGCGCGTCGGCGGGCAAGTCGATGATGCCGTTGTGCTCGTCCGACAGCTCCAGCTCGCGCTCCGAACACATCATGCCGCGCGATTCGACGCCCCGGATCGCGGCGACCTTTAGCGTCAGGTCGCTGCCCGGTACATAGGCCCCCGGTGCGCCGAACACGCCGACCAGACCGGCGCGGGCATTGGGGGCACCGCATACCACCTGCTGCGCAACGCCGTCCCCGGCATCGACCGTCAGCACCTGCAGCTTGTCAGCCTGCGGATGCGGGGCGGCAGTCAGCACCCGCGCAATGATGAACGGTGCAAGCTTTGCCGCCGGATTTTCGACGCCTTCGACTTCATGCCCGATCCGGGTCAGCGTCAGCAGGATGTCCTCCAGCGACGCGTCGGTTGCCAGATGTTCCTTCAGCCAGTTGAGGGTGAACTTCATGCGCCGACTCCCCCGCTGAGCGTCGGCACGTCGAGGGCGCGGAAGCCATAATGTTTCAGCCAGCGCAGATCGCCGTCAAAGAAGGCGCGCAGGTCATCCATGCCATATTTGAGCATCGCCAGCCGGTCGACGCCAACCCCGAAGGCGAAACCTGAGTAGACCTCCGGGTCGATCCCGCAGGCGGTCAGCACGCGCGGATGCACCATGCCGCTGCCGAGCAATTCCATCCAGCCTTCGGACCCGCCGAGCACCCGGCGGCCATTCTCCCAGGTAAAGCCGACATCGACTTCCGCCGACGGTTCGGTGAACGGGAAATAGCTGGGGCGCAGGCGCAGGACGATGTCGTCACGCTCGAAAAACGCCTTGAGGAAGGTTTCCAGCGTCCATTTCAGGTGGCCCATGTGGATGCCCTTGTCGATCACCAGTCCCTCGATCTGGTGGAACATCGGCGTGTGGGTGGCATCGGAGTCCGACCGATAAACCCGCCCCGGCGCGATGATCCGGATCGGTGGTTGTTGCGTCGTCATCGTCCGCACCTGCACCGGGGAGGTATGGGTGCGCAGCAGCATCCGCTTGCCGCCAACCGACATCTGGTCGGGAAAATAAAAGGTGTCGTGCATCGCCCGGGCCGGGTGGCTCTCGGGAATGTTGAGCGCCGAGAAATTGTGCCAGTCGTCCTCAATCTCCGGGCCGGTGGCGACGGCAAAGCCCAGATCGGCAAAGATTTCGGCCAGTTCGTCCATCACCTGCGAAATCGGGTGCACAGACCCTTGCTGGCCTGTGCCAACCGGCAGCGTCATGTCCAGCCGCTCGGTCGCCAGACGGGCATCAAGGGCGGCGGATTCCAGGTTGGACTTCTTTGCGGCAATCGCCGCCGACACCGCCTCCCGCAGCCCGTTGAAGGCAGGCCCCGCAACGGCACGATCCTCCGCCGACAACGTCCCGAGCGTTTTCAGCAGCGCGGTGACCGCCCCGGTCTTGCCAAGTGCACGGACCCGCACCGCCTCGATGGCGTCGAGGTCCGCGGCGGACGCGACCGCACCGAGCAATTCGGTACGCAGTGATTCGACATCGCTCATCTCTGTTCCCAACGTCCGTCATCCTGACGAACGTCAGGATCTTTAGCCGGTGGCCGCTACTCTCGGCGTCATCCTGACGTTCGTCAGGATGACGCCGAGAGAATCGAACTGCACAAACGACAAGGGCGCGGGCCGCCGTTCAGCAGCCCGCGCCCCTTTACCCGTTTCGCCTGAGTGTCAGGCGGCCTTGGCGAGCGCGGTCTGCGCCTGCGTAAAGACCATCATGAACGACTCCGGCTCATTCATAGCCAAATCGGCCATGACCTTGCGGTCCAGTTCGATGCCGGCCAGCTTGCAGCCATGCATGAACACACCGTAGGTCATGCCCTGCTCGCGCACCGCAGCGTTGATGCGCTGGATCCACAAGGCGCGGAAGTTGCGCTTGTTTACCTTGCGGTCGCGGTAGGCATATTGACCGGCTTTTTCCACCGCCTGCATGGCGATGCGGATCGTTGACTTGCGACGGCCATAATAGCCCTTCGCAGCGTCCAGAACCTTTTTGTGGCGGGCGTGCGCCGTGACGCCCCGTTTAACGCGTGCCATTTGCTATCCCTCCTTAACCGAGACCATACGGCGCCCAGAGCTTGACGCGCTGGGTGTCGGCGGCTGCGAGCACTTCGGTGCCGCGGTTCTGGCGGATGTACTTGGCGTTGTGGCTGATCAGGCGGTGGCGCTTTCCGGCGACACCATGTTTCAGCTTACCGGACGCCGTGAGCTTGAAGCGTTTTTTGACGCCGCTCTTGGTCTTCAGTTTGGGCATTTTCGACTCCTATCCAGGGGTTCGATTGTGAGTCGCCACGGCAGCCCTTCAGCCGGGCGACTCTCGAAGGGACGGCCCTATAGCGGGGGGAAGCAGGAATGGCAACGGGCGGCAGTGATGGGTCGTGTCTCCGTTCGAATTTGCTGCATCCGCTTTCTGACCGAGTGCTGACCGTCAGCTGAAGCGGTCCCGGAAAACTGGACAGGATGCTAAGCTACTCCCGACGTGAAGGACGGACGGGAATGAAGACGACAAGGAAGCGGTATTCGGCTGAGTTCAAGGCCAAGGTTGCGCTGGAGGCGATCCGCGGGGACCTGACGCTGGCCGAGCTGGGTAGCAAGCACGGTATTCACCACACGATGATCGCGGCATGGAAGCGGCAGGCGATCGACGGGATGGCTTCGACCTTTGCTGGCGCCTCGGAGGTGGCGCGGGCGAGCGGCGAGGCGGAGATCGACAAGCTGCATTCCAAGATCGGGCAGTTGGTCGTGGAACGGGATTTTTTAGCCAAAACCTTCGGTCGATGAGCGTGGATCGAAGGCGCGGGATGGTGGAAGTGATGCACGCTGATCTGTCAGTCTCGGCGCAATGCCGTCTGCTGTCGATCAGCCGGTCGTCGTTTTACTATGCGCCGCAGCCCGAGTCCGACGAGACGTTGGCGCTGATGCGGGTGATCGATGCAGCGTTCCTCGACATGCCCTGGTATGGCAGCCGCCAGATGGTCCGCCATCTGCGGCGCCAGGGCGTCATCATCGGTCGCCGAAGGGTACGGCGTTTGATGACGAAGATGGGCCTATCGCCGATCTACCAGCGGCCAAGGACGAGCGATCCGCACCCGCAGCACCGGATTTACCCGTATCTGCTCAGATACATGGCTATCGAGCGGCCGAACCAGGTCTGGTGCGCGGATATCACCTACATCCCGATGCGACGCGGCTTCCTGTATCTGGTCGCCATCATGGACTGGGCAACGCGCAAAGTACTGGCGTGGCGGCTGTCGAACACGATGGACGTCGGGTTCTGCGTGATGGCCTTGGAGGAAGCGCTGGCGCGCTTTGGCACCCCCGACATCTTTAACACCGATCAGGGCAGCCAGTTCACCAGCTTTGCCTTCACCGCCGTGCTGAAGGACGCCGAAATCCGGATCAGCATGGATGGTCGCGGCCGCTGGATGGACAATGTGTTCATCGAACGCCTGTGGCGCTCCCTCAAATACGAATGCGTCTATCTGCACGCGTTCGAAACTGGCTCGGATCTGCGGGTCGGCCTTACCCGCTGGATCGGCTATTACAACGCTGATCGGCCGCACTCGGGGCTTGCAGGCCAGACCCCGAATGAGGCTTATGGGGTAAACGAAATCCTTCCGCTGGCGGGGCTAGCCCCGCCAGCGGAAACACTCCAACTGGCGGCATAATCGAAACCAGGGATTAGCTTAACTTCGCCGCCAAACTGTCCAAACAGGCGGGACCACCTCAAGCTTCCGGGTTGATTCGAAGAAAAAGCCGTCACGCAGCTAGCGACCTCATTGCGGACATCAGTCTTTCTGCTTAGCTTCGGCGCGAATGAAAATAACGTGCGCCTTTGCGTTTTTGACAGCTCTCGCTATCGGCGGTTGCTCTGCGTCGGGACCTACGGTCGCTGAGCATCGCCGATCAGGGGACGAACAGCTCCGAGCTGCGGAGCAGAGCTTCTCAAGCATTCCATTCGGCACCAGAGAGCCCCCAAAAGCGCTTACCCTGGTAGAGGACGGCGGATGTGTCGATGGAAAGGTGAGTGCACTTACATCGACGCCAGTGATGTGGAGCACTATTTCGCCGAAGGTGAATTGGTGGTGAAGTCGCTTCAAATCGGCCGTGTCGGTGCCCGACCCATCGTCGCGCTTGGTATTGGCACGGCTCGCAGGTTGGATGAGGTTGTCAAGCGCGTTAAGCGCTTCCTGCCTGAAGCCGAAGTGGATTGCGATGACCGCCCGGCTGCAGATGGGATCACTTGTAGTGCTAGGCTCGGTGAAGGCTGGTTCAAGCTGTTTTTCGACGACTCTCAGCGTCTCAAAGAGGTACGAATAGACGCCTACCAAATTCACGCAAGCATCCATTTCTGGAATGTCCGCTAACCACCCATAAGCGGCTCGAACAGGCTCGCGGACCGGTAGTCAGAAGCGGACGGCCCAATTCGGATCAATTCGCGCAACTGCTCGTTAGACAGCCAAACACCAGCGGGGGGAGCAAGCAATGTCATCGGAGCCAAATCGGTCCTTCAAGGGGGCAGGAACAAGCCTGCTGATTGTCGTACTCGTGACCGTCCTCGGACTTGGCTTTGCCTACCTTGCTGGGGTGAACAGCATCACTATGGGCGCATATTCGACCGTTTTCGTGTGCGCCTTGGTCGCTTTCGCAGTGAATTGGTTGGCTTTCATGCCGTCTGCCTTGGCGCAAAAAGACACCTATTACGACACCGTCGGCGCGTTGACATATCTGTCCGTGATCGGTGTCGCCGCGTCCAATGCCTGGCCGCTCGATACAAGAGCGATGGTTGTCGCAGCCATGGTCGGCATATGGACGATCCGGCTCGGGAGTTTCCTTTTCAGCCGCATACACGCGTCCGGCGGTGCAGATCCGCGATTTGAGAAGATCAAGGTCAATCCGCCACGGTTTCTTGTCGCCTGGACGCTGCAAGCCGTATGGGTGATCTTCACAGCGTCGGCAGCGCTGGTGATTATCACGTCGCAGAAGACCGCGCCTTTGGATGTCTTCTTCTGGGCAGGCGCTGGAATCTGGGTGATCGGCTTTGCTTTCGAAGTGGTTGCAGACAACCAGAAGCGGCAGTTCAAGAATGACCCTGCGAACAAGGGCAAATTCATGGACACCGGGCTTTGGGCATGGTCGCAACACCCGAACTATTTTGGCGAGTTTACGCTGTGGTTCGGCATTCTGGTGATGGCGGTCCCGCTACTCTTGGGGTGGTCATGGTTGGCGGTCATATCGCCGATATTCGTCTACCTGCTGCTGACCCGTGTGAGCGGCGTCAATCTGCTCGATGGCATTGCGAAAGAGCGCTGGGGCGATGACCCCGCCTATCAAGTCTATCGGAAGAATACGCCGGTGCTGTTTCCGCGTCCGCCAAAACGCTGATGCGGACCGTCAGCTTTCCACCCAGCCCCAGCTCTTCAGTCGCAGACTGAGCCAGCCAACCTCCGCAAAACAGTCCGGCCACTTTTGGGGTGCATTGCGGTCAGGCAGCAAGCGACTCCATTTCGGTCGGTGGTCAGCCCTTTGCCCGCGCCTCCCCCAGCATCATCGCCTTGATGTCGCCATTTGTCTTGTAGCTAGTAATCAGCAGATAAGCCGACAGCAGCGGGAAGCCGAGCAGCGTCATCGCCACACCGAGCGCGATTCCACCGACGGTGAAATGGTTGCGCCACGCCGTCCAAAAGCCCGAGAGCAACAGGAAGCAGAAGAAGTCGAGGTTGAACTGCCCCGGCCACGTCATTTTGGCCATGTCGCCAAAAAAGATGGGAAAAATATCTAGCCCGTGATTGGAGATTGTCACCATCGTGTAACCTGTGATGGCGACAAAGCAGGTTACGAGAAACAAACGAAATAAAGTCATGATTGCCTCCTCTTGTGCGGCTCTGGTTGGGTTGAAATAGGAGTCAATCCTTTGCTTGGTGATAGAGATGTCCCATTGTTGTCATAAACTTCTTAACTGTTTAAAGCGTAGCAGGTAGTTTCATATCCATGTGTCGGTCAGACACTTATTGGCGTGGAGAAAAAACGCCGCAATTACTTTAGAGGTTATCGTTGCCCTCCCGAAGCCGCGGCGCGGCTCGCCGATTGCGGACGTTCGCATGGATGCAATCTAGGTTGGATGACGCGCGTGATCAATCGACCCATTGGAATACCCCTCGCGCTGGCGGTCCGGCTTCTTGTCTCCATCGGAGAGTGACCGATCTTCGCGCTCGCGATGAGCCGATCGCTAGAGCGTCTTTCGACCAATCCGGATCACCGTGATTGCGTCAGGAGGTCTGCTGGCAAGGCGCGGCGCGCGGCAGGGGCTGGTCCCCTGCAAACGACGCAACGCTGTCCAGCGGGCCTTCTGACGCAACCGCAAGTGCGGCGGGCCAAATCCGGCCCATTGCGGCGTTGCGCGTTGGTCACGATGCCAATGCATCGCTCCCGCCTCACGCCTTGCACTGAACCGAATTTGGCTCCGTCACGGTGACCCGGATTGGTCGAAAGACGCTCTAGATGTAAGCGATGAGGTGGAGTCGATCGAAATGAACGCTGTGCTGGTGGTCATCCAATTCTTAGTTCTGGCTTTTCGGGCGTCTTCTCGCCCTGCTTCGTGGGTGACCGCGTTTGCACTGACCGCGTTGGTTCACGGATGGTGGTTAGCGAAGGGGATTGAATATCAACGTGCGCCAGATGGCTCGGGGTTCGGCATGCCCGATGCGTTGATGATGTTGGTTTCGCCTCTTCCTATCGCGCTCATCGCTTTCGGCATGGACAGCGCGCTTCGTTGGCGCGCGACGAGCGACTAACCTACTTCCCTTTCCGAAAGCAGCAAGTCGGCAGTCCACCCAATAGGCATCATACCAACGCCCATTGTCGGCGATCCCTCTTCCAATCACCCTACAACTTCGGTCGGTCCTCCGTCCGCACGTCCGGCGCCATATTGTCCATGTCGCGCCAGATCCGCCAGCCACGCCCGTGTCGCTTGAACACCAGCATCGAGCGGCCCGCCGCCTCGATGGCTGCTTTGCCCGGTGGCGTGATCGTCATCCAATATTTGGAGATCAGGAATGCCCGGTTGCCATCGATGACGATCTGCTCGGGGTCGACGGCGAAACTGGTCTTGGCACCCGACTCCTTGTTGCGCGTCAGAAAGGCAAGAATGGCATCGACGCCTTTGTGCGCGGGCTGCCCCTCGGTCATCAACCAGGCATCCGGCTCGTACAGCGGCCGCATCTCCTCGACACCGCCCTGCTCATAAAGCCGACTCCACAGCGTGCCATGATCCTTGATCGCCTGCACATCGATGGCTTCGGCAGGCGTCTTCGCGGCAAGCGGCGCTGCCAGTAGCAGGAGAAGAGGAAGAAGGAGTCGCTTCATAGATCGCACCGCCCGGTTTCAGGGTCCCGTCTGGCCACAAATGGTAGCGAAGCCGCGCTGCTGCGACCAGACAACAGACGTGAACAACAGACAAATAGAGAAGGCTGACAAATTGTCACCAAATCCTTCCCGAAAACGAGGAGGCGACGGTGCCAACCGGGCGTCGTGGAGGAGCCAATTGCCAAAGGCCGCAGCCTCCGGAACCATGGTTCGCGCTGATCGAAGACCATTCGGTGTCCCGCCTGATTAACCCTATGACGTCCTGTGCTAGTTCACCGGCGGCGATATACCGCTCTCCCCACGCCCGCCCTCTGGCCGCGCGACCCGCCCGTCCGGTTCCGGCCGAGCTTAACGCAAAGCGCGGATGACCGGTTTCCGCACCCCATGTCCAAAAGCTGCCGGGCAGCAGCCCACCCAATTCCGGCCATCGGAGGTTGGCTGAAGCTGGACCGAAAGCAGCCATAGCGAATTGACGGCGGTCCATCGGCTGCCGGGGAGCCCATGCCTGTCGTGGGCAAGCTTTTGCGGATTCAGCCGGTCAGACTTCAAACTGAGACACTAAACAGTGATGGCTCACGGTGGTCTTTCGGCCGGTTGCTCCGACTATGGTAGCTGTGCATTGAGGGCGCGACGACGGACCCTTGGAGGAACATGACGCAATTCGATGACTCGCTGGCGCTTGATGTTGTCGGCCCCGGCCTATGGCGCGGACAGGCACAGCCAATGTTTGTCGCAAACAACGGCATGTTCGGCGGATGGACCGTGGCTTTGTTGCTGAAGGCGGTGATGGGCGACCCAGAAGCGATTGGATCCGTCATAGCGATGACGGTCAATTTCGTATCAGCAGTGCCACCGGGGAGCAGTCTGACCTTGCGCACCGGCTGCATTGGGGCCGGACGGTCTCTGGCGCATTGGCGTTGCGATCTGATGCTTGAGGGCAGCGACGCCGTGCTGGCCACCGCAACCGTCATACTTGCCAACCGACGCGACAGTGACCGGTTCACCGAAGGCGTGATGCCAGACATTGCTTTGCCTGAAACATTGACAGGCTTTCGTCCGCCATTTCCCGGCAACCCGCCGCTGGAACACCGGCCCGGGGTGGCAGGACTGCCGTTCAACAAGGATCATACCCGCACGCTTGGTTGGGAGAAGGAAACGTCCGGGCGGCCTATTGATGTCCTGACACTGGCACTGTTGTCGGACCTTGGGGCCCCGCGCGCCTTCTTGATCAGCCCCGGCCCGCGCCCATCCGCCACCCTGACTCTATCGGTCAATTTCCTGGCCAGCGCGGCTGAACTTGCGGCCTGCGGCGATGATTTCATCCTGTCGGAGATGATTGCCACCCGGATCGAGCAATCCACCGTCGGATCCCGCAAAACCATGTGGAGCCGGGCCGGGACAATGCTCGCGACATCGGAACAGCTTTGCTGGTTCCGCTGACCCTAGGCTCACAGGACGGCAACCACCCCGGACAGCAGACCAGCGTCACCGGCGGCGATCACCCGGCCATCGCTGCCACTATGCAGCGGCTGCCCGGACCAATCGCGCATGACACCCCCCGCGCCCTCGACAACCGGGACCAGCGCGGCGAAATCGTGGAGCTTCAGCCCGGATTCCACCACCAGATCCAGCCAGCCGGAGGCGAGCAGGCCGTAATTGTGGCAATCGCCGCCGTAGAGGACTTCGCGGGCACCGGTCCGCAATTGCTCAAAGCGCTCGAAGTCAGCCGGTTCAAACGCCTGGGGAGAGGTTGTGCCGACATAGGCACTGGCTAGCGCCGGGCATTGGCGGGTTGAGGCAGCGCTGCCGTTGAACAGGGTCTGGCGTCCGGTCGCGCCCACCCATCGATCCCCGGCAATCGGCTGGTCGATGATGCCGAGCACCGGGACGCCGGTGTCGAGCAACGCGATCAGGGTGCCGAACAAGGGCCGTCCAGCGATGAAGGCGCGGGTGCCGTCGATGGGGTCCAATACCCAGACGTAGCGGGCCTCCTCACGCACTGAGCCAAATTCCTCCCCGATAATGCCGTGATCCGGGTAATGCGCTTCGATCAACTGCCGGATCGCGGTTTCGGAGGCGCGGTCGGCGGCGGTAACGGGGGACAGGTCGGCCTTGGTTTCCACTGCGAACGGCGCGCGGAAATACGGGCGGATCGCGGCCCCTGCCGCGTCGGCCAGACGTTCGGCGAATGGGATCAGTGCAAGGTCGATCATGGCAGGCCAAGCTCCTTGAGAATGGCGTCCCGATGTTCATCCAGCAGCGGTGCCTTGACGCGGGTTGCGGGGTCGGGATGGGCCGACAATTTGACCGGGTTACCAGCAGCGATCAGCGGCGCACCGTCCGGAAAGGCGGTGTCGATCACCATGTTGCGGGCGCGCACCTGCCGGTGATTCAACGCTTGTTCGGTGTTGTGCAGCGGTCCGGACGGGATACCGGCGGCATCGCACAGGGCAAGCGCCTCGACCGTGGTCAGCCGCGCCAGCGCTGCCTCAATCGCGGTGGCAACAGCATCAACATGTTCGGTGCGCAATGCGTTGGTGAGGAAACGCGGGTCATCACGCAATCCAAGCGCCGCGCTCAGCTTGCCCCACAGCACGTCATTTCCGGCGGCGATCACCACGAAGCCATCGGCGCAGGCATAGGCCGCAAAGGGCGTGATCGACGGGTGGCGCGCCCCGAGCGGTCCCGGCGACACCCCAGTCACTGCAAAGCGGGCGATGGCATTTTCCAATATGGCAATCTGGCTATCGAGCATCGCGACATCGACGAACTGACCCGCCCCGGTTTTTTCGCGGTGATGCACGGCGGACAAGATGCCGATCACCGTGAACAACCCCGCCGTGATGTCCCCGACCGAGGTTCCGACCCGGGTTGGCGGCCCGCCCGGCCAGCCGGTGATCGACATGATCCCGCCCATCGCCTGCACCACCATGTCATAGGCTGCCTTGCTGCTGTCCGGCCCGGTATGACCAAAGCCGGAAGCCGCCGCATAGATCAGGCGCGGAAACCGGTCCTGCAGCGCCTCCCAGCCATAACCGAGCTTGGCCATCACGCCGGGCCGGTAATTTTCCACCACCACATCGGCCCGGGCCAGCAGCGCCTCGAACGTCGCTCGGTCTGTCTCTGCCTTCAGGTCCAGCGCAATTGACTGTTTGCCGCGATTGATCGAGCTGAAATAGGCCGATTGCCCGGTCGGCGAAAACGGCCCGATATGGCGGCTGTCATCCCCCACCCCCGGCTGTTCCACCTTGATCACCCGCGCCCCAAGGTCGGACAGCACCATGGTCGCATAGGGCCCCGCGAGCACGCGTGACAGATCGACGATCAACAGGTCGGCAAGGGGTCCGGCGGCTTGGGTCATATCCAAAGCGTTAGCGAACCAAGCCTGCTGCGCCAAGCGGTGACGCGGCCGGTCTTCGGCCACGTGGACAAAGCTTGACCTGAGACTCGGTCATTGATTCAAGCCTGTTTTTGGAGGCGGCATTGGGCGCGCGGATCGGGGTCAGCGATGACTCGTGGGCGCTGATCGGCCATTGTTGCCGCCGGAGCGCGGTCAGGGGCGCAGTGGCGTCTGCTTCCGGACGAACTTGGCCTGGCCCGGCGAAGGCCGGGGGCAAGTGAAACAGCGTTTTCCGTCGCTATCGGCGCTGGGTGGAAACTGGCGTGGGACGGGGGTGAAGTCAGGCAGCGCGGGACGATCCTCGCGGTTGATTGGGGTTCGGTTGCGCATGGTCGTGGCTCTCCGGAAGAGCGATTCGGAAACCGGCCAGTTTCTACGGATTTTGTGGGGTGTAGGACACGGGTATGTTCGATGTTTGTTCTTTTTTAGCGGTGGCGATGGTGCATCGATCCGTTGATTGGGCTTCCAGAGGTCGAAAACGAATGGGGCGTGTTAGGCCCGCCCCAGCCTTTTGCGGACGCTGTCGTCTGTGTCGTGCCGCTCGGCGTCGCGCCGATATCCGTCTGCGATGTTATTTAACATTCGCGCCGTGAATGGATACCTTGGAGCGAGAGAGTTAGCCCAAGTACGATATTTCCGTTCCAGTTCGCGCTCTTGGTCGCCCCCGTGAGCGCGCATCACGACTCCACGAGAGTTATAGACGGCTATCTCCATACCGCGGGAAATTTCCTCTGTTCCTACGGTTTCCAATGCAATGCGAACTGCTTCATGGGGCCAAATGCCGTCCTTACCGAGCTGGCACTTGCCCAAAAGCTGACCGATGCATTGATCCCCAACATCACCACGAGAAAGGTCAGCCAGTTGTTTTCTAGTCTCCTTGATCCAATGAACCAAAGCCGCCACGTCGATTTCACCCGCATCATTAGATCCAGGCGTTCTCCGGATATGGTCTAGAACGCGATATACGTTATGGAGAACCGCTTCTTTGTTGGCAGTGTCGGGGATGCGAAGCTGCTCCGGATCAACCCCATCGTCCCTTCGCTTGTACATCAACGCGACAAGCTGAATGAACGCTGCAGGCTCTCCCGCAATCTGCCGTTCCAGATTAGGAATCCCATACTCGTTGTGCGTCAGAGCATCAACAAACGCGACCTCTAGCGATGCCATTTCGTCTGTTGAGAGTTCACGGGATCCATTTAAATGCTTCATCGCATCAGAAATCCGATAGGCATCGAGCAGGTAAGTGCCCTCTTCCTCATCGCCACCAGCAATAAGAGCCTTCATTAATTTCGCCAAGGTTGCACCGCCCAACTTCTCAAAGTCAAAGCGGATACTGCAGAGGGCTGCTCGAGGCCGATTTGCTTGCAGCAGATTATCTACCATCTCTTGTATCTCGTGGGCTTCAAGACGCCAAGCGTGTGGCACCAATTCCCGCCAATATCGCCCAACAAGATCGGGCCTCTGCGCTTCCATCATTCGCCAAGTCGCATCATTAGTGGGGCAAATCTGAAAAAGACGGAGCACCGCGTCATCGCTGATGGCCGATGCGCCATCCTGAGTAGCCAAGACTTGAGAGGCATATTTTAGCGCCTCAGCTTCGCCGTCCCTATTCAATAGGCCGGTCGCGCACACCATGCGCTTGGCGCGCATGTCCGCGTCGCCGTTCGTGATCAAATGACGAACCAAGTCGATTGTCTGTGTGGGTGAGACCGCCTTGGACAAATGCCAGCCTACTGCGTAGCTCGCGTTGCCTTCGCCCAAAAGCTCCACAACTCCTGCCATGCCGTGAGCAGAAAAAACCTCGGCCATTGCGGCATCGCGCATACTGGCGATGCGCTTTTCTCGCGCATCGTAGTCAAACTTGTTGTCTTCGAGCTCGGCGCGCGACTCGTGAATCCAGCTTTCGGCGAATAGCCAACGATGCCGCTGCACAGCGCTTTCAGGTAGCAGCCGATTGACGAGATTGGAGAAATATGTCGAGATCTGTGTTGCTTTTTTGCGCGACTTCTTATCGGCAGAGTACCCCAGCAGACGAAGAGCCTCGGTAAGCTCCGCTTTGGCACCGTCGTCGGGACCTGCCGCGAGCCACTCTTCCGCCTTTTCGGTTAACCGAAGGCAGTCGCTGTCGCTAAGCTGATCGGCCAGCTTCAACAACTCGCTCAGTTTTTTCGTATCCGGAGCAGTCCACGACAGCATGAGATCGAGAGCAGCATCGCACATCTGATACATTTCGACGTTAGTCATGCGACGCGCCCCGGACCGCATGATCGGTCGATAGGTAGGTCGCACATTTGGCGTCGCCATGCGATGATGCTGAGCAACCTGAGCGCGACAGATCCGCCAGCCAACCTCGGGGCTTTTGGCGACGATTACCTTCAAAGCGGCGATGCGTCCGTCAATGTCGACGCACGTTTCCGGATGCCAGCAACTCACAAGAGACTCCAAGGAGTTTTCGGGCCTGTTCATGTAGTTATCGTTGATCAGCACCTCGCTCAGTGCCGTCAGGATGCGCACGACCCGCAAATAATGCGCTTGATCCCAAGCCAAAATTTCCAGCGCCCAGAGCAGGCCGGTTCGGTCGGGACTGTCAAAGCCACCCGGGGATGCCGGGCGAAGCATCAACAGCGTCTGAGAATCAGGCTTGTCGAGATCGGCTTCGATAGCGGCTAGGAAACTACTTGGCGATGCCTCAGCTAAGGATTGCAAATCGGAGGATAGCGCAACCAGATTTCGGTATGGCTTTCCTAAGAGCAACTGCTCGACAAGCCGATCAATTCGGGGAGAAATCTTGTCCAGTCTCCCCTTGACTAGCTCGTCGCCATATACCGCAAGTAGAACAAGCATATCGCCAATCGCTTGCCGAAGCGAACTCGAAATCTCGCGCCTTTTGCCGTAAATGCCGGCTGACCATCGGTTCTCGGGTTCGAGATCAAGGGCCGGATCATCCTCCGAAAGAATGAACTCGGCTTCCTTTAGAAAAGCCTCAATGTCGGTATCTAGGAGGCTAGAATGCACCGCAAACAGGGCATCTCTTCGGCATACAACTCCCCTGTAATTTCCTATCGCCCACACAGGCGCGTCAGGTAAAGCCAGAAGGTCGAGTATGTCCCGCTCAACCTGCTCATAGGAATTGCCGTGGGCTAAGCCGGATACAATTGCCCGATCCCATTCATTCGATTTATTCCATGCTCCCGCAAGTAAGACAGGGATGAGTTTCCGAGTAAGGGCGTTCCCTTCCTTCGACCATTCGGGGTTCTTCAAGGCGGGTAGAGTAGAAAGGTGACGTCGTAGGATCGTTGGGGATTGGGCAGTCTGTGCGCTCAGTGCCGAAGCCTCTTCATGCGCATATCCCATATCCTCGAGCGCCAACCTAAAAGACTCATAGTCAGCTTGGCTCAGTTCAATGTCCGCATTCTTCTCAATGCTTTTTTTGGTGCGAACCGCAACGATGTGGTGCGAACTCAGATATGGGCCTGCACCCCTCTCAACTTCTTCGCTGTCGATTGCGATCACGCTACCTGCTGTCGCAGCTGCCGTTCGGCGAAGCGCATCAGGTGTCGAAACCACTACAGCGCTTTCCCTCACATGCCCGCTTAGGGCACATGCCAACCACGCCAATCCTTCGGATATTGAGTCAGCTGTGAGGACCAGCGGTCTCCCGCCTGCGTCCGATAGCCAGTTATCCATGGTTGACGCGTTCGCCTTAGTCGAACCTTCGAAGAGCCGGGGAGACAGTTCAGGCTTTGTTGCGCTCGCCCACTCTACCCAACAACGGTCAAGCGATCTCACCCCGTCGGTCGATCGACCGATTTGTTCAGCAAACCAAATCTGTGTCGCCACGGATAACTCGAGCCATTGCGCAAGATCGTCGGCGTCATATGCGCGCACATCTCGCCATTTCCCCGAGGCACGGTGCGTTTCCTCCCACGCTTTCTTTCCATCCCAAGAGCGCGAGGTGACGTAGATGAATGTAGTTTCCTTCAGCTGCCGCGGGCTCAACGACGTTTCGCGGGCACGAATATCTGCATTCGGCTTTCCGGGAAGATTTGCTGAATTGCTAAGTTCCCAGCACGTCTTGCCAGCCGGTACCTTTTCAGAGCCTGTTGAAGTAACAGTAGTGCCGTCCCAGCCGTGTCGTTCCGCTTCTTCCTCACCATGAAAATCGAGCTGTGTCAGATCCGACGTGGTGGCAAACGCAAGCCTTCGTATGAGAAGCGGCAAAGCCGCCCGAGATGAAATGCGCTTTGCCAAGCACCAAGTTTCAACTTCTGCGGTACCTATGGTGAGATATCCGGCCGAGTTCTTGAGTATCTGACGGACGACCTCTTCCGAGCCGTCGATTTTCGCCTGTAAAGCGAGGAGTTTGGCGGAAGATGCACCAAAACATTGCTCCAAATTCGTCGCCATCTCGACCGAGAGTTTCGCTTTGCCGGACAAGAAAGTGTGGAGGGTTTGGCGGGCGATACTCATTCGTCGCGCTGCCTCTGCAACCGACATCTTAGCGGGCAAAATCTCTGCCTTAACGTAGGTGATCTGCCCCCTTCAGAGTGGTCCAAAATCTCTGTTATTTTGGATCATGAAGGAGTTTGGGAATGGGCAAGAGGCACAAGCCGGAAGAGATTATCGGCAAGCTGCGTGAAGCCGAGATCGTCTTGGCGCAGGGTGGGACGACAGCGG
>CALRKY020000013.1:0-82194 GCA_943368345.1 Synechococcus sp. UW140 | reverse complement strand
AACCAATAGGCGTCGCCGCGCAACATGGTCCGGTGGGCCGCGCCGTCGAAGGCGAGGGCTGCGGCCTTCACCGCCTCCAACAGCCGGGTCAGTGTCGGGCGCGAGTCGAGACTGACACCAAAACGCTGCACATCGAGCCAGGCGGCGTTGATCGCCTCCCAGGCCTCGACCGTCAGCGACGTGCGGACGGCGCGCGCGTTGTTCCGCGCCATTTCAAGACAGGACCGCATCGACGACGGATTGGCCGGATCGAGCGACAGGAACTGCAACGCTGCCGCCTCGGTCAAATCGGGATAGGCCGCCTCATAGGCCGACTTCGCACTTGCCGCCGCCAGCGCTCCGCCCCAGGCCGACACGTCGCCGCCGTAGGAGGATGGCAGTGCCGCCAGTCGCAGCGTCGCATCGATCAGCCGCGACAGGAAGTCGGCTCGCTCGACATAGCGACCGGTCCAATAGAGATTCCCGGCTGCGCGGGACAACATCTAGCGCCCCCCCCTAATCATCGAGCACCCAGGTGTCCTTGGTGCCGCCGCCCTGGCTTGAATTGACGACCAATGACCCCGGCTGCAGGGCAACGCGGGTCAGGCCGCCGGGGACGATCTTCACGCCCTTGGCCCCGGTCAGCACGAACGGCCGCAGGTCGACATGGCGCGGTGCCACACCTTCGTCGACGAGTGTCGGACAGGTCGAGAGCGCCAGCGTTGGCTGCGCGATGAACTTGGCCGGGTCGGCCTTCAGCTTGGCAGCAAAGGTCGCAATCTGGGCCTTGGTCGCATGGGGTCCGACCAGCATGCCGTAGCCGCCCGAGCCATCAACCTCCTTCACGACGAGGTCGGAGAGATTGGCAAGCACATGCGCCAGCGCCTCCGGCTCGCGGCAGCGCCAGGTCGGCACATTCTGCAAAAGGGCGTCCTGTCCGGAATAGAAGCGGACGATCTCCGGCATATAGCTGTAGATGGCCTTGTCATCGGCAACCCCGGTCCCCGGCGCATTGGCGATGGTCAGGTTGCCGCACGAAAAAGCGCTGAACATGCCGGGCACGCCAAGGATGGAATCGGGGCGGAACATCAACGGGTCGAGGAAGTCATCATCGACACGCCGGTAGACGATATCGACCCGCTTCGGCCCCTCCGTCGTGCGCATGAACAGAATATCATCGCGGACGAACAGATCGGAGCCTTCGACCAGTTCCACCCCCAGTTTGTCGGCGAGAAAGCTATGTTCGTAATAGGCGGAATTGTGGAAACCCGGGGTCAGCACAACAACGGTCGGGTCCCCCTTGCAGTTGGGCGGCGCGACGGAACGCAGGCTGGACAGCAGCGCCTCGGGATAATCGTCGACCGGGGCAACCCGGTGGCGACCGGCGAGTTCGGGCAACAGCCGCAGCATCACCTCCCGGTTTTCCAGCATATAGGAGACCCCGGAGGGGGTGCGGGCATTGTCCTCCAGCACAAAAAATTCATCCGGCCCGGTTCGGACAATGTCGATGCCCGCAATATGGGTATAGACACCGTGGGGTGGCGGTCGATCGATCATTGCAAGGCAGAAGCCGGGATTGCGCAGCACCAGTTCCTCTGGAATGACGCCCGCCCGGATGATCTCCCGCTTGCCGTAGATATCGCGCAGAAACGCGTTGAGCGCTTCGACCCGCTGAACCAGTCCGCGTTCAAGGCCGGTCCATTCTTGGCGCGAAATCACCCGGGGGATGATGTCGAACGGGATCAACCGCTCACCGCCGCCGACATCGCCGTAGACCGCAAAGGTGATCCCGATCCGCCGGAAGAACAGTTCGGCCTGGGCGCGGCGGGTTTGCAGTAGATCGGCGGGTGCGTCATCAAGCCACGATTTGATGCGGGCATAGGCGTCGCGCACCGGCACGCCGCCAAAGCCGTTCATCTCATCAAAAGCCAATGACCCCATGCATTCCCCGCTCTGATGGCGCAGTTTGTGCGGTGCAGCAGCCGCGCGCAAGTGTTGATCGCATCGACCAATCCGGCGCATGGAAAAAAAATGTCATCTGATACCAGCTATGGCGGCTACCTCCGCCTCGATCTGCTTCTCGGCAGCCAGCAACCGGCGGGGGCAGGCCATGACGAGATGCTGTTCATCATCATCCATCAGGCGAGTGAATTGTGGATGAAGCTCTGCCTGCACGAACTGGGCGCGGCCCGCGAGGCGATTGCCGCCGACAATCTGGGTCCGGCCTTCAAAATGCTGGCCCGGGTCGCGCGCATCCAGACCCAGCTGATCCAGTCCTGGGACGTGCTCGCAACAATGACGCCGTGGGATTATTCGGCGATCCGGCCGCATCTGGGGCCGTCCTCGGGCTTTCAGTCTCACCAATACCGGCTGATCGAGTTCATGCTCGGGCAGCGCGACCAGAAGATGGCCGACATTCACGCCGATAATCCGGATGCTCACGCCTTGCTCACTGCCGAACTGGCACGCCCGAGCCTGTATGATGAGGCGATTGCACTGCTGAAACGGCGGGGCCTGCCCGTTGCCGACGTCGAAGCGGCCTGGGCCGCCGTCTATGCCGATGTGACCCGATATTGGGACCTGTATGACCTTGCCGAAAAACTCGTCGACCTGGAATACCGCGTCCAGCAGTGGAGGTTCGCCCATCTGAAAACCGTGGAACGCATCATCGGCAACAAACGCGGCACCGGCGGAACCGTGGGTGCGGCGTACCTCGAAGCCGTCCTGAAAAAGCGCTTCTTCCCGGAACTTTTGTCGGTGAGGACGGTGCTTTGACCCTTGCTGATGCCAAAGCGCGGGATGCGGTTGATCCGTTGCGGCGGTTTCGGGGGCGGTTTTGCTTGCCGGAGGGGGTGATTTATCTCGACGGCAATTCGCTGGGGGCGCTGCCGGCGGAGGCCACAGCGCGCATGGCGGATGCGGTGGGTCGACAGTGGGGGGACGGCCTGATCCGGTCGTGGAATGCCGAAGGGTGGATCGATGCACCGGCGCGGGTCGGGGCCAAGATTGCGCCGTTGATCGGGGCCGCAGCCCATGAAGTCATTGTCGCCGATTCGACCTCGGTCAATCTCGCCAAGCTTCTTGGGGCGGCGCTGGCGGCCCGTCCGGGGCGCAGGATCATTCTGTCCGAACCCGGCAATTTCCCGACCGATCTTTACATTGCGCAAGGCATGGCCGGGGCCGAGCTGCGGATTGTCGCGCGTGACCAGATCGCAGCCGCAATCGATGACAATGTTGCCGTGCTGATGCTGACGCATGTGCACTATAAGTCAGCTGCGGTGCACGACATGGCGGCCCTGACGGCGGCGGCACAGGCCAAGGGGGCGCTTGCACTTTGGGATCTGAGCCACAGTGTGGGAGCCGTCCCGGTTGACCTGGGGGCGGCCAATGCCGATCTGGCGGTTGGGTGCGGCTATAAATATCTGAACGGTGGTCCGGGCGCACCGGCCTTTCTTTATGTGGCCGAGCGGCACCAGCATGTGCTCACCAACCCGCTGTCCGGCTGGATGGGGCATGCGGCGCCCTTTGAGTTTACCGACAGCTATGCACCGGCCCCCGGCATGAAGCGCTGGTTAACGGGAACCCCGCCGGTGCTGGCGCTGGCGGCGCTGGAAGTCGGTATTGACCTGGTGGCGCAGGCCGGAATGGCGGCGATTGACGCCAAACGCCGGGCACTGACCAAATATCTTATCGACCGTGCGGCAGACCGCTGCCCACAGCTGACGCTGGTCAGTCCAGCAGACCCGGCTCACCGTGGCAGTCATGTCTCCTTCCGGTCGGACAACGCCTGGCCGCTGAATGCCGCCTTGATCGCGCGTGGGATCATCGGTGACTTCCGTGCCCCCGACATCCTGCGCTTTGGTGTCACGCCGCTGTACCTGGGGTTTGCCGACATCTGGCGGGCAGTCGATCATCTGGCCGACCTGCTCGACAGCGGCAAATGGGACGCGCCGGAATTTCATGCCAGGCCAACGGTCACTTGAGCTTGCAGCCAGCCCCCGTCCCGGCCTAGGCTGATACCATGTCGAACCAGCAATTTTTCGTCTTCGCGCAGTGCGAGCGCGGCATGACCTACAAGGTCGGTCGCGCGGTCATTGCGGAGGTGCCGCACGTCAAGGAAGTGTCCTCGATCAGCGGCAAATGGGACCTTCTGATCAAGATCGTCGTTGATAGCCGGGAGGATGTTGGCGAGCTGATCAACGACAAACTGGCGGCAATCGAAGGCATCCGGCGGACCAAAACCGTCGTCGCCTATTTCGTTTACAATCCGGAAGATGTGTATTTTTAGGACGTGGCGGTGTCCGGCCCTTCTTCCCGATTTCGCGACCTGCTCGGCAATGACGCGGCGGGTGGCTTTGCCCTGATCGCCGCTGCGGCGGCGGCGATGACCCTCGCCAATTCGCCGTTCGGGGGCAGCTATCATGCCCTGAAGAACGCCTATCTTGGCCCGCTGTCAGTGCTGCACTGGGTCAATGACGGGGCGATGGCGCTGTTTTTCCTGTTCGTCGGGCTAGAGATAAAACGCGAGCTGATCGTCGGGCAATTGTCGACACCGGAGCGGCGGCGTTTGCCCGGAGCCGCGGCGCTCGCCGGCATGATCGTCCCCGCGATTCTCTATGCCGCAATCAATGCTGGGAACCCCGCTGCGTTGCGGGGTTGGGCCATTCCGGCGGCAACGGACATCGCCTTTGCGCTTGGCGTGTTGGCGCTGCTCGGCAGCCGGGTGCCGGTTTCGCTGAAATTGTTCCTGACCGCAGTTGCAGTGATTGATGACCTGGGTGCCATCCTGATCATCGCGATATTCTACACCGCCGAGCTGAATTTGCCTGCGCTCCTGGTTGCTGTTGCGGGGCTCGCCGTCCTGACGGTCTGCAATCGGCGGAATATCGTCGCGCTCTGGCCTTATTTGCTCGTCGGTGCCGGGGTTTGGGCAGCGGTGCTCCAATCGGGGGTGCATGCCACCCTGGCCGGGGTGGCGGTGGCGATGACGGTGCCGATGAAACAGCCGCTCGAACGGCTTGAACATGCGCTTCAGCCGTGGATCGCCTTTGCTGTGGTGCCGTTGTTCGGCTTTCTGAACGCCGGGATCAGCTTTGCCGGGCTTTCACCCGCAATCGCCACCGGTGGCGTACCGCTGGGCATCGCGGTCGGGCTCTTTGTCGGCAAGCAGGTCGGGATATTCGGGGCCTGCCGGTTGATGGTGGCGCTTCGCCTGGCGCAACTGCCGCACGGGGCATCCTGGCGGCAGGTTTACGGGATTTCCCTGCTCTGCGGCATTGGCTTCACGATGAGCCTGTTCATCGGCGGGCTGGCATTTGGCGAAGGATCGGCGCTTGAAGACGCCGTGAAGGTCGGGGTGATGGCCGGGTCACTGCTGTCGGCGCTGCTGGGTTGGTTGGTGCTGCGCACCGCGCCTCACTGAGCCGAAATTCCGCCATCAACGAACAATTCGCTGCCGGTGACGAAGCGCGCTTCATCAGACGCCAGATAAAGCGCAGCATAGGCGACGTCATCCGGGTCACCAACCCGCCCCAATGGAATGCGGCTGGCGAGTTTGGTGACGGACGCCTCCCGGTCACCGCCGACGAACATGCCGTCGAGGATGGGAGTGTCGATAAACACCGGGTGGATCGAATTGCAGGTCACCCCGTATCCCTGTTTGGCGCAGTGTAGAGCCACTGACTTGGACAGGTGGCGGACCCCGGCCTTGGCGGAATTATACGCCGCCATGTTTGCGCCTGCGATGACACCCGCGATCGACGATATGTTGATGATCGACCCAAGCGACCCTTCCCGCGCCGTCGTCGCGGCGATGGCCGGGAGTGCCAGCTTGCAGCCGAGAAACACGCTGTCGAGATCGACGGCATGCACCCGCCGCCAGTCTTCAAGACTGGTGCTCTCCACCGTCCCGTTGATGCCGATCCCGGCATTGTTGACCAGGATGTGCAACCCGCCGAATGCTGCGAGCGCGGCATCAACCGCCGCCTGCCAGGCCACCGGGTCGGTGACATCATGTCGAAACGAGGCGGCGGATGCGCCGATGTCGGCGGCAACGGCGGCTGCGCCCGCACCGTTGATATCGGTCAGCATCACCCGAGCCCCGTGCCGTGCGAACATCCGCGCCATTGCCGCGCCAAGGCCCTGCGCTGCGCCGGTGACCAATGCGATTTTGCCTGCAAGCCGTTCCGGGTGCGCCATGTTTCAACCTTCCGTGGGTGTTTGTTTGGTGGTGCCAGACCGGCACCCGCCCGTCACGCTGCAACTTCGCCAGCTTGCGCGGTTCGCCAGTAATCCTTCACCTGAACTTCGCGGTTTCGCATGGTGACTGTTACATCCCGGCAACACATCGACCCTGCTCGCCGCCGCAGCCGGTCCCTTGGCTTGACGCTGGTGCACATACACCTTCAAACACTTGCCTGAAACCGGAGCGTCCAAGATTCCGGCCATGTTAAATTGTCTTTTGGGAGATCATCATGCGGAAGAGCATCCTGCTCGCGTCAGTCGGGCTTTCGGTCGCGGTTTTTTCGGTTCCGGCAACTGCGCAGGACGCATCGGCGGTGGCCCAGACCGCGGAGGTGGATGAAGCCGATAGTGGTGAAATCATCGTGACCGCGACGCGGCGCGCCACTGCGCTTTCAAACGTACCAATTGCCGTCTCAGCGGTCACAGCCGACCAATTGCAGAATAGCGGTGCCGCCGACATCCGACAGCTCGGCCAACTGACCCCGTCCCTGCTTGTTTCATCCGCCACCAACGAATCCAACGGCGCAGCCCGCATCCGCGGCATCGGTACTGTTGGTGAAAATCCCGGTCTTGAATCCTCGGTCGCGGTATTCATCGACGGCGTCTATCGCAGCCGTACTGGCGTTGGCCTTGGCGAACTCGGCGCGGTCGAGCGCATCGAGGTCCTGCGCGGACCACAGGGCACTCTGTTCGGTCGTAACGCCTCGGCGGGCCTTATCAACATCGTGACCCGGAAACCGTCATTCGACCTTGGTGGTGAGGCCGAGGCTTCTTACGGAAACTATGATTATTATCGCATCGGGGCTGGCGTCACTGGTCCGATTCTCGGTGATAAAGTCGCTGGCCGACTCGATGCGGTTTATGTGAAGCGGGATGGCTTCCTGACCGATGCCACATCAGGCCGCAGCCTCAACGATCGCGATCGCTACATTGTTCGTGCCCAAATTCTGGCGGAACCAACAGACGATCTGACGTTCCGGATCGTCGGCGACTATTCACAAAAGAGCGAGGAGTGCTGCGGAGCAGTTTATCTCAACCCGGTACGGAACCTCACTCGCGGCGCCACCGGCCCTGTTTCGAGCGCTAACACGCTGGTGCCGATTCTGACCGCATTCGGTGCCAATTTGCAGTTGCCTTCAGCTGGCGATACCTACATCCGCCGTACGTCGATCACGCCCGGGTTCGACTATCATCAGGACAGCTCCGATAAGGGCCTGTCAGGTGAAATCAGCTACAAGTACGGTGACGTTAACATGACGTCTATCACTGCTTACCGCGAGTATAAGAGCGAAAACGGGCAGGATTCTGACTTTAACGCTGCCGACATTTTGCGCCGTACTGATCAGGATCGCACTTTCAAGACATTTACCCAGGAAGTCAGATTCCAAGGCACGACGTTTTCCGACCGGCTCGACTGGCTCGTAGGTGGCTACTACGCGCACGAGCGCTTGTTTGTTGATGACGATATCAAATACGGTAACGACTACGAGCGATTTGCCAATTGCGTGCTGGCGGACAATTTTGCCCGCGCCCTTGGCCAGCCGACTCTAGTCAACACCGCAGACAGCAGCTGTTTTAATCGACCACTGGCGGGTGCACTTGCTGCCAATGTCGCCATCCCGGCCGCAACGCGCGGGCAGGTAGCCGGCCTTGCAGGACTGGCGCCATTCAGCGCAGCAGGATTCAATCCGCTGGGAGGCTTTGCCAACATCGCTGCCGGAATCGGTTTTGCTCCCCCGGCAGGCACAAATCTGCTGAACGGGACTGGCGTGGTGAACAATACCTTCAACCAGACCAGCCGTAACTACGCTTTCTTTACGCACAACGTCATTCAGATATTCCCGGATGTCGTCACGCTGACATTGGGGGCACGCTATACCAATGAGCGCAAGACGCTGACGGGTAGCTTCAATACAAACAACAACTTCTGCGCTGCACTCCGCGCAACAGCGCTTGCCGGGCTTGCTGGCTTGCCGTGCGTGATTAACAACTCCTCGGGTGCGGGAATTCTCGCCACCGATCCTGACCGGATCAAGGGCGAGAGCGAAGGATCGGGTACTGCAGTCCTGTCGATCAAGCCATTCGAGCGGCTTTTGACCTATTTCTCCTATTCCAAAGGCTACAAGGCCGGCGGATTTAACCTTGATACATCTGCACTCGATACCCCGAGCGCAGCGGTCGCCGCTGCAACGGGGATCCGCTTGCCAGCCAATGGGCGGCCGGAAGCAGCTGACCTGCGATTTGAGCCGGAAAAGGTCGATGCATTCGAATTCGGGGCGAAGCTCAATTTGCGAGATTTCAAGCTCAACGCCGCACTTTTTTATCAGCGGTTCAAAAATTTCCAGCTGAACACCTTCAATGGTGTGAATTTTGAAGTTACAAATATCCAAGCCTGTCGTGACAGTCTTGGCGGCACAGACCGTGACGGCATTGCCGGCAATAGTTCATGTGCCACTAATCGCCTTAAGCCAGGCGTGGTGTCGAAGGGTGTTGAGCTTGAAGCCCAATTGTTCCCGGCGCCGTTTCTCAGCTTCTCCCTTGGCGGGACTTACACCGACACGGGCTATGCCAACAATCTGACTGGAACAGCTGGCCGCTCGCTTGCACCGACGTTGTTCCAGCTTCCGGGTCAACAACTGTCGAATGCTTCGAAATATACGACGACGGCGGCGGCTTCCTATCAGCCACCGATTGCCAATGACATGTCGGGTCTGGTTTATGTCGACATGCGCTATCAGTCGGCCATTAACACCGGTTCTGACCTCGACGCCGAGAAAGTCCAGCAGGGCTTCACAGTCGTGAACGCGCGTCTAGGCCTATATGGCAAAGACAAGCGCTGGGGCCTCGAACTCTGGTCGCAAAACCTGTTCAATGAAAAATATCAACAGGTCGCGGCAGATGCCCCACTGCAAGGCGGCGGTACGTTTAATACTGCTGCTGCGACAGCGGCCAGCGGGTTGGCGGGCAGCGTCAACCAGCTGTTCATTACGTTCCCGGCTGAGCCACGCACCTTTGGCGTGACTGTCCGCACCAAGTTCTGATCAGCAGATCAGGGGGAGGAAAGGGTCCGCCACCGTGCGGGCCCTTTTTTCGTTTCAAGCCGCTGCTTGAGCTTCTGCCGGTTCGGCTGCTACGGAGAATAGTCGCTTTTCGAGCGATTTAAGCCGAGCCCCCGAGAGTTTGTCGCCGGTCAGGTCGGTCAGGTAGAAGACGTCGACCGCCCGCTCGCCGTAGGTCGCGATATGGGCCGAATGGATGGTGACGCGGGCCTGGAACAACGCATAGGTCAGCGCGTGCAACAACGCCGGGCGATCGAGAGCATTGATCTCGACCACGGTGAACCGGTTTGATGCCTTGTTGTCGATCAGCACATTGGGTTCGCCGCCGAACACTTCTGCACGGCGCTTGACGAGTGGACGCGCCGCCAGCCGGTCGGCAAGGCGAACCTTGCCCGCGAGCACATCGGCGACGGTTGACTTCAACCGGGCGAGCCGTGCTGGTTCATCGAAAGCGCCACCCATCGGATCCTCAACCACCAGATTGTCGAGCGCCATGCCATCGCGCGTTGTGTGGATGCGGGCATCGAGAATATTGGCCCCGGCCAGACTGATCGCTCCGGCAATCCGATAGAACAGGCCGGGATGGTCGGCGGCATAGATGGACACCAGCGTTGTCCCACGTACCGGATCGGCAGTGGTTTCCACTGACAGCGGTGCATCGCCTGCCGCATCGACCAGCGCGGCATTGACGAGCAGCGCGTCGGGCGTCTCGGCAATCCAATAGGCATCAAAAAAGCGTTTGGCGAAGCGTTCAAACCGTTTGGCGGGCCAGCCCAAACTGGCGGCGAGCGCCGCCTGTTTCCCGGCAATACGCTCCGTTCGCCCGCTCTGTTTGTGACCGAGCCGCAGGACTTCCTCGGCGGATTCGTAGAGGTCGCGGAGCAACTGCGCCTTCCACGCCGTCCAGATGCCCGGACCCACGGCCCGGATATCCACCACGGTCAGGACCAGCAGCAGTCGCAGGCGTTCGGGGCTGGCCACCGCCTCGACGAAATCGAGAATGGTTTTGAAATCGGCAAGGTCGCGTTTGAACGCCGTATTTGACATCATCAGATGAACGCGGACGAGCCAGGCTACAGTCTCAGTCTCGGCTGCAGTCAGGCCGAAGCGCGGACATAATTCAAACGCGATATCGGCCCCGAGTTCACTGTGGTCTCCGCCCCGGCCCTTGGCGATATCGTGGAGCAACACGGCGACATATAGGACCCGGCGCGACACCAGCTGATGGATCACCGCCGACGACAGCGGATGATCGGCCTTCAACTCGCCCTTCTCGATCCGAGCCAGCAAGCCGATGGCCCGGATGGTATGCTCGTCCACCGTATAATGGTGATACATGTCATACTGCATTTGCGCGACGACCCGCCCGAAGTCCGGCACAAAGCGACCAAACACCCCGGCATCATTCATCCAGCGCAGGGCAGTTTCCGGGCGGTGCTTTGAGGTCAGGATGTCGAGGAATATTGCATTGGCCTTTGGGTCGCGGCGGATGGCTTCATTGACCAGCGCCGCGTCCCGTCCGGCCTGCCGCATCGCCAGCGGATGTATTTCCAGACCATTGACGTCTGCCAACTGAAACATTTCCAGCAATCGCACCGGATCACTGCGGAAAAAATCGTCCGACGGCACCCCGATCCGCCCGCGGGTGAGCGTGAACCCATGCAGCTTCGACGGGCGGCGTTTCAGTGCGGGCAGCCAGCTCGACCGGCCAAATTGCTCATCCAGGTGGGACAGGAACAGCCCCGTGAGGTCACCGACCTGTTTGGCGGTCAGGAAATAATGCCGCATGAACCGCTCGACCGCCGACATGCCGTCCCGGTCGGAATAGCGCAGCCTGACGGCCAGTTCCCGCTGCACGTCGAAGGTCAGCCGTTCATCGGCCCGCCCGACCAGATCGTGGAGATTGACGCGAACGCCCCACAGAAAGGCCTCGGCCCGCTGAAACTGCCGGAGTTCCGCCCGGGTCAGCAGGCCCTTGTCGACCAGCTCGGCTACATTCTCGACCTGATAGGCAAATTTGCCGATCCAGAACAATGTGTGAAGGTCACGAAGACCGCCCTTTCCCTCCTTCAGATTGGGTTCGACGACATAACGGCTGTCCCCCATCCGCTTGTGACGGGCTTCGCGCTCGGCGAGCTTGTCAGTGACAAAGGCCTTGGCTGTGCCGCTTACCACCTCCTTCCGGAACCGCACCCCGGCCTCGGCATAAAGCGCCTGATCTCCCCAGACATAGCGCGATTCGAGCAGGGCCGTCCGGATGGTCAGGTCGGACTTGGCCATGTGGATCATCTCGTCCAGCGACCGGCTCGACTGGCCGATTTTCAGGCCAAGGTCCCACAGCATGTACAGCATCGTTTCAATGACCTGCTCGGCCCAAGGCGTCTGCTTCCACGGGGTCAGGAACGCGATGTCGATATCGGAGAAGGGCGCCATCTCCCCGCGCCCATATCCGCCGACGGCCATCAGCGTCAGCCGTTCTGCAGCGGTCGGATTGGTCACCGGATAGAGGATGCTTGCGGCAAAATCGTAGATCAGCCGCAGCAGCTGATCGGTCAGCAGCGCATGGCCCACGGCATATTGCACGCCTCGATTGGGGGCCTCAGCCAGGCGTCGTTTCAGTTCGGCGCGGCCAGCCTTCAGCGCATCGCCGAGGACGACCACCGCAGCTGCCCGGCATTTTGCCCGGTCCGGCTGGCCGCCCGCCACCTCGCGCAGGGTATCGGCCAGCGCCCGACGGTCAATGATCGCACGTCGGTTGGTGATCTGGTCAAAGCGCTGGGACATCGGGACATATTACGACCTCCGGCGCGCGCCGTCACGCCTGCGGATTGGCGCAGCTGTTCCAGGCGGTTATGACGATAGCGATGGCGGATGTGGATCTTCAGGCGATTGCCCAGGCCGGGGTCGCAGCGCTCAGGGCCGGGGACGCCGCGACCGCGCGCCGGGCCTTTGAGCAGGTGGTTGCGGCGGGTCGGGCGACGCCGCCGGTGCGGGTCATGCTGGCGCGCGCCTGTGAGATTGGCGGCGACACGGCGGCGGCCCATGCGGCGCTGGATCAGTTGTTGGCAAGCGACCCGGGCAATCTGCATGCCTTCATCGCCAAGGGTGATTTGATCGGGCGGACGGGGGACGACCGGGCCGCCGTTTCCTGGTATCAGATGGCCCTCGGTCGGGCCGCAAGGCTGGCCTCTGTCCCGCCTGACCTTGCCGAACCCCTGCGCCGCGCCGGTGCCGCCCGGGATGCGGCGGCAGCGCGATTTCAGGCGCATCTGCGCGGTCAACTGGCCAGGTTCAATGACCTGCCCGACCGCTTCAATGAAGCGCTCGACATCATGTCCGGCGCGGCAGTCCCGCAGCTCCAGCAACCCTCCAGTTTCTACTATCCCGGCCTGCCGCAGATCGCATTTTATGATCGCGCCGCCTTTGGCTGGCTCCCAGCGGTCGAGGCCCAGATCCCGGCGATGATCCGGGAGGTGGAGGGGGTGCTGGCCGGAAGTGATGGCATTCGCCCCTATGTCGAGAAGGCCGAGGACAACCGCCCGTCGCGTGGCCACAGTCTGCTTGGCGACCCCAGCTGGAGCGCCTTTCACCTCTGGCAGGACGGGCAACCAGTTGCTGACAATGCCGCGCGCTGTCCGGCCACGATGGCAGCGCTACAGGGTCTGCCGATTCCGCGCATCGCCGGACGTTCCCCGATGGTGCTATTCTCAATCCTGAAGGCAGGAACACATATTCCGCCGCATCACGGCATGATCAACACCCGGCTCATCTGCCACATCCCGCTGATCGTGCCGCCGGATTGCCGGTTGCGGGTTGGCAACAGCACGCGGTCGGTTGAGGTCGGCAAGGCGTTGATCTTCGACGACAGCATCGAACATGAAGCCTGGAATAACAGCGATCAGGACCGCGCCATCCTGCTGTTCGAAATCTGGCGACCGGAACTTGGGGATGCGGAGCGGGCCGCCTTGACGACAATGTATGAAGCTATCGGGAACTATCCCGGTGGGGACCACTAGGCTTCACCAAGTCCCTTCAGTTCGTATAGCAAATCCAGCGCAGCGCGGGGGGTTAGGCTGTCGGGGGTGATGACTGACAGGCGTTCACGCAAGGGGTCGGTTGTTGGTTCCGGCGGCGATGCAGCGGCGAACAGCGGCAGATCGTCGAGGCCAGCGGCGATGCCGCCGGTTGTGGCCTTGCCGACTTCAAGCCGCTTCAGCACTTCGGCGGCCCGGGCGAGGACGGCAGGCGGCAGGCCGGCGAGCCGGGCGACCGCAAGGCCGTAGCTGCGGTCGGCCGCTCCCGGCGCGAGTTCGTGCAGGAACACCAGTTCCCCCTTATATTCCCGCACTTTGACGGTTTGCAGCGACAGATTAGGCAGGCGGGCCGACAGGCGGGTCAGCTCGTGGTAATGGGTGGCGAACAAGCAGCGGCAGGCCAGCGTGTCATGGACCGCCTCCAGCACCGCCCAGGCGATGGCGAGGCCGTCATAGGTCGAGGTGCCGCGCCCGACTTCGTCAAGGATGACCAGTGACGCGGCAGTGGCTTGTGACAGGATGGCGGCGGTCTCGACCATTTCGACCATGAAGGTTGACCGGCCCTGCGCCAGATTGTCGGCGGCCCCGACCCGGCTGAACAATTTGTCGACGATGCCAATGTGCGCAGCGGCGGCCGGCACGAAACTGCCGGACTGGGCGAGGATGGCGAGGAGGGCATTCTGACGCAGAAAGGTCGATTTTCCCGCCATATTCGGGCCGGTCACCAGCCAGAGCCGGGAAGTCCCGCCAAGATCACAGTCGTTGCCAACGAACGCCGCCCGGTCCTGTCGGAGCGCGGCCTCGACGACCGGATGCCGACCCCGCTCAACCTGAAAAGCACAGCTGGCATCAACGGTCGGGCGCGACCAGCCCTCGGTTGCCGCCAACTCGGCCAACCCCGCCCCGACATCAAGCCGGGCGAGTGCAGCTGCGGTGGTCTGGATCGCTGCCGTTCGGTCCAGCACCGCCACCCGCAACGCCTCAAAATGCGCCGCCTCGGCCGCCAGCGCATGATCATGGGCATGGGCGATCTTGGCCGCCAGCTCGCCAAGTTCCACCGAGCCAAAACGCACGACACCGGCGAGGGTCTGGCGGTGCACAAAACCGCTGTCAGCTTGCATCAACTGATCACCATGCCGGGCCGTCACTTCGACATGATAGCCGAGCACATTGTTGTGGCGGATCTTGAGGCCGGTGAGCCCGGTTGCATCGCGGTAGCGAGCCTCCAGCGCGGCAATCAGGCGGCGGCCATCGGTGGCGGCGGAACGCAGTGCATCCAGCCCCTCATCATAGCCCGGTGCAATGAAACCGCCCGCCGCGACATCGACCGGCGGTTCGGCAACCAGCGCCCGGGTGAGCGCATCTATATCCGCACCGTGCGCACCGATGCCGTCCAAGGTGGCGCTCAGGAAATCGGGAGCGAGCACCGCCTGACGCAATTGGGCCTGCAGGGCAACCGCGCAGCTGAGGCCGTCACGAACCATCGCCAGATCGCGCGGGCCGCCGCGCCCGACCGCCAGCCGCCCGAGCGCGCGTTCAAGGTCTGGGGCGCGTTTGAGGGCATCGCGGGTCCTCGTCCGGGCAATCGGATCAGCGACGAACCAACTGACCATATCGAGCCGCGCCCCGGTACGGGCGGCGTCGGTCAGCGGGGCAGCCAGATCATCGGCCAGCAGGCGCGCGCCCGCGCCGGTGACGGTCCGGTCAATGCAGTCGAGCAAACTGCCCACCCGACCACCGCTCGACGAACGCGTCAGTTCCAGACTCGCCCGGGTCGCGGCATCGATCAACATGGTCCCGCCCACCGCGTGGACGCGCGGCGGTTGTAGCCGCGGCAGGGCGGCCTTCCCGGTTTCGTCGAGATAGCTGATCAAAGCCCCCGCCGCTGCGGCTTCGGCCCGGCCAATGCTGCCGAAACCGTCGAGTGTCGCAACCCCGAACAGGCGTTTCAGCCGCTCCGCACCCTTGGCCGAATCGAACCGCTCCCGGGCGAGGCGGGTTGCGGACGCTGGGCCAAGCCCACCCTCCGCTACCAGCAATTCGGCCGGGTCAAGCCGCGCGAGCTCGGCGTCAAGCGCGAAGGGATCGAGCGCCATCAAGTGGAAACCGCCCGTTGAAATATCACACCAGGCAAGGCCAATCGCCCCGGCAACTTCCGCAATTGCGGCCAGATAATTGCTGGCTCGGGTGTCTAGCAGCGCATCTTCGGTCAGCGTGCCCGGGGTCACCACCCGGACGATGGCCCGGGCCACCACCGACTTGCCGCCGCGTTTCCTGGCCTCCGCTGGTTCCTCGATCTGCTCGGCGATTGCCACCCGGTGACCGCCCCGGATCAATCGGGCGAGATAGGTTTCGGCGGCATGGACCGGCACGCCGCACATCGGAATATCGGCACCTTCGTGCTGGCCGCGACGCGTTAAGGCAATGTCGAGCGTTGCCGCCGCCTGTGCCGCATCCTCAAAAAATAGCTCGTAGAAATCGCCCATCCGGTAAAACAGCAGGCAGCCGGGGGCCTCCGCCTTGATCGCAAGATACTGCGCTATCATCGGCGTGGCGGTTGGCGAGGTGTGGGGCGGCGTCGGCATGTGCAGACCCGTCATAGTGCGCATCACGCCCGACTTGAAGCAGGCCATATCGCCCACCGTCACACAATATGTCACGAGACTTTGCGAAAGCGCGAAAGCCGTCCTATCTAGGGCATGAGCAGGGGAAATCACACATGGCCGATGTCAACGATCTTCAATTCTCGGACCGGGAAGCGCTGTTGTTCCATGCCATGGGACGGCCGGGCAAGATTGAGATTACCCCCACCAAGCCAATGGCGACCCAGCGCGACCTGAGCCTCGCCTATTCGCCCGGGGTTGCCGTGCCGGTGCGCGCCATCGCCGCTGATGCGGAGCTTGCCTATGATTATACCGCCAAGGGCAATCTGGTCGCGGTCATTTCGAACGGCACAGCAATTCTTGGTCTGGGAAATCTGGGCGCGCTCGCGTCCAAACCGGTGATGGAAGGCAAGGCGGTGCTGTTCAAGCGCTTCGCCGACGTCGATTCCATCGACATCGAACTGGCGACGGAGGATGTGGAGCGATTTATTTCCGCCGTCGAGATCATGGAACCATCATTTGGTGGCATTAACCTTGAGGATATCAAGGCCCCCGAATGCTTCATCATCGAGCAGCGGTTGCGGGAGAAGATGAACATCCCCGTCATGCATGATGACCAGCACGGGACGGCGATCATCGCGGTTGCGGGATTGCTCAACGCGCTGCACCTGACCGGACGGACGCCGAAGGACATCAAGATGGTCGTCAACGGTGCGGGTGCGGCGGCGATTGCCTGCACCGAACTGGTGAAGGCGATGGGCGTGCCACATGATCAGGTGATCATGTGCGATTCCACCGGCGTGATTTTCCAGGGCCGCACCAAGGGTATGAACCAGTGGAAGTCGGCCCATGCGGCGAAGACCGAGGACCGGACCCTCGCCGACGCGGTGCGCGGGTCGGACGTGTTCCTCGGCCTGTCGGTCAAGGGCGCGCTGACGCCGGAGATGGTCGCGTCAATGGCCAAGAGCCCCATCATCTTTGCGATGGCCAATCCCGATCCGGAAGTGACTCCGGCCGAGGTTCAGGCCGTGCGCGGTGACGCCATCGTGGCGACCGGGCGGTCGGACTATCCGAACCAGGTCAATAATGTGCTCGGCTTCCCCTATATTTTCCGCGGCGCGCTCGATGTGCGGGCCACCACGATCAATGAGGAAATGAAGCTGGCGGCGGCGCATGCGCTGGCCAATCTGGCCCGGGAAGCGGTGCCCGATGAAGTCGCCTCGGCCTATGGTGGCGGCAACAAGAAGTTCGGCCATGACTATATCATCCCCGCGCCGTTCGACCCGCGCCTGATCGAGGCCGTGCCGCTTGCGGTCGCCAAGGCGGCGATGGCGACCGGCGTGGCGCGCAAACCGCTGGTCGATGAAGATGCCTACCGGATGGCGCTCCGCAACCGGTTGAACCCGATGACCAGCATTTTGGGCGGGGCGTTCGAGAATGCGAAATCAAACCCGAAGCGCGTGGTGTTTGCAGAGGGCGAACAAGAAGTTGTGCTGCGCGCTGCCGTCAGCTTCCGCGACGGTGGCTACGGGGTGCCGGTGCTGGTGGGGCGGGAGGAGCCCATCCGCGACGCTTTGGCCCGGATCGGGGTCAGCGATGCCGGAACGCTCGAAATTCATAACAGCGCCAATAGCCCGCTGGTCCCGGCCATGGTCGAGCGACTGTACGCGCGCATGCAGCGCCAAGGCTATCTGACCCGCGACATCGAACGGATGGTGAACCACGAGCGCAACATCTTTGCCGCGCTGATGGTCGAAATGGGGGAGGCCGATGCGATGGTCTCCGGCGTGACCCGGCATTTCAATCAGGTGATGGGTCAGGTTGCCCAGGTCATCGACGGCGAGCCGGGGCATATCCCGTTCGGCGTCCATATGTTTGTCGGCCAGGCGCAGACCATTTTTGTCGCCGACACCGCGGTCAATGAACGCCCGGATGCGACCATGCTGGCCGATATTGCCGAACAGACGGCGGCCATCGCCCGCCGCCTTGGGCAGGAGCCACGGGTGGCGTTCCTGTCCTATTCCAACTTCGGCAACCCGCCGGGCACGATTGTCGAGAATCTGCGCGAGGCGGTGAAGCTGCTCGATGTCCGGGGCGTGAATTTCGAATATGAAGGCGAAATGTCCGCCGACGTGGCACTGAACCGCAGCATGGCCTCGGTCTATCCCTTCTCCCGGCTGACCGGACCGGCGAATGTGCTGATCATGCCCGGTCTGCACGCGGCGAATATCTCCGCCAAACTGCTGAAGGAACTTGGTGGCGGCCGGGTGATCGGTCCGATGCTGGTCGGCATGGCGCATCCGGTCCAGATCGTCCCGATGACGTCGGGTGCAACCGATATCGTCACAATGGCAGTGCTCGCGGCCTCCGGCGTGGTGAAATAAGGGGATAGAGGCGATGACAGTGCCCGCACTGTTCTTCATTCACGGCATGTGGGGCACCCCGGCCCATTGGGGCGGGATGCGGGCCTATTTCGAGGCGCGAGGACATGCGACCTATGCCCCCTGCCTGCCGTGGCATGATGTTGATCCGCGCGCGCCCGCTCCGCCGCAGTTGGCCGATATTTCGGTTGGCGACTATGTGAGCTTCCTGATTGACCAGATGGCCGGGATCGGCGGCCCGGTCGTGCTCGTCGGCCATTCGATGGGGGCGATGCTGGCGCAGCTTGTCGCCGAACGGGTCCAGCCATCGGCGCTGATCCTGCTGTCACCCGGTCCGACGGCGGAAACCGGGGCGCTGGCGATTTCGCCGCTCCGCACCACGTCCGGCGTGACGACCAAGGCGGGTTGGTGGAAGAAGCCGACAAAAATTGACCGGGACCGGGCGTTGTGGGGCATTTACAATGAAGTCCCTGCCGATATCGCCAACCGCGAAGTCGATGCGCTCGTCTGGGATTCGGGGCGGGTGTTGTTCCAGATGGCGATGCCCTGGGCCGACCCCGCCCATGGAACACGGCTCGACTATGGCCGGTTGCGCATGCCCGCGCTGGTGGTGGTCGGCGATCAGGATCGGATCACGCCGGTTGGCACGGCCCGTGGGACGGCGCGCAAGTTGGCGGGGCAAGTGGACTACCGGGAACTTCCGGGCGTCGGGCACTGGCTATTCCACAGCCCGGTGGTTGAAAAGGTCAGCGCCGATATGACGGCCTTCCTCGCCACGCTCGCCTGACCAGCCCAGCGACGCCAAGTCCGAACAGAAGATAATTGCCGGGAGCTGGCGTCGACAAGGGCGCGATTTCGGGGATCGGGGATTGGTCGGCCTCCGCCTGGGCGGCGGCGTCTGCCATTTGGTGTTCCGTTGCGAACGCTGCCCGACCCCTTCAATCAGCTTCAAGCGGTTCGGCTTCCATCCAGAAGTGCCGCCCGGCGGCGTTGGACGCTGGAACCAAGGCCCAGCGCTTCCCGGTATTTGGCGACAGTCCGGCGGGCGATGTCAAAGCCTTCACCTCGGAGCACGTCCACCAGCTTGTCATCGCTGAATATCGTGTTGGCCGTTTCCGCCGAGATCAGCGCCCGTATCCGGGTCTTGACCGCTTCCGACGACACTGCGTCCTCGTCTCCTGCGCCCTGAATGGCGCTGGTGAAGAAATATTTCAGCTCAAACAACCCGCGCTCGCAGGACAGATACTTGTTCGAGGTCACCCGGCTGACGGTCGACTCGTGCATAGAAATCGCATCCGCAATCGCGCGAAGGTTGAGCGGCTTCATCCGCGACACCCCGTGATCGAAAAACCCCTGCTGCTGGCGCACAATCTCGGTGGCCACCCGCACGATGGTCCGCGCCCGCTGATCCAGCGCCTTGGCCAGCCAGTTGGCGGATTGCAGACATTCGGAGAGATAGTTTTTCGCCTCCCGGCCGGTCGCCCTACCGACCAGCTCGGCATAATAGCTGCGGTTGACCAACAGTCGCGGCAGGGTGGCCGAGTTCAGTTCCACCGCCCAGCCACCCTTCGGCAGCCGTGCGACGAAAATGTCGGGCACAACTGACTGTGTCCGCTCGCCGCCATGCACCAGTCCGGGCTTCGGATTATAGGCCCTGAGCTCGCGGATCATGTCGGTCAGGTCCTCCTGATCAACCCCGCAAACGCGCCGCAACGTCGCCATATCCCCGCGTGCGAGCGTCTCAAGATTGTCGAGCAGCTTTGCCATCGCCGGGTCGTACCGGTCTGCCTCACGCGCCTGCAGCGCCAGACATTCACCGAGCGACCGTGCACCAACACCGGTTGGTTCAAACCCCTGCACCACCGTCAGGACGGTCTCGACCTGCTCAATCTCAACCCCGAGCCGCAACGCCACATCCACCAGCGTGCCGACCAAGTATCCGGATTCGTCGATCAGATCGATCAGGTGGCGGGCGATGACCAGATCACTGCCATCAAGAGCCTGCTGCGCCTGTTCGACCAGCACATCGGCCAGCGACTGCGCCTCCGACAGCAGAGATTCAAACCCGTCGGTGGGCAGATCGCCACCTGCGCCAGCGCCAGACCCATTCAGCCCGAGCGCCCCGTCCAGTCCCTGTCCGGCCCCGTCGACAATGCTGTCAGAGCCGCTGTCATCGTGGAAACTGTCCGAGGTGAAATCGCAGTCGAGTGGTGAATCGGTGATGGCGTCACCCGTCGCCATCAATTGGTCGGCGGTAACAGGTTCCGGTGCGTCATAGTCAAGATTGCCGCCGTCATTCTCATCGGCATAATCCGGGGCTGCGTCGGCAGGTCCATCATCAGCAGCCGCTTCGAGCAGCGGGTTCTTCTCTATTTCGGCCGCCATATAGGCTTCGATTTCGAGATTGGTCAGCGTCAGCAGTTTGATCGCCTGCTGCAACTGCGGCGTCATGACCAGCTGTTGGGATTGCCGCAGATCGAGGCGGGGACCTAGGCCCACAGGTTACAGACTGAAGCTTTCGCCGAGATAGACGCGGCGCACATCTTCGTCGGCAACGAGGTCGGTCGGCGTCCCTTCGAACAGCACGCGGCCATCATAGATGATGCAGGCCCGGTCGACGATGTCGAGCGTTTCGCGGACATTATGATCGGTGATCAGCACCCCGATGTCGCGGTCCTTCAGGTGGCGGACCAGATCGCGGATGTCAGAAATCGAGATCGGGTCGATCCCAGCGAATGGCTCATCCAACAGCATGATCGACGGAGCCGCCGCCAGAGCCCGGGCAATTTCGCAGCGCCGCCGCTCGCCGCCCGACAGGGCCATCGCTGGGGCGTCCCGCAGCCGCGTCATCGAAAATTCATCGAGTAATTGATCGAGTCTGGCCTGCCGGACATCGACGTCCGGCTCTACCACTTCGAGCACCGCCAGGATATTCTGTTCAACCGTCAGGCCGCGAAAGATGGAAGTCTCCTGCGGGAGATAGCCGAGTCCGAGGGCGGCGCGGCGGTACATCGGCAGACCGGTGATATCAGCGCCGTCGAGCATGATCCGCCCCTGGTCAGGCAGGGCCAGGCCCATGATCGAATAAAAGCAGGTGGTCTTTCCGGCACCGTTCGGGCCGAGCAGGCCGACAACTTCTCCCCGGTTCACCGACAGCGACACGTCGCGGAGCACGACACGCTTGTCATAGCGTTTGCCGATGGAGACCACGGCCAGCCCCTGATCGGCTGCCCCGGCCGCTGCAGCGCGTTCGATTGTCACTGCCTTTGCGTCCGCCACGCGCCACCCCAACCCACTGTCCGCAAACCGATCCGGCCCGGTTGGCGCGGTTCGTGCATACATTTAAGGCAGGATAGCTTCACCACTGTGGTCGCGGCAAGCGAATCCGCGTCGGCGTCTATTTTCCCGGACGGGGTGGCACCACGAACCGACCGGTCACCCGGCTGTTGGCCGGACCGCCGGACGGGGCACCGTCAAGCGTTGACCGGCCAGTATCGAGATCAATCACCAGCCGCTGACCGCGCAGGACCGAATCACCACGGTTCAGCACGACATCACCAATCATCGTCAGTTGCCGCTGTTCCACGTCATAAACGCCGTAGGAGGATTTGGCGCGCTCTGACGGGCTGACCAGCGAGAAGCCGCCCTTGGCATCGATCCGGAGGATCGTTGGGTTGCCACCGGCACCCTTTTCATAAAACACCCGCAGTTCGGCGGCGGACAGGTTCATGTCCTGCTGCTTCACCTTCACCGCGCCCGAGAACACCGCGATATTCTCAAGATCGCGGACCTCGATCCGCTGGGCGTCGATATCGATCGGCGCGTTGGTGTCATGGCCTTTCAGCGCGGAACTGCCGAGACCCTGCGCCAATGTCGGCGCGCCAAGGCAGATCAGCAGGGCAGGAAACAGGATACGCATGTCGGTCATCTGCCGGTTCGCCGCGCGATGTGCAAGGACGCGCCGCCATCCAGCGTCACAACCCGGCCCCGGACATCGGCGCGCAACCGTCCGGCCCGGAATGCGCCCAGCGGCACCCGGCCATCGACCATCCCGCCGCTCGTCACCGTCCGGCTGGCGAGATCAATGGTGACGTCGCGGGTTTCCAGCCGGGTTCCATCCGCCGCCGAAAAGCGAACCGGGCCGATCATGGTGATCCGTTCCCGCTTCATGTCATATTGACCGGCATTGGCGACGGCGCGCGACGGGCCGTCCTTGGCGGCCAGTTCGGCGCTGATGCCCGACAGTTCGACGACCGGGGTCGCAGAGTTGCGCTGCACGGCGCGCGCTGCCGAAATCATGAAGCGCTGCCCGCGACTGTCTTCGCCCCGGTAGACCGCCCGTTCGACCAGCAACCGTTCCCGGGCACTGCCGACCTGATCCTTGGAGAGCAGGAACGAAAATTCCTCCGACGCCGTCAGTGGCAGCAGCAGGAAGGTCAGACCAAGCGCCGTCGCCGCCACCGGCAGCGCCACCTTCAACACCGTCATCCAGCGATCAAACCCGCTTCCGGGCCGGGCCGAACGCTGGCGCGCCGTGTGAAAGTCGGTGGCGGACGGTGCCATGTCAGATATGCGCGAAAATATCGATTTCGGGCCAACCGGCCAGATCGAGTTCGGCCCGGTGTGGCAGAAAGTCAAAACAAGCCTGCGCCAGCGCGGTGCGCCCTTCGCGCGCCAGCCGCTCGGTCAGCAGCGTGGTCAGCCGGTGCAGGAAGCGCACATCGGACGCCGCATAGTCCTTTTGCGCATCGCTCAGCACCGGTGCGCCCCAGTCCGACGACTGCTGCTGCTTGGAGACTTCGACGCCCAGCAGTTCCCGCACCAAATCTTTGAGGCCGTGCCGGTCGGTATAGGTCCGGATCAACCGCGACGCCGTCTTGGTGCAGAACACCGGGGCGGCCATCACGCCCAGATATTGTTTCATGATCGACAGATCGAAACGGGCAAAATGATAGAGTTTCAGCCGCGCCGGGTCGGCGAGCAACTGCTTCAGATTGGGCGCGTCATATTGGCCGGGGTCAAACCGCACGAGATGTTCATCACCGCCGCCGTCCGATAGTTGAACAAGGCAGAGCCGGTCACGGGAATTGATCAGCCCCATTGCCTCGGTGTCGACCGCAATCGGGCCGGGGGCAAACAGATCGGTGCGCGGCAGATCGCCTTCGTGGAGATAAATCGTCATGCCGCCGTCGTTAGGCCGCGTGCGCCCGAAAAGCTAGGGTCAGCAGGTCCTCACCCTAGGCTCCCGCACGCCGGTCTCTGGCGCGGCGGGAGATGATGTTGAGGATTTCCACGGCCGCCGAAAACGCCATCGCGGCATAGATATAGCCTTTGGGCACATGCACGCCGAAGCCGTCGGCGATTAAGGTCATGCCGATCATCATCAGGAAGCCGAGCGCCAGCATCACCACCGTCGGGTTCTTGGCGATGAAAGACGACAGTGGTCCCGCCGCAAACAACATGCCGGCAACGGCGACGATCACCGCGATGAACATCACCGGAACATCATCGGTCATGCCAACCGCGGTGATGATCGAATCGATGGAAAACACGATATCGAGCATGATGATCTGGCCAATGGCAGCGGAAAAGCCGATGCGCACGGCGGCGTCGGCGGCGGAATGTTCCCGCTCGACCGGATCGACGCTTTCATGAATTTCCTTGGTGGCTTTCCAGACCAGAAACAGGCCACCGGCGATCAGGATCAGGTCCCGCCACGAAAAGGCATGGTCAAAGGCGGTGAACAGCGGTTGGGTCAGCTGGACGATATAGGCGACCGACCCGAGCAGCGCGAGGCGCAGGCCCAGCGCCAGACCAATGCCGATCCGGCGCGCCTTTGGGCGCATCTCCTCGGGCAGCTTGTTGGTCAGGATCGATATGAAGATCAGATTGTCGATGCCGAGCACCAACTCCATCGCAATCAGGGTGATGAGGGCAGCCCAGGTTGCGGGCTCGGAGAACAGTGTGATGAGTTCGGTCATGGGCGCGACATTTGGCCTGTCCCGGACTTTGCCGCAAGGGGCAATGCCAGCTCGCCCTAACCGCCAAGACCATCGCGGCGTCGCAACCAGACCCACAGCGCGATCCCAACCGCGATGCTGGCGGCGCTGATGACTGAAAAACCGACGTTATGCTGCCCGAACGGGATGCCGCCGACATTCATGCCGAACAGGCCGGTCAGGAAGGTCAAGGGCAGGAACACCGTCCCGGCGACCGTCAGCACCAGATTGCGCTCATTCATCGATTCGGCCCGCATGTCGGCCAGCTGTTCGGTCAACACCGCTCCGCGTTCGCGCACCGAATCAAGCTCCTCGACCATGCGGGTCACCCGGTTCAACGCTTCACCGATATGGACCCGGTCATCGTCATGCAGCCAATCGAACCGCCCGAGAATCAGCCCCGACAGGGCGTCGCGCTGCGGGCTGATATAGCGGCGCAGGCCAATGGCGGTGCGGCGGACACGGCCGATCCGCTCCCGCAGGCTTTTGCGCTCCCCCTCGATCACATCCTCTTCAAGCCGGTCGACCCGCTCGGCCAGATCGTTGATCGGGGTTTCCAGCCGGATTGTCAGCACGTCGGCCAGATGGACGATCAGGTCACCGGGGTCCTTCACCCGACCCGATTCCACCACGGCGATCAGATCATCCAGAGCCAGCAACGGGCGGTAGCTGACGCTCAGAACCCGTCCCGCCTCGGCCCACAGACGGATCGATACCAAGTCCTCGGGATCGGCCTCCGGGTTCATATTGACCCCGCGCAGGTTGACCAGAACGCCTTTGTCGAAGGGCGTGGCGCGCGGGCGGGTCTCAACCGCCGTCAGCGCCGCGATGGCCGCATCGGCAAGACCCGATTGCCCGTGCAGCCACGCCGAACAGAAGTCGCTGTTGCCATCAATATGAAGCCACAGCAGCCCATCCCCGATGTCGTGACTCGAGGCCTCGGCAAAAGGAACTTGTTTCGCTCGCCCATCCGGGGCGATGAGGTAGGCGAGGCTTTCGGTGATCATGGCGCCACAAAAACGCTGTGCCCGGGCGGCAGGTCAAGGGGCAGAGCGAGACAGGGCTGCCGGATCGCATCCCGGCGGGCCCGGTCGAGGATCGCGGGGGCAGCGGCGGGGGTGAAGAAAATCGTGTCGGCCCTGGACAGGGCGCGGAGCTGCCGCAGGGTCAGGTCGTCAACTTCGACCGCCGAAATGCGGGTCAGGCTGTCCTGCGGCTCGCCTCGTCCCGTCAGCGCCGATGCGATGATGCTGGCTGGGTCATCAACATCCGTCATCGGATCGAGTGGACCACCGGGGGCCAGCAGTTGGTCCCAGAATTGGCGACGGGCGGTCGGCGTCGGCACGGCTGCCACGACCGGTGTCCGGGCATCCCGGATCGCCGTGGCGAGCTTGCCAAGCCCCGTCGGCAGCAGTGCTTCCAACCGCTCGCGCAGCGCCTTCGCCAAGGTGGCGGACGCCCCGGCTGTCCCAATGGCGACGGTGACGGGCGCGCGGTCGATGATTGACGGCGTCGTGAAATCACAAAGCTCGGGCCGGTCGACCACATTGACCAGCAGGCCAGCCGCCTTCAACCGCGAGGCCTCTGCCTCGGCATCGTCGCTCGCCACGAATGCCAAGCGCGCGCCGGGCTCTACTGTCATCACAACAATGCCCCCGGCGGCCTCCACCAGCCGCGCCTTGGCCGCCGCAGCCTCGCCAGTGCCAGTGACCAGCACCCGCCGCCCGCGCAGATTCACAAAGATCGGCAGCTGTTCCATGCCCAAGACTTTGGCACAGCGCCGCCGCCTTCGCCATGCCCGGTTCCCCAAGCTCGCGCGTTAGAACACCGGTTCGTTCGGGTCGGGTAAAGGCTCGTGGATACCGCATTCGACTTTGTCCCAGCCACGCCAGCGGCCGGCGCGGGGGTCTTCGCCGGGTTGGACGATGCTGGTGCACGGCATGCAGCCGATTGAGGCGTAGCCCTGCGCTTCCAACGGGTGGCGGGGCAAGCGGTGTTCGGCAAAATAGCCGTCGAGGTCGGCTTTGGACCAATCGGCGAGCGGGTTGATTTTGAGGCGGCCTTCATCAGTTTCGAACCGGGGCAAGGCGGCGCGTCCGGCCTGAAAGCCTTTGCGCCCCGAAATCCAGGCATCAAAGGGCTGAAGTGCTCGTCGCAGTGGCTCGACCTTGCGCAAATCGCAGCAGCCATCTGGGTCATAGGACCAACGGAGGCTGGTCTTGTCCTTCTGGGCGATCAGATAGGGATCAGGGCGCATCACCCGGAGGTCGGTGAACCCCAGTTGCTCGGCCAGCGTGTCGCGGTAGGCGAGCGTTTCGCCGAACATTTTCTGGGTATTCACAAAAATCACCGGGATACCGGTGTCAATTTGCGCAACCTGATGCAGCAGAATTGCCGATTCCGCCCCGAAGGAGGAGACGGCGACGACCCGTCCGCGCAGCTCTCCGCGCAGCAATTCATCCAGCATGTCCGCCGAGGGCATACCTGCAAACCGCGCGGTCAGTCGCTCCACATCCGCCGCCGTAAAGGGCGGCGCGGTGTCGATAACGTCCCGCTGGCGCGCGGCTTCAGCCATGCCGGAAGCGCCAGGCCTGCGGGCGGCTGTCGGCGACTTTCTGGTAGACGAAATCATAGCGGGCCAGTGCCCGGTCGACGGCGGCCTGATCCAGCGCCTTTTCCGGTGCAAAACTGTCAAAACCGGCACGGCGCATGTACCAAAGCTGGTCGACAAGGACGTTGCCAGCGGCGCGCAATTCGCCAGTATAGCCCATCTCCTCCCGCAGAATCCGGGCGGCTGAATAGCCCCGGCCATCGCGGAAGATCGGAAAGCTGATCTCAACCAGCCGCAACCGGTCGAGGGCGGGCGCCAAGCGTCGGACATCCTCGCCCGGTTCAATGCGAACCGCGCTGGCGTTGGATTGATCGAGAAACCCGTCGAGCGTCGTGCCGGGTTCATCCACCGCCGCGTCATCGCGGAACCGCAGCTCACCCATAAACCGCCTCCTTGAAGGGTTCGACGCCGACCCGGCGATAGGTATCGAGGAAACGTTCGCCCGGAGCGCGCACCTGCTGATAGCATTGGGTCACCTTTTCGACCGCATCAACAATGCCATCCTGCGTAAAGCCGGGGCCGATGATTTTCGCCAGACTGACATCCTCCGCCCCTGATCCACCGAGCAGCAGCTGGTAATTTTCCTCGCCCTTCCGGTCGACGCCAAGGATCCCGATATGCCCGGCATGATGATGGCCGCAGGCATTGATGCAGCCGGAAATCTTGATTTTCAGCTCGCCAAGGTCGCGCTGCACCGGGGCGAGCCGCTCAGCCAGCGCCTGCGCAACCGGGATCGACCGGGCATTGGCGAGGCTGCAATAATCGAGGCCGGGGCAGGCAATGATATCGGTGGCGAGATCGAGGTTGGCGTCTGCCAGCCCCATTTCGTGCAGCGCCGACCAGACCGCATATAGGTCGACTTTCCGGACATGTGGCAGCACCAGATTCTGCGCATGGGTGACACGGAGTTCATCGAAGCTGTAGCGCTCCGCCAGACCGGCAATCGCATCAATCTGATCCGCCGATGCATCGCCCGGAATACCGCCCACAGGCTTCAAGCTGATGGTTACAATCGCATAGCCAGGTTGCTTGTGCGGATGGACATTGGTCTTCACCCAAAGCGCAAAATCTGGGTCGGCCAGGTCAGGATCATCGCTGGCTGGCGCAAAGGCTGGCGGCGCAAAACAGGCGGTGATCCGGTCAATCTCGGCCTGGGGCGCATCAATGCCCATCGGTTTCAGGATCGCCCATTCCGCCTCGACCTGCTTGGTGAATTCCGCTGCGCCAAGCTCGGTCACCAGGATTTTGATGCGCGCCTTGTAGATATTATCGCGGCGACCGTAGCGATTGTAAACGCGCAGGATCGCCTCGCAATAGCCGAGCATTTCGGTCGCGGGGATGAAGTCGCGGATCAGGCTGGCGATGATCGGGGTGCGGCCCATGCCGCCGCCGACATAGACTTTGAAGCCGAGGACGCCGCCCCGTTCCACCAGCTGCAGGCCGATATCGTGCAGCTTCATCGCGGCGCGGTCGGTGTCGCTGGCGATCACGGCGATTTTGAACTTGCGCGGTAGATAGCTGAATTCCGGGTGGAAGCTTGACCATTGACGCAGCAGTTCGGCCCAGGGGCGCGGGTCACCCACCTCGTCTGCGGCGGCGCCTGCAAACTGATCGGACGAAATGTTGCGGATGCAATTGCCGCTGGTCTGGATGGCGTGCATCTCAACCGTTGCCAGTTCGGCCAATAGGTCCGGCGCATCGGCGAGGCGGATCCAGTTATATTGGATATTCTGCCGCGTGGTGAAATGGCCGTAGCCCCGATCATATTTCCGGGCGATGTGCGCCAGCATCCGCATCTGCCGCCCGTCAAGCGTGCCATAGGGGATGGCGACGCGCAGCATATAGGCGTGCAATTGCAGATAGAGGCCGTTCATCAGCCGCAGCGGCTTGAACTGATCCTCGGTCAGTTCGCCCGCCATCCGGCGCTGGGTCTGGTCGCGGAATTCATCGACGCGGGCGTCAACGATGGCCTGGTCAATCCTGTCGTAACGATACATGTCAAATCACCCACTGGCCGGCGGCACTATCCCGGGACAAGGCCAAATCCGGCCTGACGGTCGGCCCCTTGGACCGCACCCGGTCCTTGATATGGCCGGGGACCGGGCCATCATCGCCCTGCGTTCCGGCGATCACATAAGGCGCATTTACATGGCGAAGCGCCTCCTGTTCGGTGGCGATCCGCTCGCCATGCTCCCCAACATCGGCGGCATCGGCGACAAAGGGCGACCAGTCGAGGCCGGTCCACCAGATGACGCCGCCAGACCCAAGGTCATTGCCGGTCAGGAGTTTCATGCCAAAATCTCCGCCCGCGCCGCATGGGAGCCGAGCACATCCTCGGCATCCGACAGGGTTGCCACATCACCGATGACCAGCACCGCCGGACTGGCGACCCGGTGTCGCTCCACCGCTCCGCCCAGATCAGCGAGCAGGGTGCGCAGGCTGCGCGCGCCCGGCAGGGTCCCGCGCTCCAGGATCGCAACCGGCGTCTCCGGCGACAGGCCGTCTGCCATCAATTTGTCGGCAATCGCGCTGGCGGTGGCGACCCCCATATAGACCACGAGCGTGCGGTCGGGCCCGGCCAGCCCGGTCCAATCCTGTTCGGTCAGGCCTTTGCACTGCCCCGCCACAAAGCTGACGGTGGAAGACAGGCCACGGTGGGTCAGCGGCAACATCGCGCCCGCCGCGCAGCCAAGCGCGGCTGACACGCCGGGGATGACTTCAACCCGAAGTCCGGCGGCGCGCACCGCCTCCACCTCTTCGCCACCGCGCCCGAACACAAACGGGTCGCCGCCCTTCAGTCGCACGACGGTCGCCCCGGTCTGGACATGGGCAACAACCAGCGCGTTGATCGCCTCCTGCGGCAGTGTGTGATGATTGCGTTTCTTGGCGACCGAAATGCGCAGCGCCGATGCCGGGGCCAGATCAAGCACGCGCGGATCGACAAGCCCGTCATGGACCACAACGTCCGCTAGACCGAGCGCCTTCACCGCCTTCACGGTCAGAAGCTCCGGATCGCCGGGTCCAGCGCCGACAAGGATGGCGCGCCCTGCGCCGCGTGGATCGAGATTGGTCGCCATAGAAACACCTTTCGAGGTGTCGGATGTGGGCCTACAGCGCGGCAAGGCCAAACAACGAATTCTTGGACGCCGGTTAGTTTGGCTTGCGTGACCTGTCAGGCAAGGACGATGTCCGCGTCCTGCACCGCGGCAAGGAACGCAATCATCCCGCCGGTTTCGATCCCGTCAGCGAGGGCCGCCGCCGACAGCCCGCACAGGTGCAGCCCCGATTGGCAGGCCATGAAGGCTACGCCCAGGTCATTGGCGCTGGTCAACAGCGTGGCGATGGGTGGGATACCCGCCGCCGCCAGCGGAACATCGCCCTGCCAATGCCAACCCGGTGCCAATGCCGCGACGCTCTCACCGTGAAAGAACAGCGCCACCGGCCGGTCCAGCGCGGCGGCCGAACAGGCGAGCGTCAGCCCGGCGTGCAGACGAGCATGGTCCGCCGCCGCGAAGATGATGGCTAGGCCGCGCGGCAGGCCGGACATGCCGGGTCCTTTGGCAGCGCAATCGTGCGCATTCGCATCGACAGCGCGTCGAACAGCAGCAGGCGTCCGTCCAGCCCCTCCCCAAATGGCACGATGCTGCGGATGACCTCAATCGCCTGCAACGCCCCCATGACGCCGGTGAGCGCGCCCAGCACACCCTGATCAGCGCAGGTTTCGCCGTCGCGGTCAGCGGGCATCCCGACAAGGCAGCGATAGCAGGGTTTACCCGGCTCCCAGCCACGGTGCACGGAGATCTGCCCCTCGAACGGTCCGACTGCGGCTGTGACCAATGGAATGTGCAGGGCGAGCGCGGCGTCGGCCACCGCTAGCCGGGTGTAAAAACTGTCCGACCCATCCGCGATCACGTCATGCCCCGTCAGCAAAGCCGTTGCATTGTCCGGGCGCAACCGCTCGGTCACCCCAGCGATTGCTACATCGGGGGTGAGTCGCGTCACAGCTTCCGCAGCGGACTGGACTTTGGGCCGCCCGATATCGGCGATTCCGTGGAGGACCTGCCGCTGGAGATTGGACAGCGAAACCTGGTCGTCATCGATGACCGTGATCGTCCCGACCCCCGCCGCTGCGAGATACAATATGCACGGACTGCCAAGGCCGCCCGCGCCGATTACCGCGACCTTTGCCGCCAGCAATTGCCGCTGCCCCGCCCCGCCAATCTCCTTCAGGATGATATGCCGGGCATAGCGGTCCAGTTGGGTGTCGGACAGGGTCACCGACCCGTCGAGCCGAACCCGCCACTGCCGCGCGCGGTTTCGTCCAGATCGGCGACCTCCTGGAACCCCGCGCGCTGGACTTCGGCGGGAACAAGCTGAGCAATGCGGTCACCGCGCCAGATCACGAACGGCTCCGTCCCAAGATTGGCGAGGATGACCTTTACTTCGCCGCGATAATCGGAATCGATGGTGCCCGGGGTATTGAGGCAGGTGACCCCGTGTTTCAGCGCGAGGCCCGACCGGGGACGGACCTGGATCTCGAACCCCGCCGGGATGGCCACCGCAAAGCCGGTGGCAACCGCATGCCGCTCACCCGGTGCAATGGTCAGACTTTCCGCCGACACAATATCCATCCCGGCCGCCCCGTCACTGGCATAGGCCGGCAGCGGCAGATCGGTGCCATTGGACAGGCGGCGGATGCGGATGGTGATGTCAGGCAAGGGCATCGGCGATCCGGCGGGCGAGCTTCATGGCGACCTGGTCCTTTGGCATGACGTCCCAATCCTCTATGCCGTCGGCGGTGACGAGGTGGACGTGGTTATCCCGCCCGCCCATCACATCCCCAGACACGTCATTGGCGACGATCCAGTCGGCTTTTTTGCGGGTGCGCTTGCGGGCGGCGTTGGCAAGAAGATGTTCGGTCTCGGCGGCAAAGCCGACAACCAGCCGGGGGCGCTCCGCGTTGGCACATAGTCCGGCGAGAATGTCAGGGTTTTCGGTCAGGGCGAGGGTCGGGACCGCTCCGGTCTTCTTGATCTTCTCTGCTGCCGTCTCGGCCCGCCAATCTGCGACAGCCGCGACCATGACGGCGATGTCAGCAGGCAGCGCGGCCTCAACGGCGGCTGCCATGTCTCGACCGGTTTCGACATCAACCCGGTGAACGCGTAGCGGGGTTGGAAGCATGACCGGCCCGGCAATCAGGGTCACATCGGCCCCCAGCTTTGCCAACGCATCCGCAATCGCAAAGCCCTGCTTTCCGGACGACCGATTGGCGAGATAGCGGACCGGGTCAATTGGCTCGTGGGTCGGCCCTGCGGTCACCAGCGCTCGCTTGCCTACCAGCGGTTTGTCGACCGGGCCGAGCAGGTCGGTGATGGCCGCGACAATCCGCGCTGACTCCGGCAAACGGCCCGGGCCAAATTCTCCGCAGGCCATTTCACCCTCGTCCGGGTCCAGCACCGCCACCCCGTCGGCGCGGAGCTGGGCGACATTGCGGCGGGTGGCAGGGTGGAGCCACATGCGGACGTTCATTGCGGGTACCGCCAGCACCGGCTTGTCGGTAGCGAGCAGCACAGTGGAGGCGAGGTCCGATGCCGCACCGGTCGCCATGCGGGACAGCAGGTTAGCGGTGGCGGGGCAGACAACCACCAGATCGGCCTGCCGCGACAGCTGGATATGGCCCATCTCTGCCTCGTCCTTCAGGCTGAACAGATCCTCGTACACCGGCGATTCGGTGAGGGCCGCCAGGCTGAGCGGCGTCACAAACTTGGCCCCACCCTCGGTCAGGACGCAGCGGACGCTGGCACCGGCGCGGCGGAGCTCCCGCACCAGTTCCAGCGATTTATAGGCAGCGATGCCGCCGCCAACCACTAGCAGGATGGATTTGCCGCCGAGCATGATGCGATCACTGTAGGACGGCAGCGAGGCTGAGTCCAAGGGCGAGGCCGATGGCCAGGGCCACCAGCACCACCCCCCAAGGACGCGCAGCGCGGACTGGCAAGTCTGGCAGCGGGGCCTGCGGCGGCGCTGCCCCTTCCAGCGGCACCAGCGACATCACCCGGCGGATGAAGTCCGGCAGGTCACTTATCATCCGGGCGCTCCGGATCAGCGAGTCCGCCACCCGCGCTTCTGGTCCCATTTCCGACAGCATCCAGTTTTCGACGAACGGCGTCGCGATTTCCCACATATTGACGTCGGGATCGAGCGCGGCGGCCACCCCTTCGACCATCACCATGGTTTTTTGCAGCAACAGCAAATGCGGCTGCGTCGCCATGTCAAACGTCCGGGTGATCGCAAACAGTCCGTCGAGCATATTGCCGATGGAAATATCCTTGACCGGGACGCCCCGAATTGGCTCTCCGACTGCCCGGAGTGCGGTGGCAAATTCCCCGACATTATGGTGTGGCGGGACATAGCCTGCCTCGAAGTGGATTTCGGCAACCCGCTTGTAATTACCGGTCAGCAGGCCGTGGATGATTTCCGCCAGATAGACGCGGGACCGGCGGTCAAGGCGGCCCATGATGCCGAAATCAATCACCGCAATCCGGCCATCGGCACAGGCGAACAAATTGCCCTGATGCAGGTCGGCGTGGAAAAATCCGTCGCCGATTGCCTGTTGCAGGAACGCACTGACCAGGGTCGCCGCCAGCTTCTTGCGGTCGGCACCAATCGCTGCCAGCCCGGCGGCATCGGTCAACCGAACCCCGTCGATCCATTCCAGCGTCATCGCGCGCCGGGTGGTCCGGTCCCAATCGATGGCAGGCACGACGAAGCCGCTTTGGGTGGCCATTGCTTCGGCCAATTCACTCGCCGCCCCCGCCTCCAACCTGAGGTTCAGCTCCGCCTCGCTCCAGCGCCGGAAATTGGCGAGGATTGCACGTGGGCGCAGGCGGGCTGCCTCCCCGCCCAGCTGTTCGACCCGGACAGCGGCCCAGTCATAGGTTTCGAGCGCCGACGCAAAGGTCGCCTCTATATCAGGGCGCAACACCTTGATCGCCACATCCCGGCCATCGCTGGTCACCGCCCGGTGGACCTGGGCAATCGACGCCGCCCCAACAGCGACCGGATCAATGCTGGCAAATAATTGCTCGACGGGTTTGTCAAACGCTTCGCGAAGGCTGGCTTCGATGGCGGCGAAGGGCACCGCTGGTAGTTGATCCTGCAAGCGCATCAGATCCTGCGCAGCGGCCTCACCGATCAGGTCGGGCCGGGTCGCCATTGCCTGCCCGAGCTTGATCGCTGCAGGTCCCATCGATTCAAAGGCGGCGGCATAGGCCGGGACGTCGGGCGTCCGGACCCCGAACCGCGCCAGCCGCGCCAACCGCCGGACGGCAGGCGGCGCGTTACGGTCCCGCTCAATCCCGCGCAGCGCCCCGTGCCGCCCGAGGGTTCGCCCCCAGCGCGCCAGCCGCCAGACATGGACAACAGCGAGGGTCAAGTCTTCCAACCAGAATGAATGGCAACCAGCCCGCCCAGAATCGGCTCGACCGACACCCGCGAGAAGCCGGCGGCGCTGATCATGGTCCGGAATGTCGGCATGTCGGGAAAGCGGCGGATGCTTTCGATAAGGTAGCGGTAGGCTTCCTCGTCCCCCGCCACGACGCCACCGATCTTTGGCACAATTTTGTGCGAATAGGCGTCATAAACCGCCCCAAATCCCGGCCAGGTGGTGGTGGAGAATTCAAGGCAGAAAAACCGGCCACCAAATTTCAGCACGCGGTGGGCTTCGCGCAGCGCAGCTGGGATATCGGTGACGTTCCGGATGCCAAAGGCGATGGTGTAGGCGTCAAACTGTGCCGACGGAAAGCTCAGGGTCTCGGCATTTTCCTCAGCCCAGGTCAGCCCGTCAATCCGGCGTGCCTCGGCCCTTGCCATGCCAACCTTCAGCATTTCCGGGTTGATGTCGGCCACCGTTACCTGCGCGCCCTTGGCGGCCATCCGGAAGGCAATATCACCGGTGCCGCCGGCCATATCGAGGATATGCTCACCGGTGCGCGGTTTCAGGCGGCTGACGAAACTGTCTTTCCACAGCCGGTGCATGCCGCCTGACATCATGTCGTTCATCAGGTCATAGCGCGCCGCCACCCGTTCAAACACTGACCGGACGCGCCGCGTCTTCTCGTCGGGTGCGACATCCTGATAGCCGTAGGAGACCTGTTCCATCGCAAGCCCTCTAACGGAGCCTTGCCGGACCCGCAAACCGCCCATATGCCGCTTTTTGAAATGCCTGAGCTTCCCGAAGTCGAAACCGTTGCCCGGGGTCTGGCCCAAATCTGGGTTGGGCAGCGCTTTGTTGCGGCGGAAGCGCGGCGACCGAATCTGCGCTGGCCGCTGCCCCAGGACCTCGGCCAGCGCCTTGTCGGTGCGCGGGTCGAGCGGGTCCACCGCCGCGCGAAATACGGGCTGGTCGATACCGACCGGGGCGATACGATGATCTTCCATCTCGGGATGTCGGGCCGGATGCGGCTTGATCCGACCGAGATTGAAAAACATGACCATGTGATTTTCACCACCGACAATGGCCATGTCGTCGCCTTCAATGATGCGCGGCGCTTCGGGTCACTTGATTTTGCCGAATCGGCTGGGCTTGGGGCGCACCCGCATTTCGTCAATCTTGGCCCGGAACCGCTCGGACCGGACCTGACCACCGCCTATTTGACCAGCCAGTTCGTCGGGCGGGCTGCGCCTGCCAAGGCCCTGCTGCTCGACCAGCGGGTGATCGCCGGGCTCGGCAATATCTATGTCTGCGAGGCGCTGCACATGGCGGGTGTTCATCCCACCCGCCCGGGTGGCGATGTAACCTCTGGCGAAATGGCCCGGTTGATCCCGGCGATTCGGGAGGTGCTGGAGGCGGCTATCGCGGCCGGCGGGTCAACCTTGCGCGACCATGCCCAGATTGACGGCGAACTCGGCTATTTTCAGAAGGATTGGCGGGTCTATGGCCGGGAGGCGGCGCCGTGCCCGGTCTGCGCCACGTCGGTTGCCCGGATTGTCCAATCAGGCCGATCCAGTTTCTATTGCCCCACTTGCCAGCCCCAGGAGAATTTGGATGGCCGACTTTGAAACGCTGTTGATCGAAACAACCGGCCGGGTGCGGATCATCACGCTGCACCGACCGGAGGCGCTCAACGCCCTCAATCACCGTTTGACCAGCGAGTTGACGCTTGCCCTTAGAGCTGCCGATTCGGACGATGCCATCGGTGCCATCGTCCTGACCGGCCACGGCAAAGCCTTCGCCGCCGGGGCCGACATCAAGGAAATGGCCCCCAAAAGCTTCGCCGATGTCTATGCGGAGGACTTCATCACCGCGACCTGGGAGGAACTGACCCGGACCCGCAAACCAGTCATCGCGGCGGTCAACGGCTTTGCGCTTGGCGGCGGCTGCGAGGTGGCGATGATGTGCGACATCGTCTTTGCCGCCGATTCGGCAAAATTCGGCCAGCCCGAAATCAAGCTTGGGGTGATCCCGGGGTCGGGCGGGACGCAGCGCCTGGCGCGGGCCGTCGGCAAGGCGCTTGCGATGGACCTGATTCTCACCGGGCGGATGATGGGCGCGGAAGAGGCGCTCCGGGCCGGACTGGTGGCGCGCATCTATCCCGCAGACCAATTGCTGCCGGAGGCTGTGGCCGCCGCCGAGATGATGGCAGGCTACGGCCTCCTGTCGGTCATGGCTGCGAAAGAGGCGGTCAACCGTGCCTTCGAATCGACGCTGTCCGAAGGCGTTCGCTTTGAACGGCGGCTGTTTCACGGCCTGTTTGGCACCGCTGATCAAGCGGAAGGCATGGCGGCTTTTGTCGAAAAGCGACCTGCGGTCTTCACCCACCGCTGACCAAGGTTGACCGAGTCGCTGCTTTGCCATAGAGAGCGCGCCTTCCCGGCAGGGGCTGTCTCCTGCCGCGTCCGGCCATGGGCCTGACGAAGTCGACCAGCACATAAGGGTTTTCGATGGCCAATACGCCTCAGGCGCGCAAGCGCATCCGCCGCAACGATCGCCGCGCCGATATCAACACGGCGCGCGTCAGCCGTATCCGGACCTTCCTGAAGAAGGTCGAGTCGGCGCTTGATGCCGGCGGCAAGGATGCAGCCGAAGCGGCGCTGAAGGCGGCACAGCCGGAATTGATGCGCGGCGTCTCCAAGGGCGTCGTCGCCAAGAACACTGCGTCCCGTAAAATTTCGCGGCTGACCAAGCGGGTCAAAGCTCTCGCCTAAGTCCTAGAAGCGGGCTGATTTTCAGGGCGGCGTTCCGACAAGGGGCGCCGCCCTTGTCATATTCAAATCGATGCGAACGAATCGGGGTTATGCCCGGCGCATCGAATTTATCGTTTGATATCATTATTTTACAGCTAATGTGACGGAATATCGACGACTCTTGCTGTCAACGGATTTATTTCGGATTTGTGAAAATCCTTCGCTTGATCGGGCTTCACGCCGCTCGCTACTATTTGGTTCCGACACCGTGCTGCGGGGGTTTTTGCCCCTCTTCCAACAAGATGTCGTTCAGTCATCGATTCGCGGCCCTGGGGCGGGCCAGAATCGTGCGCTGGAACTGTGCCGACGGGTCAAGCCTGCCGGTAGGGTGGGGAGGTTTTTACAGGTTTTTAGGGGCGATCCAAAGAGTCACATGGCAACACAACCGGCCTTTCTCGACACGCGTGCAACATCGCTTTTCCTTGGGTCTGCGACGGATGCATCGGGCGCGTGGATGGCGATTCGTGGTTTGCTGCGGGCCGAATATGGCGCGCGCACCTACGAATCGTGGCTGAAGCCGATCGATCTGGTCGGGGTTGAGGATGGGGCGGCCACCCTGTCCTTGCCGACGCATTTCATGGCCGACTGGATCCGCAACCATTTCCTCGACCGGCTGCGGGGACTTTGGGCCGCACAGGGGGTTCCCGCCGTTCGCCTGATTGTGCGCTCCGCCTTCCGGGAGCGTCCGGTTGAACTGGATGCGGTCATCGCCGAACCCGTCGAGCCCTGCATCGGCGTCGCGCTCGAAGGTCGGTACAGTTTCGAGTCCTTTGTCGTCGGGAAGTCGAACGAGCTGGCCTATAACGCCGCGCGAACCGTTGCCGAAGGCGGGGCGGTCGGCTTCAACCCGCTGTTCCTCCACGGTGCGACCGGCCTTGGCAAAACCCATCTGATGCACGCGATCGGGCATGAACTGCGGGCCCGCAATCCCAAGGCCAAGGTCGCCTATCTATCGGCAGAAAAATTCATGGTCGAGTTTCTGGCTGCGCTGCGCGCCAAGGATACGATCAGCTTCAAGCAGCGCCTGCGTTCGGTTGATCTGCTGATGATCGACGACGTCCAGTTCATCGCCGGCAAGGAATCGACGCAAGAAGAATTTTTCCACACGATGAATGAAATCATCGGGGCTGGGAAACGGCTGGTGATCACGGCCGACCGCTCGCCGCAGGCGCTGGAGGGAATCCAGGACCGCATCCTGTCCCGGCTGGCCTGGGGTCTGGTCGCCGACATCAACGCTGCGGATTATGAGTTGCGCCTCAACATCCTGCACATGAAGATCGAGCAGCAGGCAGGACTCGTCGTCGACCCGCAGGTGATCGAGTTTCTGGCGCGGCGCATCACTTCCAACGTCCGGGAGCTGGAAGGCGCGCTGAACCGGGTCGTGGCCTATGCGACGCTGGTCGGGAAGCCCGTTGATCTGGACTTCACCCGCCATGTCCTGACCGATGTGCTGCGGGCGCATGAGAAAAAGGTCACCATTGACGAGATCCAGCGCAAGGTGGCCGAATATTACACGATCAAGCTGTCGGACATGATGTCGGCGCGGCGGTCGCGGGATGTGGCACGGCCCCGGCAGATGGCGATGTATCTCGCCAAAAGGCTGACGCCGCGCTCCCTGCCGGAAATCGGGCGGCGCTTTGGCGGGCGGGACCACACCACGGTGATGCATGCGGTGAAACGCATCGACGAACTCCGCGCCACCGACCCCGAACTCGACGCCGACGTCGGTCGCCTGACCCGGATGCTCGACGGCTGATACGCAGCAGCGTAAGCCACGGCCAATGCGTTCCCCGGCTGCCCTTATTGACCGCCTGCCCGCTTCGGTGCGGGGTCCGGTCTGGATGATCATCGCCTGCACCGCTTTCGCCAGCATCTGGGGCCTGACCCGCGCGGCGAGCGAGCATGTCCACCCGTTCATGATCGTGTTCTGCCGCAATCTGTTCGGATCACTGGCGATTATTCCGCTGGCAGCACCGGCCTGGCACCGCGACACGCTGAAGCGCTTGCCCATTCACCTGCGCCGTGCCGGGTCCGGCATTATCGCGACCTATGCGACCTTTTACGCCGTCTCCCACGCCCCGCTTGCCACGGTTCAGGCGATCAACTTTGCCGCCCCGCTGTTTGCCACGGTCGCCGCCGCCCTTTTTCTGGGCGAGCAGGTCCGGGCGCGGCGGATTGCGGCGCTGCTGATCGGGTTTGCCGGCGTTCTGATCGTGCTGCGTCCCGGGGCCATCCCGATGACACCGGGGATTGCTGCTGCCGTCGTTTCGGCGGTATCGACCGCCTTCTCGCTGGTGGCGATCAAGCAGCTTGTTGGCACCGATGATCCCCGACTGGTCGCGGCCTTCACCTTCGTGCTGATGCTGCCGATCTCCGCCGTCATCGCACCCGCCTTCTGGTCGTGGCCAGACCCGTGGACCTGGGGCCTGCTGGTGGCGATTGGTCTGTCCGCTGTGATTGGGCAGGTCTCGACCAGCTATGCCTTCCGGGCCGCCGATGCGACCGCTGTCATGCCCTATGACTTCCTGCGCTTTGGCATTGTCGCTGCCATTGGCTGGTTCGCCTTTGGGGAGAGCATCGACGCGCTGACACTGGTCGGCGGCGGGATCATCATCGCCTCCTCCATTTACCTTGCCTACCGGGAGGCGGTTGCGGCCCGCAGCGTCCGGCCCGCCAGCCTGCCACCGCTCACCTGATCATTTCCGCAGCGATGCGAACCGCGTGTCCCCGTCCATAAGACGGCAACTTTGTCACAGGAGATTTGGCATGAAGCTCAATGGATGTTCCGCAGTCGTCACCGGTGGGGCCTCCGGCCTTGGTGAAGCCACCGCACGGGCGCTCGCGGCGCAAGGCGTCAAGGTCGCCATCTTCGACATGAATGCCGACAAGGGCGAAAAGGTTGCCGCCGACATTGGCGGGGTGTTCTGCAACGTTAACGTCACCTCCGACGAGTCGGTCGATGCCGGCTTTGCCAAGGCGCGTGCCGCCAATGGCCAGGAGCGCATCCTGATCAACTGCGCCGGGACCGGCAATGCGGCAAAGACCGCTGGCCGCAACAAGGCCGACGGCACGATCAAGCATTTCCCATTGGATGCGTTCAACATGATCATCCAGATCAACCTGGTCGGCACCTTCCGCTGCATCGCCAAATCGGCGGCGGGGATGCTGACGCTCGACCCGATGGAGGACGGGGAGCGTGGGGCCATCGTCAATACCGCCAGCGTCGCTGCCGAGGACGGCCAGATGGGCCAGGCGGCTTACTCGGCCTCCAAGGGTGGCGTCGTCGGCATGACCCTGCCCATCGCCCGCGACCTGATGAGCGAAGGCATCCGCGTCAACACCATCCTGCCCGGCATCTTCAATACCCCGCTGATGAACGGCGCGCCGCAGAATGTGAAGGACGCGCTCGCCGCCAGCGTGCCCTTCCCGAAGCGTCTAGGCAATCCGGAGGAATATGCCGGGCTGGCGGTGGAGATGTGCCGCAACTCCTATTTCAACGGCGAGGACGTGCGGCTCGACGGGGCGATCCGGATGGCACCGCGCTGAGGCTTGACTCAGGGGCGGGGGAACCGGATCATCGCCGTCTCACCACAGGAGCAGGTCATGGCGCACAAGTTCGAAATCTACAAAGACAAGGCCGGTGAGTTCCGGGTTCGTTTCAAATATAACAGCGAAGTGATGTTCGCGACCGAGGGCTATGCCTCAAAAGCCGCCGCTGAAAACGCCATCGCCTCGATCAAGAAAAACGGCCCCGACGCCCCGACTGAAGACAATAGCTGACCGACACTCCGCCATCCCAATTCCTCTGTCATCCCGGGCTTGACCCGGGACCCAGCGCTGCTCGGGTCAGAGCATCGCGAGCTTTGCTCGCAGTTTTTCTGTTGCGCTGGGTCCCGGCGCAAGGCCGGGATGACAGGGTTCGTGGATCGTCCGCTCGGTTGACCGGGGTGCATTCGCGACGTTCCCGCTTCACCATTGCGCCATGCCTCGCGGTCCCTACTTCGTCTACATCATGGCCAGCCGTCGCAACGGAACGCTCTATGTTGGCGTCACCAACGATCTGGCACGACGCGCCAGCGAGCACCGCCTCGGGACCGCAGACGGCTTCACGCGGAAACATGGCGTCAAGCTGCTGGTCTGGTCCGAGAGCTTCATTCAAATCACCGACGCAATCGCTTGCGAGAAGCGGATCAAGCGGTAGCGGCGCGCGTGGAAACTCGGCATGATCGAGCGCGCAAATCCCGATTGGCAGGATATCTTCGGCGCCATTTAGCAACATGTCATCCCGGGCTCGCCCCGGGACCCAGCGCTGCTCGGGCCAGAGCAGCGCGAGCTCCGTTCGCTTCGTCGTTGCTAGTCCGATTCGATAACCCAGTCGCAGGGTGTCGGGATGCCTACAACGCAAAATCGCCTTCGCCGTCTTCCCAAGGGGGATAAACCACGGGCTTGTCTCCGAAATGCGCTTTCACCAGCCGTTCGCGACGGTCCATCGGCCATTCCTTGGGATCGAGGTCGCGTGGGTAAATAAACGATGCTTCAAACGTTTGCCCTCGAACAACGTAGAGCATTTCTGCCCATCGCATATTCGGCGGATACGCCTCCCAAAGATCGAGCAGGCAATTTCCCAGCCGATCAAGATCGGGTTGCCGATAGAATGCATGATCGCCCAAGTCCTTGTAGATTGAAGGACTCACATACCCTTGGTCCACCTCTGCATGGAGCAACGTTCCGTCCAGAGGATATTCGGCGTCCTCGGCGAGGAGTTGTCCAACCTCGTTGAGCAACGCCCCTATTTCCGCACTAAAGGGTGTAGTTGTCGTCATCATCGCTTAACGGCGGATAGACCACGGGTTTGTTGCCGAAATGGCGCTTGAGCATTTCCTCGCGTGTGTCATTCCAATACTCGTTTTTCGGCACTTCGTGGGGGTAGATGAACTTGACGTCGAACCGCCCATCCCGGATCACATATTCCATCTGAGCCCAGCGTTTTCGGGGTTCAAAAGCCTCCCAAAGGTCGAGCACACAGTCGCCGAGACGACGGAGATCGGGGTCGCGATAAACAAGGTGATCGCCCATGTCCTTGAAGATCGATGGCCCTACCATTCGGCGATCAACCCGGGCGTGCAACAGCGTTCCCTCCAACGGATAGTCGATATCCTCGGCTAGCAGCTGGCCGATTTTGCTCAGCAAAACTGCGATGTTATCGCCCTCCACGCTTTGGCTCCTGACGCTCATTGGGGATTTTGATGCTGTGCTTCGCTGGGCCCAATGTAAATGTGATGTCCAGCTCAAACGGACGTTTCGACGGGCCTGCGTAATACGGCACAATCTTGACCGTGACCCTTTCGTTTCGCCGCCTTGACGCCGCCCACTGGTCTTCCATCGCGCGGTATGTCCCGCGATTGAAGTTCGCGTCCTGCGCAAAATGATTGAACGCCTCCGCCGGGCCGTTGAAACGCGGCGCGATGTAGTGCCCGCCATCATCGGTCGATCGGCGATCGGGGAGGCCCGCTCGCGCTTGGAGGGTTCGAGAGCGCGCTTGCGGTAAAATCAACGAAAGGCTACCCGAAACTTGCCTAGTTCGTCCGTTTGGATCGAGCCGGAACTCATAGCCATTGCGGCGGATCAACTTCAAAGGCGAGGCAGGAGACAGCGGGGTTGCGCTCGGTGGCTTCGCCAAAGCGTCTTCGGCTCGGGCTGCTCTCATCAATGCACTGAGATACGGACCTGGAGTGTCTTCCCAGTTTGGACCTCCGCCCCCGCTGGAGCCTCCCCCACCCCAGGCGCCACCGCCGCTCGCGCGAACTTGCTGAGCCCCATATGTGCGTGATCGAGCCCCAACGGCACTGCCGCCTGCTGGGCGAGTTTGGGAAGTCCGCGCGCTTGGTGTTCCGTCGTGTCGTCCAGAACCGGCAAAGGTAAACCGACCGTCTTCGGCGTCGTGCCAATGATTATATTTGACGCTGAAAAGCCCCGCCGGGGGTGTGTTCGGCCATATGCCCGTGCGCATCCAGACGCGGAATGCGCCCCGCTGCCAATCTTCCGCCGATATACTGATCATGCCGACTCGCTCTCGAACTACGGCAAGAACATATCAGCAACATTTTCCTACAAGTCAAGCAAAATCAATCCCGCGCGCCAGTTCCACATCCCGCATCGACAACCCGCCCGCATCGTGTGTCGTCAGTAAAATCTCCACCCGGTTCCACACGTTCGACCATTCCGGGTGGTGGTCCGCCTTTTCCGCCAGGATCGCGACGCGGGTCATGAAGGCGAAGGCTTGAGGGAAGTCGGCGAATTTATAGGTTTTGCGGAGGCCGTCGCGGGCCGGGTCCAGGGTCCAGCCGGCCAGCGTTGGCAGCAGCGCGGCGCGTTCGGCTTCGGTCAGTTTGGCGATCATCTTTGTCTCCCCGCCTCCCGCATATCCGCCGCAAATGCTGGCCCGTCAAACCCGGCCCGCCGCCGGTTCGGGCTGCGAAACTGCGCCCTCCCATTATGTGCAGCGCAGCATATGTTGACGAACGCGCTGTGTTTTGCGCAAACGGGCGCGAAATTCGCCGGAGGAATCGCATGAAGGTGCTGGTACCCGTCAAACGGGTGGTCGATTACAACGTCAAGGTTCGCGTCAAGGGCGACGGGACCGGCGTTGAGCTCGCCAATGTCAAGATGAGCATGAACCCGTTCGACGAGATCGCCGTCGAGGAAGCGCTGCGCCTGCGGGAAAAGGGTGTGGCGACCGAGGTTGTGGTGGTGTCGGTCGGCCCGGCCCAGGCGCAGGAGACGCTGCGCACCGGACTGGCGATGGGGGCGGATCGCGGCATATTGGTCACCGTTGACGGGCCAACCGAATCACTCGGTGTCGCCAAACTGCTGGCTGCGATTGCCAAGGAAGAACAGCCGGGGCTGATCATCCTCGGCAAGCAGGCCATCGACGATGATGCCAATCAGACTGGCCAGATGCTCGGCGCGCTGCTCGGCTGGGGTCAGGGTACCTTTGCGTCGAAGCTTGAGGTGTCGGGCGACAGCATTGCCGTAACCCGCGAAGTCGATGGAGGAGCGGAAACGGTCAATCTCAAGCTGCCGGCCATTGTCACCACCGATCTGCGCCTGAACGAGCCGCGCTATGCGTCGCTGCCGAACATCATGAAGGCCAAGTCAAAGCCGATCGCGTCGAAAACGCCCGCCGACTACGGCGTTGATGTTACGCCGCGGCTGACGACCTTGAAGGTCACTGAGCCCGCCAAGCGGCAGGCCGGGATCAAGGTCAAGACGGTTGATGAGCTGATCGAGAATCTGAAGACTGTGGGAGTGATCGGATGAGCGTCCTGGTTCTCGCTGAGCATGACAATACCGAATTGAAGGATGCCACACTGGCCGCCGTCACCGCCGCGGCGCAATTGGGCGGCGATGTGCATGTGCTGGTCGCTGGCAAGGGCGCTGCTGCCGTGGCGGCTGCGGCGGCGAAGATCGCCGGGGTGGCAAAGGTGCTGCATGCCGATGCCGCCGAAGTTGAGCATGCGTTGGCCGAAAATCTGGCACCGTTAATCGCAGGCCTGATGGCGGACTATGACGCACTGGTTGCCCCTGCAACGACGCGCGGCAAGAATGTCCTGCCCCGGGTCGCGGCGCTGCTTGATGTCGCGCAGATTTCCGATGTCATGGCGGTCGACTCTGCGGACACCTTCCAGCGGCCAATCTACGGCGGACAGGCGATTGCCACGGTCCAGTCCGGCGATGCGAAGAAAATCCTGACCATCCGTCCAACCTCCTTCGTCAAGGCCGATGCCAGTGGCGGATCAGCGGCGGTTGAGTCGGTTGCCGCGGCCAGCGATTCCGGCCTGTCGACCTTTGCCGGTTCGGAATTGTCGAAGAGCGAGCGGCCCGAACTGACCGGGGCCAAGATCATCGTGTCCGGCGGACGCGCACTTGGGTCAGCGGAGAAGTTCCACGAGGTCATCGAACCGCTGGCCGACAAGCTTGGGGCCGCCGTTGGCGCGTCGCGGGCTGCCGTGGATGCCGGTTATGTCCCCAACGACTATCAGGTTGGTCAGACCGGCAAGATCGTCGCGCCGGGCCTGTATATCGCCGCCGGGATTTCCGGGGCGATCCAGCATCTGGCCGGTATGAAGGATTCGAAGGTCATCGTCGCCATCAACAAGGATGAGGATGCGCCGATCTTCCAGGTGGCGGACTTTGGCTTGGTCGGCGACCTGTTCCAGATCGTGCCGGAGATGACGGCAAAGCTGTAACGCGCTTTGACCCGGCGGACCGGGCCTGTCATCCTGCGCGTTCAGGTGGAGGAGGCAGGCCATGACGTCCAAGGGGTTGGTTTTGGTGACCGGTGCATCCGGCTATATCGCCGGTGCGATCATCCAGCAGCTGGCCGCCGAAGGCTGGTCCCTGCGCGGCACCGTGCGGTCTCCGGCGAAGCATAGCGGACTTGCAGCCTCCCTTGGCCTCGACCCGGCGCAGTTGCCGCTGGTCGCTGTCGATCTTCAGTCGGACGCGGGATGGGCCGAGGCCGTGGCGGGCTGCGACTTTGTCATGCACATTGCTTCCCCGCTTCCCGCCACCACGCCGCAGGCGGCTGAGGATCTTATCGGTCCGGCCCGGGATGGTGCGCTCCGCGCGCTGCGCTTTGCCCGGGATGCCGGGGTCAAGCGGCTGGTGATGACCTCCTCCGTGGCGGCGATCTGCTACGGCCGTGACGACGGCAAATCGACCTTTGACGAAAGCGATTGGACCAACCCGGATCATCCGGACGCCTATCCTTACGTCCAGTCCAAAACCATCGCCGAACGGGCAGCACGGGACTTCATGGCCCGGGAGGGCGGGGCGCTCGAATTCGTGACAATCAACCCAAGTCTGGTGGTCGGCCCCGTCGGCGGACCGGATCATTCAACCTCGATCGAGGCGATTTCGCAGTTGCTCGGGGGCAAGGTTCCGGGCTGCCCGCGCCTCGGCTTCGCCGTCGTCGATGTCCGCGATGTCGCGGCGGCGCATGTCACGGCGATGACCGGCCCGGACATGAACGGGGAGCGTTTCATCGTCGCCGGACCGTTCCTGTGGATGAGCGAGATTGCCGAAATCCTGAAACGCCGGTTGGGGCCAAAAGCGCGGCGGGTGCCAACCCGGGGCTTGCCCGATTGGCTGGTCCGCCTGTCCTCGCTGTTCAACCCGGCGATCCGCTCCGTCATCACCGAACTCGGCCGGACCCGGAATTGCGACACCAGCCATGTGCGGGCCAAACTCGGCTGGACGCCGCGCAATGCGGAGGACAGCATCGTTGAATGCGCCGAAAGCCTGATCGCCACCGGTGTGGTGCGCGTCTGAGCCTTGCCCCGCCGCCTGCGCCGCCGTAGGAGCGCAGGGCTTTTTGGCAGGGAGACAGGCGTGCAGACGATCGGGATCATCGGGGCAGGGCTGATGGGCAACGGCATCGCCCATGTCGCCGCGCAATCAGGCTATGACGTTGTCCTGTCCGACGTCACGATGGACCGGGCGGCGGCGGGCTTCGCCAATATCGAAAAGAACATGGCGCGGCAGGTGTCGAAGGAAGTCCTGACAGCGGCAGACCGGGACGCAGCCTTGGCCCGCATTGTACTGACCACCGACACCGACCGCTTTGCCGCCGCCGATCTGGTCATCGAAGCCGCGACCGAGAATGAGGCACTGAAACTCAAAATCTTCGCCGACCTCTGCCCCCGGCTCAAGGCATCGGCGGTGCTGGCGACCAATACCTCCTCCATCTCAATCACCCGGCTGGCAGCGGCGACCGACCGGCCCGACCGCTTTGCCGGGGTGCATTTCTTCAATCCGGTGCCGATGATGGCCTTGGTCGAGATCATCCCCGGCTTGGCCACCGCTCCCGCCACGCTGGCGGTGCTGCACGCCTTTGCCGCCAAGCTCGGCAAGACCGCAGTGGAGGCGGCGGACGCTCCGGCCTTCATCGTCAACCGGCTGCTCTGCCCGATGCTCAACGAAGCGATTTTTGCCCTTGGTGACGGTGTTGGCTCGATCCTCGACATCGATGCCGGCATGAAACTTGGTGCCAACCACCCGATGGGACCGCTGGCCCTCGCCGACTATATCGGCCTCGATACGCTGCTGGCGGTAATGCGCGTCATGCAGGAGGGCACCGGCGACCCCAAATACCGGCCCGCGCCGCTGCTGGTGAAATATGTTGAGGCCGGCTGGTATGGGAAAAAATCCGGTCGCGGCTTCTACGACTATAGCGGCCAAACGCCGGTTCCGACCCGCTAGGTCAGTTCCACCCACGTCGGCGCGTGGTCGCTGGCGCGTTCCCGTCCGCGGTGGTCCCTGTCGACGCCTGCTTCCACCAGCCGGTCAGCTGCACTCGGGCTGAGCAGCAGGTGATCAATGCGGAACCCGGCGTCGCGCTGCCAGGCCCCAGCCTGATAGTCCCAATAGGTCCACAACGGGCCTGACGGCTGCCGCGCCCGCAGCGCATCGGTCCAGCCCTGGTTGACGATCCGGCGCAGTGCGGCGCGGGACTCCGGCTGGGTCAGCGCATCGCTCGCCATCGCAGTTACCGAATAAACATCGGCGTCGGTTGGAATGACGTTATAGTCACCGGCGAGCACCACTGGAGTTTCAAGGGCGAGCAGGGCAGCCGCATGGTGTCGTAGCCGCTCCATCCAGGCGAGCTTATAGTCGAACTTCGGACCCGGCTGCGGATTGCCGTTTGGGAGATAGATGCTAGCGACCCGAACTCCGGCAACCTCGGCCTCCAGATAGCGCGACTGTTCATCGAGATCATCGCCGGGCAGCCCGCGCCGGGTTTCAACGGCTGACTCCCGCGAGAGGATGGCGACGCCGTTAAAGCCTTTCTGACCGTGGATCAGCGTGTGATATCCGGCCTCGGTCATCACCTCGACCGGGAAATTGTCGGTCTGGCATTTGACTTCCTGCAGGCAGGCAACATCCGGCTGGGTTTCGGCCAGCCATTCCAGCAGGCGCGGCAGCCGCGCATTGATGCCGTTGATATTATAGGTCGCGATCCGCATCAGACCGAAAAGGACGTACCGCAGCCGCAGCCGCTCGTCGCATTGGGGTTTTTCACCTGAAAGGATGCCCCTCCGAGATTGTCGACGAAATCAACGATCGCCCCTTCGAGGAACGGAATGCTGACCGCGTCGACCAGCATCGAGACGCCGTCGGTCGTTACTACCAGATCATCGGCGGCAATCTGCCCGTCCAGCCCGAACTTATACTGGAAGCCCGAACAGCCGCCGCCCTCAACGCTCAGGCGGAGCTTCAGCGACGGGTCGCCCTGCTTGGCGACAATGGCGGCGACCCGCTTTGCAGCGGACGAGGACAGGCTGACGGTTTCACTCATAACCCGGAGATAGGCCGGAACCGGCCCGGCTTCAATCGCCCCCGACCGCAACCAGCTGCGGCGGGACGATTTCGACGCCGTCCACGACATGCACAAACCGGCCCTCGACGGTCGCGCCGGTCTCGATGCCGAGCGAGGCATAGCGGACATCACCGGCCAGCCGGGCGCCGGGACCAAGACGGATGGTCCGGGCCGAAACATTGCCGGTCACGCTGCCAAACAGGGTCAGGGCGTCGGCCTGGACATCGCCGTGGACGCTGCCGGTTGCGCCAATGACAATGTCATGCGCCTCCACATCGCCGACAATCCTGCCGTCGAGGTGCAGCTCTCCCGAAGCCTTCAGATCGCCCCGGATGACCACATCGGCGGCGAGAATCGACAGGCCGGCGTCAGGGTTGGACGGGCGTGTCCGGTCCACCCTGGCCAAGGTCTGCGCGCTCCTGGATCGCGAGAACATAGTTGGAGGCCTCCAGATAAGGCACCGGATTGACCGCGCGGCCATCGATGCGGACTTCGTAGTGAAGATGGGTGCCCGTTGAACGTCCGGTCGATCCCATCCGGCCGATCACTTCGCCCTTCCTCACCGACTCGCCGGGACGAACCGTGACGCGGGACAAATGCCCATAGCGGGTGACAATGCCTTTACCGTGGTTGATTTCGACCAGTCGCCCATAGGCACCCGACCAACCGGCGGTGGTCACGACCCCGTCCGAGGCGGTGCGGATCGGGTCGCCGTGCCGTCCGGCGAGATCAACGCCAGCATGCATCGCGGCATAGCCGCTGAACGGATCATAGCGCACTCCGAAGCCGCTGGTGAACCGACCGGTCGGCGCGGGGCGGATAGACGGGATCGCGGTCATCGCCTTTTCCAACTGATCGACCTTTTTCCAGCTGACGAACAGCTGCTTGAATTTGGGATCAACCTCCGACTGGGCCTTGCCGCCCAAGGGAAGATAAGGTCCGCCCATGGCAAAGCTTGATTGCGCGACGAACCGCGAAGGCTTCAGGCCGAGCCGCCGCAGCACTGCCGTCGTGTCATGGTAGCGCGCCTCGGCAGCCTGGGTGGCCTGATCGACAAAGGCCAGCTGTTCGCGCTCAATCTTCACGAAGGGGGCCATCACGTCAGGATGGTTTTCGGCCATGTCCTGCAGGTCCGGCATGGGTTCGGGGACCATTGCCGCCAATTTGCGGACACTGCCTTTGCCGGTCAGCAAGGAGGCAAGGAACAATTGCCGCTTCTCCAGCGCCTCGGCACTGATCGCAACATCGCCGCGCAGGTCGCCGACATCGGCCTTCAGCGCGCTGACCCGCGCCGACATCCGCGCCAGTTCGGCTTCCTTTTCGGCGACAGCGTCTGCTGTCAGCCCACTCAGGTCGGCAACGGTGTTGATAGTCGCCACACCAACCCAACCGGCAATGAGCGCCGCCGTCGCCACCGCCATGACCTGCACCCGGGTTCCAACCCGCAACAGGCGCACCCGGTCATTGCTGCGCAGATAAATCTGATGTTCGGGAAACCGGCGCAGGACCTCCGCTTGCAAAGCTGCGATCAAAACCGTCCCACGACCCACGCCGATCCCCCCGGATACAGAAACCGCATCCGGCGAAGCGCCAGTGAGCGGATACCAAATCTGAAATCATCTGCCGGTTGAATGCGACCCGCGCAGCAGAAGAGCGGTACTAAGCAACCGAGCGCGCGGCTGGCAAGTCGCGGTAGAAGTCCGGGGTCATGCCGGCAGAATCGCGGGCCAAGTCATTGAAAGGCGGTTTCAACTCGCCTCGGAAATGCGTTTGAACCAGGGTCCGGAAGGTCTCGGCGGGCGGTGAGCCGTTGGAGTCACACGCCGAACGGAACCAGAAATTGCCGGTCCGGACGTGCCCAATCTCATCAGCGTAGATTTGGTTAAGAATTTCCGCACTGCGCGCATCTCCGGCGGTGGCGATTCGTTCCGCCATTGCGGGGGTCACATCGAGCCCGCGCGCCTCCAGCACCTGCGGTACCACCGCCAATCGCGCCATCACATCACCTGCTGTGGCGGCGGCGGCCTGCCACAAACCGTCATGCGCTGGCAGGTCGCCATAAGCGGCCCCCAGCTCCACCAAACGGTCAGCGACCATCAGGAAATGCCGCGCCTCATCGTCCGCCACCCGGACCCAGTCATCGGCGAAAGCGCGCGGGAATCCGGCTCCAAACCGCCCGACCATGTCCCAGGCGAGATCGATGGCGTTGAGCTCGATATGCGCCACGGCATGCAGCAACGCGATCCGGCTGCGCATCGACCCGGCCTTGCCGCGCTTGCGCATCCTGTTGGGGGGCAGCAGTTCCGGGCGCGCCGGTCGGGCGGGGGTGTCCGGCATCGGCGCATCGAACCGCCAGTCGACCGCCCCCGCACCCCAAGCAGCCGCCAGCGCCCGGCTGGCATGGGCCTTGGCCCGCGCCTCCCCCGTCAGCAGGACGGTGCGCGCCGCAACGCCAAGCGTCGTCACGCTGGCCGCTTCGACGCCAAGCGTCGTCACCCCAGCGCCTGCGCCGCCTTCAACACCTCGGCGGCATGTCCGGGGACTTTCACCTTGTGCCAGGTCTGCGCCACTCTGCCGTCGCGGCCGATCAGGAAGGTTGCCCGCTCGATCCCCATATATTTGCGGCCGTACATGCTTTTCTCAATCCACACCCCCCAGCCTTCGACCACCGCGCCATCGGGGTCGGCGGCCAGTTTGACGCCGAGTGCATGCTTGGCGCGGAACTTCGCGTGGCTCGCCACCGAGTCCTTCGACACCCCGATCACCACCGTGTCGGCCGCCGCGAAGTCCGCCAACTTCGAGGTGAAATCAATCGCCTCGCTGGTGCAGCCCGACGTGTCATCCTTGGGGTAGAAATAGACTACCGCCTTCTGACCCGCCAGGTCCGCCAGCCGGATCGCGCTGCCGCCATCCCCCGCCAGATCGAACGCCGGTGCAACCTGCCCAACTTCAACCGCCATGCCGCCATCTCCTCAAGTCGGCGTTCCGGACCGCCCACACCGCCGCCCCAGCGCTTTTGCGCGAGCCCAAAGCGCTTGGGTAGTGAGTTTCGCGAAAGAATCCTGTAGACAGTTCTTCTGTCGGTGCAACAAACTCACCGAGAACGCCGACGCGGCGTTCGCTCGGATCAAGACCGTCCCGGCAGCATTGCCAGCGTTCGTAACCCTCGCTAACCTGCGGAAATGAGAATGTATTTCTATCGTGCGCTGGTGGCGGCGCTGGTGCTTTTAACTGTGCCTGCAGCGGCGGGTGAACAGTCTTCGCTGGAGGCGCCTTTGCCGCCGCTGGTGCCGTGGGCGGGGGCCAGCGAGGCTTTGGTTGTCAAGGGGGGTCACCCCTGGGTTACGCCGGCGGAGGTTGGTGGGCTGGTGTCGACGCCGGACTATGCGGAAACCCGGGCCTTTGCCGAGAAGATGGTGGCCGCCTCGCCTTTGTTGCGGCTGGAGGTGTTTGGCAAGACGCCGCAAGGACGGGAGCTGTTCGCGATTGTCGCGCGCAAGGCTGGTACCGCCAGGAAACCGGTGTTGCTCGCACAGGCGGGCATTCATTCCGGCGAGATTGACGGCAAGGATGCCGGACTGATGCTGCTCCGCGACATTGCCTTCCGGGGCAAGTCAGCGCTCCTCGACAAGGCGGATTTCGTGCTGGTGCCGATTTTCAACGCCGACGGCCATGAACGCACCTCGCCCTACAGCCGCCCGAACCAGCGCGGGCCGAAATCGCAGGGCTGGCGGACCACGGCGCAGAATCTTAACCTCAACCGGGATTATCTGAAGGCGGACTCGCCCGAAATGCAGGCGATGATCGGCCTGATCCGCAAATATGATCCGGCGCTTTATCTCGATCTTCATGTGACGGACGGCATCGATCATCAATATGACGTCGCCTATGCCTTTGCCGGTTGGAATGGGCTTTATGCCCAGTCGCCCGCCATTGGCCGCTGGCTGGACCGCAGCTTTCGATCAAATATCGACAAAGCCCTGAAGGCGGCAGGACATACACCGGGCTATTATGTGAGTGCGGTCGACAACGACAATCCGGACATCGGCATCGTCCACGACCCCGACACGCCGCGCTTTTCCACCGGCTATGCCGACCATCGCCGCATCCCGGCGGTGCTGGTCGAGACCCATTCGCTGAAACCCTACCGCCAGCGGGTGCTGGGGACCTATGTGCTGGTTGAGGCGGCGTTGCGGCTGATCGGTGAGGACGGCGTCGCAGCCGAGGCGGCGATTGCAGACGACCGGGCCGCGCGCCCAGCCCGGATGACGCTCAGCTGGAAACCGCTCGACGCGCCGGTTTACCAGATCGACTTCCTCGGCATTGCGCATGACCGCTACCAATCTGCTGCGGCCGGCGGCCCGGTCATTCGCTGGCTGGGCAAACCGGTCAAACAGCGGATGAACGTGTTCGGTTTCGCCCCCGATTTTGTCGCCGACCTCCCCAAGGCCTGGTGGGTGCCGCCAACCGCGCCCGACGTGATCGCCAGGCTCAAATTGCACGGCATTCAGATGGAAACCACCGGGGCCGCCAAGACGCTGCGGCTGGACATGGTGCGGATAACCGAACCCAAGCTCGGCCCCGCCAATGAAAGCCGCATCCCGCTGACGGTCGGAGCATTTCGGCACCAGATGCTGCAGGAAACATTCCCGCCGGGGTCGGTGCGGGTGCCATCCGACCAGCCGCTAGGCCTGCTTGCCGCTGCCCTGCTCGAACCGGAAAGCCCGGACGGCGTGCTGGCCTGGAATTTCTTCCCCGGCATGTTGCAGCGCACCGAATATATGGAAAGCTATGCCATCGCCCCGCTGGCCGACAGGATGCTGGCCACCGACCCGCAGCTAAAGGCCGCGTTCGAGGCAAAGCTGGCAGCAGACCCTGCCTTTGCCAAAAGCCCCACCGCCCGGTTGCAATGGTTCTACGAACGGACCCGCTACCACGACAGCCGCTATCTCCTCTATCCGATCGGACGGGAGCTGTAGCGACTGGGAAGCCGGGGTGACCTCAGCTTTTGGCAGCCATGCCTTTGGTTGACGGGTTCGCCGCGATCACCTTGGCCTTTTTGGCCTTGGGTTTCTTCGCTTCCTTGTTACCCTTTTGCTCGCGGTTCGCCATGATCGCATCTCCTCAATTGTGGGAACGATACAAGCGCAGTGCGGGGCCAAGGGCAAGCGCTAAGCAGCATTCTCGGTCGGTGGAAACGACCGGCGGCGCGGCAGGGGGTCGTTGAACTGTACCCCGATGGCACCATCATTGGCCCAAACCACTTTGGCGTGGCGCAGTCCGTAGCGCGGCAGGCGCAGATAGACTTTGGTACCGGTTGGCACGTCCCGCTGGCCGACTTCAACCCGGACACCGCCTGCTGAAAGATCGCAGACCGCCACATCCCGGGTATGCCCACCGGAGGTGAGTTCACCGGTCGCCCGGACGGGCTGGCGCGGCATCTGGCGACGATCCTGAGCGCTGTCTGTCATGCATCTGTCACTAGGAAAAATAGGTTAGCAAAAGATTACCACCGCCGTCCGATTGGCAGTTCCAATCGCGGATTTGGCTTATCGCGCTTTGCACCGGGCGAATGTGTCCCTATGGGCTATCAGGGTGAGGCTGTGCGGGGGTGCACGGCGCGAACGGACTGGAACCGAATGTTCAAGGGACTGAACGCGATCCGGATGGGCGGGCGCGACGTTCTGCCTCTGGTGGAAGGCGGCAAGGGCGTCTCTGCCACCAATCACATGTCATCGGGGGCCTGGGCCGCTGCTGGCGGGATCGGAACCATCTCGGCAGTCAATGCCGACAGCTATGACGCCAGCGGTGCGGTCATCCCGCAGATTTACCGCGCCCCGACGCGGCGGGAACGGCATGAGGAACTGATCACCTATGCCGTCGACGGGGCGGTTGAACAGGTGCGGCGGGCCTTTGACATCGCCTCGGGCCGCGGCGCCATTAATATCAATGTCCTGTGGGAAATGGGCGGCGCGCAGCGGGTGCTGACCGGTGTCCTTGAACGGACCCGTGGGCTGGTTTCCGGCGTCACCTGCGGGGCTGGGATGCCCTACAAGCTGTCGGAAATCGCGGCGCACTACGGTGTTTATTATTACCCAATCATCTCCTCCGCGCGCGCGTTTCGGGCGCTTTGGAAGCGTGCCTATTCCAAGGCGAGCGAATGGCTCGGCGCGGTGGTTTATGAAGACCCCTGGCTTGCCGGGGGTCACAACGGCCTGTCGAACGCGGAGGATCCGCGTCAGCCGCAGGACCCTTACCCCCGGGTCCGCGACCTGCGCAACGTCATGCGCGAATCGGGGATTTCAGATGATGTGCCGATCATCATGGCCGGCGGTGTCTGGTATCTGCGCGAGTGGGAAAACTGGATCGACAACACTGAACTTGGCACCATCGCCTTTCAATATGGCACCCGACCGCTGCTGACCCAGGAAAGCCCGATTCCGGAGGGCTGGAAGCAGAAGCTGATGACGCTGAATGAAGGCGACATCTCGCTGCACCAGTTTTCCCCCACCGGATTTTATTCCTCGGCCGTGCGCACACCGTTCCTGCGCGATCTGGAGGATCGGTCCGACCGGCAGGTTGCCTTTTCGATGGAGCAGGTCGGCGATCACCAATTTGCGCTGGATGTCGGCGTGGGCCGGGGCCGGGCCTTTTATGTCACCCGCGACGACCTGCTGCGCGCACGCGGCTGGGCCGGTCAGGGGTTTACCGATGCTCTGAAGACCCCGGACAATACGTTGGTGTTCGTCACGCCATCGGACAAGAAAATCATCCGCAAGGATCAGGCGGACTGCATGGGCTGCCTTAGCCAGTGCCGCTTTTCAGCCTGGGCCGATACCGACAAAAACTCGACCGGCCGCCTTGCCGATCCGCGCAGTTTCTGCATCCAGAAAACCCTTCAGGACGTCGCGCACGGCGGCAATCCGGAGGAGAATTTGGTGTTCGCCGGCCACTCCGCCTACCGCTTTGCCCAGGACCCATTTTATTCGAACGGGTTCGTGCCGACCGTGAAGCAACTCGTCGAGCGCATTCAGACCGGCGATTGAGCAGGGCGGCATGTCGCGTCTCATCTGGCGGATCAGCGGGCTCGCATTTCTGCTGATCGGGACCATTGGCATCGTCCTGCCGCTGCTGCCGACCGTGGTTTTCTATATTCTGGCGGCCTTTTGTTTTGCCCGGTCCAATCCAGCCTGGGAGGCGCGGTTGCTGGCCCACCCACGTTGGGGTCCGCACATCAATGGCTGGCGTGAACGCGGCGCGATTGCCCGCTCCGGCAAAATCATGGCGCTGATATCGCTGGCGATCAGCGGCCTGATCGGCGCCTGGTATCTCGATGGCTGGATCGCAGCCCTGCCCGCCGCCGCTGCCCTTTCGGTTGGGAGCTGGATTGCTAGCAGACCGAGTTAAGATTCACGCCCGATCAGTTTGCGGGCCATGGTGTCGGCGACGGCGTCGGTTGGATTGCCGGAGGTGTCTGATGCTTCGAAGATGCCGGTCAGCCGGTCTTCGATTTCGGCGATCCGGTTGCTGACCCAGACGGCGTTGCCGGTGCCGAGATATTCAGCGACCACGTTGATGATGCCGCCGGCGTTGATCACATAGTCGGGGGCATAGAGGATATTCCGGGCATGAACCCGGGCGCCATCCTCGGGTGTGGCGAGTTGGTTGTTGGCGGCACCGGCCACAACCGCGACATCCAGCGCGGCAATCGCACCCGCATCGAGCACAGCGCCGAGCGCGCAGGGGCTGAACACGTCCGCCGCGACGCTGGCGATATCGGCGACCGCGACATGTTTTCCATCGAAGGCGGTGGCGGCCTGCGCAGCCTTGACGGCATCAATGTCGGCAACCGTCAGCTTTGCCCCGGCAGCAGCCAGTTTCCCGGCCAGCGCGTAGCCGACCGACCCCAGGCCCTGGATCGCAACATGAATGCCCGACAGGCTGTCCCGGCCAAGCTTGTGACGCACCGCGGCGCGAATGCCGAGGTATACCCCTTCGGCCGTGGACGGGCCGGGATTTCCACCCGCCTTCCCGCCCGAAACCGGTAGCCCCGAAACATAGCGGGTGCGCCGGGCGATCACGGTCATGTCATGGTCCGACATGCCGACATCCTCCGCCGTAACATAGGCCCCGCCAAGCGCATTGATCGCGCTGCCAAAGGCTTCGAGAAATGGTTCGGTCTTGGTGGGGGCGCTGCCCTTCAGAATGACGGCCTTGCCGCCACCCATCGGTAACCCGGCCATCGCATTTTTGTAGCTCATACCGCGCGACAGGCGGAGCGCATCGGTCAAAGCGGCGTCTTCCGATGCATAGGACCAATAGCGGCACCCGCCCGCCGCCGGCCCGAGATGGGTCGAGTGAATGGCAATGATCGCCCGAAGCCCGGTTGCCGCATCGGTGAAGAAATGCACGCCTTCATGGGCATCAAAATCAGTCGCGCCGAACACCGCCATCGGGATCACTCCAGAGCAATAAAATTACAGGCGCGCGCAATAAACAAACAGCGGCGGCTTGCAAGCTCTTTTGCCCCGGACTGCGATCAGCCAAGGTCGTAGGCACGTTCCCCATGTTCGCTCAGATCGAGACCGTTGAACTCCGCCTCCTCATCGACGCGGGCCGGTCCGAACAGGCGGAGCATTCGGATGATCAGCCAGGTGGCGGCGGCTGACCAAACCAAAGTCACCCCAACCCCGAGCAATTGCGCCTGAAATTGGCCCGCCAGCGTGTCGGCCCCCGGCAAGCCGGTCCCGCCAAGTGACACCAGCGCAAAGGGCGCCAGCAGCAGAGACCCCAGGATGCCGCCGACCCCGTGGACGGTGAACACGTCGAGCGTATCGTCAACCCGCAGCCGGGTTTTGAAGAACACCGTGGCCGCGTAGCAAATCAGGCCGCCCGCTGTGCCGATCAGAATCGCCCCCAATGGGCCGACATAGCCGGCGGCCGGTGTGATCGTCGCCAGCCCGGCAACGCAGCCGGTGGCAAGGCCGACAGTGGTTGGGCGGTGCCGTCGCCATTCGATGACCATCCAGACCAAGGCTCCGGCACAGGCGGCGAAATGCGTGGCGAGAATGGCGCTTCCGGCGCTGGCACCGGCCGCCGAGGCGCTGCCGCCGTTGAACCCGAACCAGCCAACCCACAACATCCCCGCCCCGATCATCGTCAGCGACGGGCTGTGCGGTGGAACCATCTGGTTGGGGAAGCCGCGCCGGACCCCGATCATCAAGGCAGCGACCAGCGCCGAAATCCCGGCGGTGGTATGGACGACAATCCCACCGGCAAAGTCGCGAACCCCAGCGACCGCCAGCCAGCCGCCGCCCCACACCCAATGGGCAACGGGAACATAGACGACGGTGACCCATAGCGCGCAGAAGGTCAGCACAAAGCCGAACTTTGCGCGCTCGGGAAAGGCGCCAATGATCAAGGCCGGGGTGATGATCGCAAAGGTCATCTGGTAAAGGGCAAACACCGATTCGGGCATGGTTGTGCCCGCCCGCACTTCGGCGAGTCCGGCCAGAAACAGATTGTCGAGGCTGCCAAGCCACGGCGCATCACCGGCATAGGCCAGGCTATAGCCGAATGCCGCCCAGATCAGCGACACGACGCAGCAAATCGCAAAGCATTGCATGAAGATCGACAGCAGGTTCTTGGCCCGGACCAGCCCACCGTAGAACAGGGCCAGACCCGGCAATGTCATGAACAGGACCAGCGTGGAGGCCGTCAGCATCCAGGCGGTGTCACCGCTGTTCAGGGATTGCGCCGCAGCCGGTGATGCCAAAGCCAAAGTCCCGATGACAGCCACAGCCGTCCGCATCCCGAAATGCCGCATTCCATACCCCCAAGCTCGCACCCGTCTGCGCGGGCCCGTCCTGATTGCCTGCAGGAAATGTGCCATGATCTGCGCGTAAGATGCTTCGCAGACGGTTGCCGGTGTCGGGGAATTCGCTGGGGCGATCGACGGGGATTGAACCCGCAACCTCCGGTACCACAAACCGGCGCTCTAACCAATTGAGCTACGACCGCCACCCGCGAGGCAGCGCAAATACGGCTCCCCCTGCCCAGCGTCAAGGTGAGGGAGGCCGGGTTCGCCGCCGACCATCGCGGCCTGCTGGCGGTTCTGCACGTTTTTTGGGCATATGCTGACCGATTGGGCACCAGCCCACCAGCAAATGCCCACTTGCGCCAAGGGGGCGCGGGCTGGCACGAACCGTGCAGAAAGATTGGATGATGCGCGCGCTGTCGTGCCGTGGTGCGTACATCTGAATTCGGGGGCCAAAGCGCGTGAAAAAGATCGAAGCGATCATCAAGCCATTCAAGCTCGACGAGGTGAAGGAAGCGCTTCACGAAGTCGGGGTGTCCGGGATTACCGTGGTGGAGGCCAAGGGGTTCGGGCGTCAGAAAGGCCACACCGAGCTCTACCGGGGTGCCGAATATATCGTCGATTTCCTGCCCAAGGTGAAGCTGGAGGTCGTCGTCGATGACAATCAGGTCGAACGGGTATTGGAAGCCATTGCCAATGCTGCCCGCACCGGGCGGATCGGTGACGGCAAGATTTTCGTGACCCCGGTGGAAACCGCCATCCGGATCCGGACCGGCGAACGCGACAGCGACGCCATTTAAGTCATTTCAACGTCAAACGCAGAGACAAGGGAACCACGCATGGCCAACAAGCCGAACGATATCCTGAAAATGATCAAGGAAAAGGAGATTGAATGGGTCGATCTCCGCTTCACCGATCCGCGCGGCAAGTGGCAGCACCTGACCATGGCGCAGCGCGCCGTGACCGAAGACATGCTGGAAGATGGCTTCATGTTCGACGGATCGTCGATTGCCGGTTGGAAGGCGATCAACGAATCGGACATGATCCTGAAGGCCGATCTGGACGCGGTGTATTTCGATCCTTTCTCGGCGACGCCGATGATGATCCTGATCTGCGATATCGTCGAACCTTCGACGGGTGAACTTTATGCCCGCGACCCGCGGTCGACGGCCAAGCGCGCCGAGGCCTATCTGAAGAACAGCGGCATCGGTGATACCGCCTATGTCGGCCCGGAAGCCGAGTTCTTCGTGTTCGACAATGTCCAGTTCAAGCTTAGCTACAACGAGGGCAGCTATTCGCTCGACGACATCGAACTGCCGACCAACACCGGCACCGCCTATGCGGAGGGCAATCTCGGCCACCGTCCACGGGCCAAGGGCGGCTATTTTCCGGTGGCCCCGGTCGACAGCGCCGTCGATCTGCGCGCCGAGATGGTGTCGACCATGCTCGAAATGGGCCTGCCCTGCGACAAGCATCACCATGAGGTCGCAGCGGCCCAGCATGAACTCGGCCTTGAATTCGGGACGCTCGTCACCACCGCCGACCGAATGCAGATCTACAAATATGTCGTGCACCAGGTTGCCCATGCTTACGGCAAGACCGCGACTTTCATGCCGAAGCCGATCAAGGAAGATAATGGCAGCGGCATGCACACCCATATCTCGATCTGGAACAAGTCAAAGCCCTTGTTCGCCGGCAATGGCTATGCCGGCCTGAGCGATACGGCGCTGTATTTCATCGGCGGCATCATCAAGCATGCCAAGGCGGTGAATGCCTTCACCAACCCGTCGACCAACAGCTACAAGCGGCTGGTTCCGGGCTATGAAGCACCGGTGCTGCTCGCCTATTCGAGCCGCAACCGGTCCGCCTCTTGCCGGATCCCTTATGGCACCGGTTCCAAGAGCCGCCGTGTCGAGGTGCGCTTCCCGGACGCGACCGCCAATCCGTACCTCGCCTATTCGGCGCTGCTGATGGCCGGTCTCGATGGTATCGAGAACAAGATCCACCCCGGTCAGGCGATGGACAAGAACCTGTACGATCTGCCGCCGAAGGAACTGAAGAAGGTGCCGACCGTCTGCGCATCGCTGCGGGAGGCGCTCGAGTGCCTGGCCAAGTCCAAGGCGATTTTCACCAAGGGCGGCGTGTTCACCAGCGACCAGATCGACAGCTATATCGAGTTGAAGATGGAAGAAGTCGCCCGCTGGGAAATGACCCCGGCTCCGGTCGAGTTCGACATGTATTATTCGGCGTAGACAGCTTCATACCCACTCTGTTGGGTAGGGCGCACGACAATCAAGCGGGGGGTGGGCAAGTCCACTCTCCGCTTTTTTCATGACTGCCTTGGCACCCGCTCTTGCTCGCTGTGGCTGCGACAGTTTGAAGCCGCTGACAACGCCGTGCTCTTGGCCATTGCCTGAATCGTATGGCTCGCCTAGCGTTTCGGGGGTTTGGGATTAATTCGACGTTCACAAAAGGGAGACAGATTATGACTCGGTCCATTTCACTGCGCATTGGGCTGCTTGCCGCAACCGCAACGGCGGCTTTCTGCCTGGCCACACCAGCGATGGCCGACGCGACCGCACCCTGCAATGTCGGCACCGGTGTCGACAGCACGGAATGCGGTGTCAATTCGGTCGCAACGGGTGAAAACGCACTGGCAGTCGGTGATGCGCCAATGGCGACAGCCCTCAACTCAACGGCTGTTGGCTCCGATTCAATTGCGTCTGCGATTGGTGCGCAAGCTTTTGGTCAGGCGGCTGTCGCGAGTGGTACCCGCTCACTTGCAGTCGGTCTAGGTGCCACAGCTAGTGAGCAGCAAACGACAGCAGTCGGCGCAGGTGCCACTGCTACATCGCCTTTTTCACAGGCGTTTGGTGCAGGGGCCCGAGCCGCTGGTATCGAATCAGTTGCGCTGGGAGCTGCAAGCGCAACGGGGTTCAATACTCTTGCAGCTGGCTTCAGTGCTAGTGCAAGCGGTGACACCTCCACAGCCGTCGGGACCGGGTCTGCGGCCGTAGCGCGCTTCTCAGTCGCTCTTGGTAGTGGTGCAGCGACTGCAGCAGGGGTTACACCATCAGGTGCTGTGTCACTCGGCACATCGGTTGCCATCGGTAATCTCTCACGTGCTACTGCCGAAGATGCGGTCGCCGTCGGTGACCAGGCAAACGCATCAGGGTTCCATGCAACAGCGATCGGTGGTGAGTCGGTGGCATCGGGCACCGGGGCGCAGGCTTTCGGCTGGCAGACAAGTGCCGTCGGCCAGTTTGCGACCGGTGTTGGACATCAGGCCAATGCGTCTGCGGTTCGGGCAACAGCGGTGGGTAAAAGCTCGGTTGCTTCGGGCGTGAATTCATCGGCCTTTGGTAACATCGCAAACGCCGGAGCGCTCAGCTCGGTCGCAATCGGTAACGGTGCGGTCACTTCTGACGGTGTGACGCCATCGGGTGCAGCTTCGCTCGGCACATCGGTGGCGGTCGGAAACCTGGCACAGGCAACTGCTGAAGATTCGGTTGCCATCGGTGACCAGGCCTTGTCATCGGGCTTCCATTCGACCGCTGTCGGTGGTGAATCGGTAGCATCAGCGACTGGTGCCCAGGCCTTCGGCTGGCAGTCGCGTGCCACAGGCGTTACGTCGGTTTCGGTTGGTCATCAGGCAGCTGCAAGTGGCGTTTCAGCGTCGGCAATCGGCAAGAATACCGTTGCTTCCGGTGCCCGCTCAACCGCGATTGGTTTCGGCGCGGCTGCGACGGCTGACGATCAGGTCGTTCTCGGCGGCACCGGCAGTTCGGTCCGTATTGGCGATATCACCGCTAGCACGGCCGCCCAGACGGCGGCTTCGGTCGGCGTTGCTACGGTTGATGCCAACGGTGTCCTTGGCCGCAACACGACACTGCTGGGTCAAGTCACCACGGCGCAGGGTCAGATCACCTCGCTGCAAGGGCAGACGGCTTCGCTGTTCAACCTTGCTGACATCAACCGCCGCGATATCCGCACCGCCAACGAAGGCGTTGCAATGGCATTGGCAATGGAAACGCCGTCGATCCCGGCTGGCGCGACCTTCGCCATGTCGGGTGGCTTTGGCTATTTCCAGAACCGCGGTGCCTTCAGCTCGGCGATTTCGGCACGGGTTAACGATATGGCGTCCGTCTCGGCGGGCCTCGGCGTTGGCCTTGATTCAGGCGAAGTGGGGGCCCGCGCCGGGTTCCAGGTCGCTTGGTAACTTCGCTGACCAGACTGGGAGGGCCGGGGCACATCGCCCCGGCCCACCTGATTTTTGGGGTATTGCTCGTCGTGATGGCGGCACCGGCCCTGTCACAACCAGCACCGGTTGCACCGCCACGGCCGGCGCTGTCGGCAGTTCCCGTCCCAAGCGCGATGGAGCTGTCAAAGCTGGTGTGGGGCACGATGCTCGCCATCGATCAGGCCAATCGATCCGGCAATTATTCGGTGCTGCGGGATCTCGGTGCGCCGGGATTTCAAACCAACAACGATGCGGCGCAATTGGCCGGAATCTTTGCCTCGCTGCGGCAGCAGGACATCGATCTTGCCAACACCATCCTGCTGACGCCGACCTACACGGCTCCACCAACGATGGCAGCGGCGGATGTGCTACGGTTGCGCGGCCAGTTCGGATTGCGCCCTACCGCGATTAATTTTGATCTCTATTACCAATGGACTAGCGGGCGGTGGAAACTGTTCGGGGTGTCAATCGTACCGATCGCCTTGGCGCGACAACAACCGGCTCCCCCGGCTCGATAGCAGCATTCTGGGTGGGTGCCAGCTACACCCTCTCAAAGGCCATCAAGATAAACGCATATTCCTCCGCGACTTCCCGCAGGCTGTCCCAGCGTCCGGATTTGCCGCCGTGGCCCGCGCCCATGTTGGTTTTCAGGAGCAGCATGTTGGTGTCGGTTTTGGTGGCGCGCAGGCGGGCGGCCCATTTGGCGGGCTCCCAATAGGTAACGCGTGGGTCATTCAGGCCACCGGTGATCAGCATCGCCGGATAATCTTGGGCGCTAACATTGTCATAAGGGCTATAGCTACGGATCAAGTCGAATGCAGCGGCATCTTCGCGGGGGTTGCCCCACTCGGGCCACTCAATCGGGGTGAGCGGCAGGCTGTCGTCGAGCATGGTGTTGAGCACATCGACGAATGGCACATGCGCACAGACGGCCCGCCATAAATCGGGATCGGTATTGGCAACGACGCCCATCAACTCCCCGCCGGCTGATCCACCGGAGATGGCGATTTGGCCGGGGCTGGTGAACCGTTCAGCGATCAGGTGCCGCGCGCAATCGGTGAAATCGTTGAACGTGTTCCAGCGCTTGGTGGTCTTGCCGTCGAGATACCAGCGGTAGCCAAGGTCGTCGCCGCCCCGGATATGGGCAATGGCAAAGGCAAAGCCCCGGTCGAGCAGGCTGAGCCGTGCCGTCGAGAATCCCGGCGGGATGGCATGGCCGTAAGCACCGTAGCCATAGAGATGAACCGCCCCCGATCCGTCACGCGGAAACCCCTTGCGGTACACCAGCGAAATTGGAACCTGCGTGCCGTCACGCGCCGGGGCGGACAGGCGGACCGTTTCATACTGGCCGGCGTCATAGCCTGACGGAATGGCCTGCACCTTGCGAACGACGAGGGTCCGGGTGGCGAGATCATAATCATAGGAAGTCGCCGGCGTGACCATCGATTCATAGTGGAGCCGCAGCGTGGCGGGGTCATATTCCGGATTGGCGCCGAATCCGGCGGCATAGGACGCTTCGGGAAACGGAATATAATGTTCCGCCCCATCATCGCTGCGCAGCCGCAGCTGATCCAGACCCGCCACCCGTTCGGTGATGGCCAACAGCGACCGGAAGGCGGTGATGCCGCGCAGGTAATGATCATCCGATGCCGCGATCAACTCCTGCCAGTCGGCCGGGCCGTTGACCCTGGCGGTCGCGATCCGGAAATTCGGGTGGGTGTCGTTGGTGCGGATGAACAGCTGATTGTCGCGAACATCGACGTCATATTCGCGGCCGGTTTGGCGCGGTGATACCAGCAGCGGCGCGGCCAGCGGCGCGGCAGTCGGTACCAACCGGATTTCGCTGGTGACATGGTCGGCGGACTGGAGGATCAGCCACTGGCGGTCCTGGCTGCGCGACAGGCCGGTGAAGAAGCTGGCGTCGGTTTCCTCGTAAAGGACGGCATCCTCAACTGTCTCACCCAGCTGGTGCAGGCGGACGCGGAACGGGCGCCAATTGTCGTTGACCTCCACCCAGGCGAGGCTCGCGCCACCCGCGCACCACACAGCCTGCCCAAGCGCGTGATCAGTCACGGTGTGGATATCCATGCCGGTCGCGATGTCGCGAATGCGGAGCTTGAATCGCTCCGACCCGTCGTCATCGGCGGCGTAGGCAAGCAGAGTTCCATCCGGGCTGACGGCCAGGCTGCCGAGGCGGAAATAGGCGAGGCCATCGGCGGCGGCAGGTTCATCGAACAACAGCTGGTCCGGGCCGTCGTCAACGGGCCTGCGCCACCATTTGCGATATTGCGCACCGTCCTCAAACGCCCACCAGGTCAGCCATTTGCCGTCCTTGACCGGCACGCTCGCGTCATCGGCCTTCATCCGGCCTTTCAGCTCGGCAAACAGGTTTTCGACCAAAGCCTTATGCGGGGCCATCACGCTTTCGAAATGCGCATTTTCGGCAGCAAGGTGGGCGAGAATTTCCGGATTGGAAATGTTCGGATAGCCCGCATCCTTCAGCCAGGCATAGGGGTCAGTGATGGACTGGCCGTGCCACTCGGTGGTGACGGGGCGGATCGGGGCGGTGGGGGCGAGGACTATAGTCATGCGCTGCGGTTTAGCCGAACCGGCCTGCCGCCATCACCCCAAAAACATATGCTTCGACCAATCAGCGCCGCGGCGCGGCCTCAAGCCACTTTGCGCTGCGGCGTCTGGGGCAATCCGACGTGACGACCCTGATTGGCGATCGACATCGGGCGGCCCAGCAGGAAGCCCTGCACTTGCCCGCAGCCCTGATCCCGCAAATAGTCGAGCTGCGCCTGGGTTTCGACACCCTCGGCCGTCACCGGGACGTTCAGGCTCTTGCCCAGCCCGACAATGGCGCGGACGATCGCTGCCGACTGGTCCCGTGTGTTGATCCCGTCGACGAAGCTGCGGTCGATCTTGATCTTGTCGAACGGGAAGGCCTGCAGCGTCGCCAGCGACGAGAAACCGGTGCCGAAATCGTCCATCGCGATCCGCACCCCCAGCATCTTCAGCTGACGCAGGTTGTGGATGGCGCGATTTTGGTCACGGAACAGGGCCGATTCGGTGACCTCTATTTCGAGGCGGCTGGGCGACAGGCCGGATTCCAGCAGGATCTCGGTCACCCGTTGCGGCAGGTCTTCCTGATGGACCTGGAGCGCCGAGAAATTGACCGCGACTGTCAGCGGCAGCGGCCACAGCGCTGCCTCCGTGCAGGCCTGCTTCAACACCCATTCGCCGAGCGCCCCGATCAGGCCATTTTCCTCGGCAACCAGAATGAACTCATCCGGCCCAACGACGCCGCGCGTCGGGTGATTCCAACGGGCCAACGCCTCAAATCCCACAATCGCTCCGCCCGGCAGATCGACGAGTGGTTGATAGTCGATGTGCAGTTGCTGTGTGGTAATGGCATCGCGGAGGTCGTGCGCCAACGCCCGGCGCTGCCGCACGGCATCATCCATCTCCCGCTTGAAGAAGCAACTGGCATTCCGGCCACCGGCCTTGGCGCGGTACAGGGCGATGTCGGCATTGGTCAGCAGGTCGTCGGCGTCCATCGAATCGTCGGGAAACAGCGACACGCCGATGCTCGCCCCGAGCGGCAACGACCGTTCACCCTCCAGAGTAACCGGTGCCCGAAGATCATCCAGCAACTGGTTGGCAAGGCTTGCCACATCGGTTGCGGCGGTGAAGCCCGTGAACATGACGACAAATTCGTCCCCGCCAACCCGGGCAGCAAAGGACGGTGCCTCAACCGCGCCGCGCAGTCGCTCGGCCACGACATTGAGCACTGCGTCGCCCGCCGCATGGCCGTGCACGTCATTGACGTCTTTGAAATGATCAAGATCGATGTAGAGCAGCGCCACGCCCCGGTCGGTGACAGCGGCATGATCGAGCGTGGCGGCCAGCCGGGTCTGAAACGCATTGCGGTTCGGAAGGCCAGTGAGCGGATCGTGGTTGGCCAGGAAGCGGATCCGGTCCTCCGCCGCGCGCTGGTCGCGCAGGTCGCGGACCGCCAGCACCGATTCCGCCCCATCATCGGACAGCGCGCGGGCGCGGACTTCAACCGGGATTGGCAACTCGCTTTCGGCGCTGGTCAGGGTGCTTTCGCTGCCGTCGCTGCGGGAATTGAGGAGGCCTGTATCGACCGGCTGGCCGATCAGCTTGTGCGATTCGACGCCGACGAGCCGTGCATAGGCGGTGTTAACGTCGACGATCTTGCCATGCGCGGAGATGACAATCCCTTCAAAGGCGCCATTTGCAAGACGGCGCAACCGCTCAACCGCGCGTTCGCTGGCCTGCCCGTCAACCAGTGCTGCGCCGAGGCCGGTAGCGACCACGACCAGCATCGTTGACCCGATGGCGACGAACAGGGCGAGCTTTGACATGACGCCGCCATGGATCGCGTAAGATGCGTCAGCGGTGATGGACAGGCCGCCCATGGCAATGGCGTGAAACGCCAGTACGGCGAGTGACAGCATCGCGCCACCCGCCGCCTGTCGCGACACCGTCCCGCCGTCCCCGGCTAAACCAAAGCCGGTTGCGGAAAGCGCGGCGGAAATGCCGATGGCAGCAAAGGCATAGGCGGGATCATTGAAGGCATGACCCTCTGCCGAAAACCCGGCCATGGTCAGATAGTGCATCGATGCAACGCCGAGCCCGAACATCGCCCCGCCGATGGATGCCTTCAGTTCGTGGTTGAGGTTGGCGGCGGACAGAAAGGCAGCGGTGCACATGGCAACCGATACGCCGAGCGAAGCAAAAACCGGCGCGGGCGTCATCCCGAACTCCACGCCCGGATTGAATGCGAGCAACGCCAATATGTGGGTCGACCAGGTGCCAAAACCTGCGGCAATGCCGGTCAGGACGAACCAGGCCGGGCGGGCTTCGCCCTTGCTGGCCTGACCGCGCGCAAACAACCGGAAGGCCGTCATCGATGCCATAAGGCAGACAATCGCCGCGATGGCCGTCAGCGGCAGGTCGTGTGATGCCACCATCCGGTCGAGCAAATTCGTCATCGCCCCTTACCTCTTGCTTCCCTCGTTACGCTGGCAAGAATGGTGGCAAACAGTTAACGAACGACTGACAAATTTTTTTACAGCGCAATGAATCGCCGAAAGGTTGCAAATGTCGACGCACGCTCAACGGGTCGCGGACTTGCGGTCGCAGCTCGGGAAACAGAAACTTCACGGTTTTGTCATCCCGCTGACCGACGAACATATGAGCGAATATGTAGGCGCCTATGCCCAGCGACTGGCATGGCTGACCGGGTTTGAGGGATCGGCGGGGTCCGCCGTCGTGCTCGCCGACAAGGCCGCAATCTTTGTTGATGGCCGCTATACATTGCAGGTCCGGGATCAGGTTGACGGACAATTGTTCGACTATCAGTCGGTCCCGGCGACGCCGGTTGCCGAATGGCTGGGGGTCAACGCCCGGGCGGGGGACCGGATCGGCTATGACCCCTGGCTGCACACCAGGGCCTGGGTCTCGGGTGCGAGTAAGGCACTGGCCGGCAAAAATGCCGAACTGGTGGCGATACTGGACAACCCGATTGATGCGGTGTGGAGCAGTCGACCGGCACCCTCCACCGAGCGTTTGATCATCCATCCGGTCGAGTTTGCTGGGCAATCCTCCGCCGACAAGCGAAAGGCGGTGGCGGCCTGGCTGACCGAGCGCAACGCCGATGCAGCCGTGATTGCCGCGCTCGATTCGGTCGCCTGGCTGTTCAACATTCGCGGCAAGGATGTCTCCCGAACGCCGGTTGCACTGGCTTTTGCGATTGTCCGGTCGGACGGGACAGCGGACCTGTTCACCGATCTGGCGAAAATCGATGCCGCGACGCGAGATCATCTGGGTGCCGACGTGCGCCTGCACCCCCACCATGCGTTCGCCGATGCCCTGGAGGCGCTGGGTGGGCAGGTCGCCGCCGATCCCGCGACCTGCGTGGCGGCGATCTTCGAACGTCTGGCGGCAGGCGGCAGCGAAATCATCGAAGCGCGCGATCCGACCGTCCTGCCCCGCGCCCAGAAGAATCCGGTGGAAATTGCCGGGACCAAGGCCGCGCATATCCGCGACGGCGCGGCGCTGACCCGTTTTCTGCACTGGTTCGATGCGGAGGCCGCCACCGGCGAACTGGATGAGCTGACCGCGCAGGCCCGGCTGGAGCAATTCCGACGGGACACCAACCAGCTCCAGGATTTGAGCTTCGACAGCATCGCCGGGGCGGGGCCGAACGGGGCGATTGTCCATTACCGGGCAAGTGCCGAGACCAATCGCCGGATCGAGCCAGACAGCATTTTCCTGATCGATTCCGGTGGGCAGTATCTGGACGGGACCACGGATGTCACCCGGACTCTGGTGGTCGGGACCCCGACGGCCGAAATGCGGGACCGGTTCACCCGGGTGCTCAAAGGGCATATCGCGGTTGCGACCGCGATATTTCCGGCCGGCACACGGGGGGTGCAGTTGGATACGTTGGCAAGGGCGCCGCTATGGGCGGTGGGGCTCGATTATGCCCATGGCACTGGTCACGGCGTCGGCAGCTACCTGTCGGTCCACGAGGGGCCGCAGCGGATTGCGACACCGGGCGGCGGTCAGTCAGGCGGCGATGAACCGCTCATCGAGGGCATGATCCTGTCCGACGAGCCGGGTTACTACAAAGCCGGTGCTTACGGCATTCGCATCGAAAATCTGGTGCTGGTGGTGAAGAAACAGGTGCCGGGCGCTGAAAAGGACATGCTGGGGTTTGAAACCCTGACTCTGGCGCCCATTGATCTGCGGCTGGTCGATGTCAGCATGCTGACGGCGGCGGAGCGGGACTGGCTCAACGCCTATCACGCCAGGGTTCGGGCCGAGATTGGGCCGCTGGTCGGCGATGACATGCAGCCGTGGCTTATCGAGGCGACGCGGGCGATGTAGAATTACTTTTCGTTCAACTTGGATCGATTGAAAATGCTGGGTTCAAAATCCTGCCACCGCGCCGAATGGGACACGGTGGCAGGATTTTCAGGTTATTGCCAGCCGCATTGTTGGCCTTTGTTCTGGTCCTGCAGCCAGACCATCAGTGGCTGGAAATAGGCGATCATCGCCATGCCGTCCATTTCGCGGCTGCCGGTGAAGGCCTCCAGCGCGTCTGGCCATGGCTTTGAAGCCCCCATTTTCAGCATGGCATCCAGTTTCGCACCGACCTCCTTGTTCCCGTAGAAAGAGCAGCGGTGCAGCGGGCCTTTCCATCCGGCCTGATCACAGGCAGCCTTGCAGAACTGGAACTGCAACAGCCGAGCAAGGAAATAGCGGGGGTAGGGGGTGTTGCCGGGGATATGATATTTCGCGCCGGGGTCAAAGTCGGCCTCGGTCCGGGCAACCGGCGGAACGATGCCCTGATATTGCTGCCGGAGTTCGGTCCAGGCCGCATTGTAATTCTCCGGCTTGATCTGGCCCGAAAACACCCCCCAGCGCCATTTGTCGATGAGCAGGCCGAACGGCAGAAACGCCACCTTGTCCATCGCCTGCCGCCTTCAAAGTGTAGAGCACCGAACACGGGCTTAAGCAGCTCGGCAAACCATCAAGAGGCCGGCTTCGGAACGCCCGCACTGGCCGTCGTATTGGCACCTGCTCGCTGATTAACCCGCGGACAACATGCAGCGGCCTATTTGATCGACTACCAAGCAAGAACCATCTGGCCGGCATTTGAGATTCTCCGGCTTCCCTCCGACTGGACAGAAAATGAATGCTAAGACCACGCGCAAATTCTTCCGAATTGGTGGCCTGATCGGCGCTTGTGCTGTAATCGTTCAGCCCAATGCCGCGTCCGCTGCCACCGCGTCGGCCGATGTCGCTGTCTCTGCAACCGTCCAGGCGACATGCGGCATCACAACGACAAGCCTAGCCTTTGGCACCTACACCGGCACCCAGACCGATGCGTCGTCGACGATATCGGTGACCTGCACCAACACCACGCCCTATAACATCGGCCTGAGCGCTGGCCTTGCCTCCGGGGCGACGGTCACCACCCGTAAAATGGTCGGCCCGTCCTCGGCCAGCCTGTCCTATTCGCTTTTCCAAGACGCGCCGCGGAGCGTCAATTGGGGGACTGCTATCCCCGGCGAGACATTGGGGGGCATCGGCAACGGCAGCGCCCAGACGATCACGATCTATGGGCGAATCGACGCGTCCCAGTTCGTCGTCCCGGGCGCATACACCGACACCGTAACTGCAGTCGTTAACTACTAGTTCTGCAATGATCTCGGCGGCACACTTCCGCGCAGCTGTCGCTGCGTTCTTGCTGACAGGCAGCGCGGGTTGGGCACAGTCGCTCACCGTGCTGCCCGTGAACATCCAGATGCGGCCCGGGGAAGGGGCGACATCGCTCACCGTGATCAACCAGGGCAACGCCGTTAGCGCGGTCCAGGTTCGGGTCTATTCCTGGGACCAATCGACCGGGACCGACCAGCTGGTCCCCTCGGACCGAATCCATATCAGCCCGCCGCTCGCGACGATCAACCCGGGCGCAAGCCAGGTAATCCGTCTTGCACTACGCCGCCCTCCGGAAGGCCGCGAAGACACCTACCGTATTCTGGTAGATCAAATCCCGCCGCCCGCCGAGCCGGGGACCGTCCGGATCGCGCTGCGGCTCTCCATCCCGGTGTTTGCCCAACCCAAAGGCCGGGCGGTTGCGACGGTCGCCTACTCCATCGAGCGCGCGGAGGGCCGCAATTGGCTCATTGCGCGCAACAACGGCGGACGTCACGAAACCGTCCGTGACATCCAGCTTGTCACCGAGGACGGGCGGACACTTTCGATCGAGCGCAACGTGTCACCCTATCTCCTCGCCGGCGCGACCAGGCGCTGGCAGATTTCAGGCGACCACAATGCCCTGAGCGGCCCGTCAATTCGCCTGAAAGCAATCACCGACGCGGGCCCGCTCGATCAGTCGATCAAACTGCCAATCATGCCATGAGCGCAATGCTGCGCCGGATGCCGCTGCACGAGCGTCGTCAACGGCTCTAAGGACGCCCGCCGATGAAACGCCAGTTTCACCTTCTCTCGCTGATCGCCATCCTATGGTCAGTGACTGTCGCACGCCCGGTAGCCGCAGCGACGGCAACGGCGTCGATGACCATAACCGCGACCGTGCAGCCGACCTGCCAGATCGCAGCTGCCACCCTCGATCTTGGTGTCTACACGGGACAACAACGCGATGGCAGCGCCACGCTATCGGTCACCTGCACCAACACGACACCTTACTACATCAACATTGGTGCCGGCTTGAATCCTGACGCATCGGGCTACCCGACAATGGCCGGCACAGGTGCCGCCCGTTTGGCGTATCGCCTTTATCAGGACGCAGGCCGGACCATTCCGTGGCGGAACACGCTCAATGTCGACGGGCGGGCAGGAACCGGGACCGGCAGCGTCCAGACGCTCACCGTCTATGGCCGGATCGCGGCAGGAAATTTCGCAACGCCGGGTACCTACAGTGACACGGTCATCGTGACCGTCAATTACTGATGGCCTCGACCTTCCGGCGATCGAGCGCGGGCCGAGTTCCGCGATGGGCGATCATGGGCATGGCCTTGTTCGCCTCGATTGGGCCGGTGCGGGCGGCAGATACCGTGCTGCTGCTCGATGTCCGGATCAACGGATTCGCGGTCGGCAATATCGGAGAGTTCTTGTCCGGCGACGACGGCATGGTCAGGATTCGCCCGTCGGAACTGCGTGCGTTGGGGCTAAAAGGACCAGTCACCGATACCGACGAGCCGGTCGCGCTAGGCTCGCTGCCCGGTGTCTCGGTGCGCATCGACGCGGCTACCCAATCGGTCGACATCGAAGCTACCGATGCCGCGCTTATTCCTGTCGTCATTGCAGCCGATCACTCAGCGACCGTGCCGACGCCGACGCCCGCAGGCCGGGGCGGCGTCGTCGACTATGATTTAACCCTCACCCGTACGCCCCGGGGTATGAGCGCCGGTGGGCTGCTTGGCGCGCGGCTCTTTAGCCCTGCCGGCGTGTTCAGCACGACCGGCCTCGTGGCCACCAGTAGCGGGCGCCACCAGGTCGTGCGGCTCGACACAAGTGTGACGCAATCCAATCTGGCAGCGAACAGCCGGATCGTGCTTGGTGATCACATCAGCGGGACGCCGGGCTGGGGCCGACCGATCCGGCTAGGCGGCGTGCAGCTGACATCGGACTTCCGGATGCGGCCCGATCTGATCACCTTTCCGCTGCCATCGGTCAGTGGGTCGGTCGCGGTCCCGTCGACGGTGGACGTGTTGATCAACGGCACGAAAATGCTCAGCCGACGTGTCACCGGTCCCTTCGAAGTTCAGCAGTTACCTGTTGCGACGGGAGCCGGGACAATCGCGCTGGCGGTAACCGACGCCCTTGGCCGCCAGCGGGTGACCACCTTGCCATTTTATGCGAGTGCCGCACTGCTAGTACCCGGCCTGCAAACCTATGCCGTCCAGGCGGGTTTGATCCGGCGCGACTTTGGACAGCGCAGTAACAGCTACGGCAAGCTGTCGATCAGTGGTACCTATCGCCGGGGCCTCTCCGATCACATGACTATCGAGGGCGGCGGCGAGGCCACGGCGGGCTTTGCGACGGGAAGTATCGGTGCAACCTGGAATCTCGCTGATGTCGCGCTCGCCACTGTTGCGACGGGCGTGAGTTTCGGCGTGTTCGGGTCCGGAGCTCAAGCGATGGCAAGCGTTCAGCACACGTCTGGACACTTGAGTCTCGGAGCCTCGGCATCGGTCGCGACCCGAAATTTCCGCGACGTGGCCGGAACCAGCGGCGACCCGATCACCCGCGCAATGCTGAGCCTGCATGCCGGGCTGGCGATGGGGCAGTTTGGCGCGCTGGCCGCGACGTACAATGCAGTCGAGGGCCCGGCCAACGCGGCCCAGAACGCCCGGATAGCGACACTCAGCTATTCGGCACAAATCAACCGGCTCGCTCTCAACGCCAGCGGGTACCGGAGCTTCGGCCACGCTGGCGGATCGGGTGTCACCGTTGGCCTGTCGATGGCGTTTGGCGGAGGCACCTCGGGGGGTATCAACGCTCGCAGCGGGGCTGGCGAGAGGGACTTTCAGGCGCAAGTCTCGAAGTCGGTCTCGGGCCCAGGTGACCTCGGCTACGAGCTCGCCCTGTCGAATGCAGGCCGGGGCCACCAATTCGGCGAGTTGACCTACCAGTCGCCGGTCACGACGTTGACCGCCGGCGGCGACCGGCTCGGACGAGCGTTGTCCGGACGTCTCGGTGCGCGCGGCTCGGTGGCGAGCCTCGACGGCGGCCTGTTCGCCGCGACGGCGATCAATGACAGTTTTGCGGTTGTCGACACCGGCGGTCTCGCCGGTGTTCGGGTGATGCAAGAAAATCGGCTGGTCGGCAGGACCGGCCGATCCGGCCGCCTGCTGGTTCCGGGGCTGCGCTCCTTCGATCGCAACGGCCTGTCGATCGACCCCTCCGACGTTCCGATGGATGCCGACCTGGATACCGCCGAACAGGTCGTCCGCCCGCCGGACCGCGCCGGCGTGGTGGTCCGCTTTCGGATTGCGACCAGCCAGGCTGCACTCCTCACGCTTGTCGACGAGCGTGGCGCTCCTTTGGACCTTGGTTCGGTCGCAACGGTGCGGGGCTCAAAGCTGGAGTTTCCGGTCGGCTATGATGGCGCGGCCTATGTCGAAGGGCTGGCCGCCCATAATTTGATCGATGTCAGTCTAGCCAGCGGTCATCGCTGCACGGCGGCAGTCGACTATTCCCCGCTCGCGGGCGCGATCCCGACGATCGGCCCGGTGATTTGCAAGGCCCAAACATGAAATGGCTCCGAACCCTGACCATTGCGGGGCTTGCGGCCTCCGCAAGTCCATCCCAGGCTGCCTGCACCCTGTCGACCACCGGCATCGCCTTCGGCGTCTACAACCCTGCCGCGACGGTCGCGAAGGACGTCACGGGAACGATAACCCTGCGCTGTGATATCCTGTCCGGACTTGGCGGCTACCAGATCACGCTGAGCCAGGGCACCAGCGGCGGCTATGGCAGCCGCCGTCTCCGCAGCAGCACCGACCAGCTAGCCTATCAACTCTACGTCGATGCAGCGCGGACAGCGATCTGGGGAAACGGATCGAGCAACACATCCTTCATAACGTCGATCGTACCCATCGCCCTGCTCGGGGGCGCGGTGGACGTGCCCGTTTACGCCCGAATTCCGGCCAGACAATCGGTCGCGCAGGGGAGCTACAGCGACACGATCATCGTAACGGTCAGCTATTGAGGCATTGCGTCAGAACTCGAGCACGACAAGCGACTGGTCGGCCGTCTGAACCTGCGAGACCTGAACCGGCAGTTGCGCCGGCATCGCCGTCCTATTTGGGAGGCACATCTTTTCCGGCTGTAGCTGCCAGCCTGTCGGAGTTGAGCGCAAATTGTCCGCGAGCGTGCACGTCGACAAGACCTCCACGCCGACGCCGAAGCTCGCAGAAGCGGTCGCAGCTATTGCGGGCCCCGGAAGGAGGGCGCTCACGAGCAGAATTGTGCGAAGATGGGCGGGTAGGAACATTTTGCCGACCGTAACGAACATTTCGGGCTGCGGACAGGCAGAATTTGCCGGTTTCGGGCGGAAAAATGCGACAAATTAACGCGAATTGAAGAGGTTATGGTTAACAACGTTGGTTAATGCGGGAGCCCGAGTGGCCCGGAATGAGCAGTCCATTCCGGGCCCCCGCAAGCCGCTAGCTCATTGCCAGCCGCACTGCTGCCCTTTGTTCTGGTCCTGAAGCCAGACCATCAGTGGCTGGAAATAGGCGATCATGGCGGTGCCGTCCATTTCGCGACTGCCGGTGAAGGCCTCCAGCGCGTCTGGCCAGGGCTTTGAAGCCCCCATTTTCAGCATGGCATCCAGTTTCGCACCGACCTCCTTGTTCCCGTAGAAAGAGCAGCGGTGCAGCGGCCCTTTCCACCCGGCCTGATCACAGGCAGCCTTGTAGAACTGGAACTGCAACAGCCGGGCGAGGAAATAGCGCGTGTAGGGCGTGTTGCCGGGGATATGATATTTTGCACCGGGGTCAAAATCGGCCTCGGTCCGGGCAACCGGCGGGACAATACCCTGATATTGCTGGCGGAGTTCGGTCCAGGCGGCATTGTAATTCTCCGGCTTGATCTGACCCGAAAACACCCCCCAGCGCCATTTGTCGATGAGCAGGCCGAACGGCAGAAACGCCACCTTGTCCATCGCCTGCCGTAAAAGCAGGCCGGTGTCCTTTGACGCGTCCGGGACCTTTGCCGGGTCGAGCAGACCGATCTGCACCAGATAATCCGGGGTGATCGACAGCGCGACAAAGTCACCGATTGCCTCGTGGAACCCGTCGTTGGCGCCGTTCAGATACAGGAATGGCTGCTGATTATAGGCGCGCTGGTAATAATTATGGCCGAGCTCGTGATGGATGGTGACAAAGTCCACCGCATTGACCTTGGTGCACATCTTGATGCGCAGATCATCCTTGTTATCGATGTTCCAGGCCGAGGCATGGCAGACCACTTCCCTGTCGCGTGGGGCAGTGATCTGGGAGCGGTCCCAGAAACTTGCCGGAAGCGGAGCAAAGCCGAGCGAGGAATAGAATCCTTCTCCGGTCTTCACCATTTTCACCGGGTCATAATTTTTGGCGAGCAGCAGTTTGGTCGTATCATAGCCGACGCTGCCAGCCCCCTTTGGCGCGACAATGTCATAGATGTTGCCCCATTCCTGCGCCCACATATTGCCAAGCAGGTCAGCCCGGATTGGCCCCGTCGTCGCCTGGACCCCGCTCCCATATTTCGCGTTCAGCTTTGACCGGGTGTAGCAGTGCAGCTGGTCATAGAGCGGGCGGACCTGACCCCATAGTTTGTCGGTCAACTGCGCAAAATCATCTGCTGGCATGTCATAGCCTGACCGCCACATCGCCCCGGTATCGGCAAAGCCCAGTTCCTGCGCACCGGCGTTGGCGATGCTGGCGAGCCGGACATAGTCGGCGCGCATTGGTTTGCCGACAGCGTGCCACGACACCCACATTTCGCGGAGCTCGTCGGGGTTGCGAACTGTGCCCATCAACGCTTCAAGGTCATTGCCGGATTTGACCTGACCCTTGTGGGTGCCCTTGCCCTTGCCATAGGTCGACTGCAGGCGGGTTGCGATGGTGTTGAGTTCCTCTGCCGCGCCGGCGGCGGCTGGAGCGGGAAGCACCAACCCTTGCTTCAGGATATCCAGCTTGCGGCGGGTGTCGAAGGACAGTCCGGCCACCTTGTCGAAACGCGCGGCGTCCTTGGCAAACTTCACCCCGAGTTCGGTCGCCTCGGTCCCGACCTTGGCGGCGATCCAGTCGGTATCATCGGTCAGGTAGGTGGAATTGACCCAGCCGGCCTTGGCCGCATAGATCGACAGGTCGAAATATTTCTTCTCGGCCTCGGTCACAAACGCATCGGCGTCAGCGGCGGTCGGCCCCGCCTGGACGGGAGCTGGCGTCGGCGTTGCAACCACGGGCTCGGTCTGGCTGACGTTGATGCTGCAGGCGGTAAGGGCGACCGCAAGGGCCAGGCTCGATACAAGCGATTTCATTCCACTGCTCCCAAAGATCGTGATGGCATCAGAAACGCCATCCGCGGCGGAGCGTCAAGCCGCGAGGAAGCGGGCCATCGCCGCGCCGAGGTCGGGCTTGGTGACGGCAGACATATGGTTACCCGGCACCTCAACATAGTGCGCGTTCGGCAGGGTGAGGGCGAGGTCCGGCGCGGAGCCATTGTCCTGATCGTCAACGCCGCAGACGACCAGCGTCTCGGTGGTGATGGCGCGCAGATCATCGGCAGTCGTTTTCACCTGCGACCGCAGGACATGGGCGACCGCATCAGGGTCGGTGCCCGTTGATTTCATGAACTGCACCGCCATCCAGGCATCGGTGCCGCGCGTTGCCGTGTCGCGATTGGCAATGGCATCGAGGAAGAAATTGCGGCGCTTGTCGCTGCCGGTCAGCCCTTCGAGGCCCATGCCGGCCAGGACCGCCCGCCGTGGCCGCAACCCGCGGACCAGCAGCCTCATGGTCGTGCGAGCACCGAGCGAATAGCCGCCAAGATCAAAGTCGGTCAGCCCGAGATGGCGGGTCAGCGCTTCGATGTCCATGGCCAGCACATCGGTTGGGTAGGCAGCGGGGTCATGCGGTGCAGCGCTCCGCCCGTGGGCGCGCAGGTCCGGCAAAAGGACGCAAAACCCGGCATCCGCAATGGCCTGGGCTGTCCCCCAACGGAGCCAGTTCATCTCGGCATGGCTGAACAACCCGTGCAGCAGCACAACCGGGCGGCCAATCCCAAGCTCCTGCCAAGCGATCTCCTGTCCGTCGAAGGAGGCAAAGCGGTGCTCGGTCGGGGATTTTGCCAATCGCCTTCTCCTACAGCTTAACAGTCATCTGGCTGCCCTCGATCAGGTAACGCGGCAGCGCTGATACATCCGGCTGTGACAGCCACCAATCATCATGACCCTTGCGTAGTCAGATCCAATATGAGGTTCTGACGCCCCTCAGATATCAGGTCCAAGCCTTTGGGTTGTACATAGGGGCGTCCGATGACGTGCATGAGTTGTTCGCGAACCAGCTCTTCCACGCTGCGCCCTGTCGCGCGCGATCATCTGGCAACATCTTCGAATATGTCGTCGTCAATCTCCAGCAGTAGGTCGCAAGCCGTCTAGGCAGGATGCCGCACCGCTTGCTGCTTTGCAACGGCGGGAGGTCCAACTCGATGAAGATTCCCGCTCAAGCCGCCTTCTTCAAATGGCGTCGCCCGAGCAGTTCGGCGATCTGCACCGCGTTCAGCGCTGCGCCTTTCCGCAAGTTGTCGCTGACGCACCACAGCACCAGCCCATGCGGAACAGTCGGGTCCTTGCGCACCCGGCTGACAAAGGTCGCGAAGTCGCCAACACAGTCGATCGGGGTGATGTAGCCGCCATCCTCTCGCTTATCGACCAGCATGACGCCGGGGGCTTCCCGCAGGATGCGCTGCGCTTCGGCGACGGTGATCGGGCGTTCAAACTCGATGTTGATTGCCTCACTATGGCCGACGAACACCGGCACCCGCACACAGGTCGCCGTCACCTCGATATCTGGATCGAGGATTTTGCGGGTTTCCTGCACCATCTTCAGCTCTTCCTTGGTGTAGCCGTCGTAGCCGGTCTCCGGCCCGACAAAGCTGTCAATGTGCGGGATCACATTGAAGGCGATCTGTTTGGTGAATTTCTTGATCTGCTTTTCGTCATTGACGAAAACCGCGCGGGTTTGTTCGAACAGCTCGTCCATGCCCTCTTTGCCGGCCCCGGAAACCGATTGGTAGGTGGAGACGACGACACGCTTGATCGTCGCGGCATCGTGCAGCGGCTTCAGGGCCACCACCATCTGGGCGGTTGAACAATTCGGATTGGCGATGATGTTGCGCTTGCGGTACCGGTCAATCGCCTCCGGATTGACCTCCGGGACGATCAGTGGAACATCATGGTCCATGCGGAACAGGGACGAATTGTCGATCACTGTGCAGCCCGCCGCTGCGGCCCGTGGCGCGTGGATTTTTGCCGGTCCGGAGCCGGCGGCGAACAGCGCGATATCCCAGCCGCTAAAGTCAAAATGGTCGATATTCTGGACTTTGAGTTCGCGTCCATTTTCGCCGAAATCGACGATATCGCCCTGCGAGCGTGACGACGCCACGGCGGCAATATCGGCAAGTGGAAATTGCCGTTCGGCAAGGATGTTGAGCATTTCCCGACCGACATTGCCGGTCGCACCCACCACGACAACGCGGTACGCCATTGATTCTCTCCGTCTGGATCTGTCGGTGGCGCTTATTGACGGGCGCAACCCGAGGCGCAACCCCGAAGTGACGCGTGCCGGAGGCAGCAGTTTCGGCTGGCGTAACGACCCGTTAACTACAACCGCGCTATATATTCAACCATCAGTTGAACAGGACATGGCATGGATGTAGCGCGTCAGGGGCGGAGGACAGGGCTGCGGTTGACCACCGTGGTCCGTATCCTGTTGCTCGGGCTTGCCTATTTCGTATCGGCAGTTGGCAGTGTGTTGCTGACCCGCGAATCGGGCAATGTCTCAACCCTCTGGATTGCCGACGCCATTGCGATCACCGCCATCCTGCTGTCGCGGCGGCAGGACCTTGTGCCGCTGTCGGGCGTGTTTTTTGTCGCCAGTGTCAGCGCCAACCTGATTTTTGGCGACAGCCTCACCACCAGCATTGCGTTCACGCTGGCCAACGCCGTGGGCATTGCCGTCGCCGTTGCACTGGGGCGACGGTGGAGCAACCTGCGAACGGTTTTCCTGCGGCCTGATCGCCTGTTGATGCTGTGCGTTGCCATCGGGATCATTGCGCCGGTGTGCGCCGCAACGGTTGGCGCAACGGCGGCGACACTGCTGGAAGATGCCATGTTCTGGCGGGTTTGGCGCACCTGGTATCTGGCCGATGCCGTGGGGTCGCTGGTGGTCCTGCCGTTCATCGCCATTGCCACAATGGTCCGCCGCTATGGGACGACTGGCTTGTTGATACGCCGCAGCTGGCGGGAATTCGCGGTACTGCTGGGTGCCGTCGTCGGTGTCAGTTCGCTGGTGTTTTTTCAAACCCGGGTGCCGCTGGGGTTCATGGTCATGCCGGTGGTGCTGCTGGCGACGGTCCGCACCGGCCCGCTGGGCGCTGCTGGGGCAACGCTGGTTGTCGGTATCATCGGGTCAATCGGCACGTCGATGGATATGGGACCAGTGGGCATGGTCGATATCGCTCACGGCCGCCGTATCCAGTTCTTCCAGTTTTTCCTGACGGTCATCTTCATTTCCGCCTTGCCCGTTGGTGCCTTTCTGGCGCAGCGGGATCGGCTGTCGGCGCGGCTGAAGGCGCGCGAGGCCGACTATCGATCGGTAATCGACAGCATCGATGATGTGATCTACCGGACTGATCCGGACGGGCGCTGGATGTTCCTGAACCCGGCGTCAAAGCGGATGGGGGGTGACGAGAGCAACGCCTTGCACCGCTCCTCGATCAGCATTGTGCATCCCGATGACCGGGCGATCATGTTGCAACGATTGGCCCCGCTCTTCGCGCGGGAGGTGAGCGAGGTTCGCCAGGAGCTGCGCTATATCCACAAGGACGGCAGTGTGCGGTGGGTGGAAGCGCTGACACAGTTGTCGGTTGACGAGAATGACAATGTCATCGGGTCGTTCGGGACCTTGCGGGATATCACGGTCCGCAAGGGTCTTGAATCGCAGTTGCAGGTGTTGGCGACCACCGATGCGCTGACCGGCCTGCTCAACCGCCGCGCTTTCATCGAGAAGGTGGATTCGCAGCTGGCATCGCGCGGCGATACGACGCTGGCGATGATCGATATCGATCATTTCAAGCAGGTCAACGATACCTATGGCCATGCCGCCGGTGATGCCGTTCTGCAGGCCTTTGCTGAAATCTGCCGCAATGCGGTGACGCCGGAAGCGGTGATTGGCCGGATCGGTGGGGAGGAATTCGCCGTGCTGCTGTCCGGCCTACCCCTGCCCGAAGCGCAAGCGGTGCTGGAATCGCTCCGGGGTGCCATTGAAGCCGCCGCCATCGATATCGGCGGGCGGACAATCCACATCACCGCCAGCATTGGTGCCACTGAAGTCGACGCTGGACCCAGCGCCAGCGAGTTCCTGAGCCGTGCCGACAAGGCCCTATACGAAGCCAAAACCGCCGGCCGCAACCGACTGCGGCTCGCTGCTTAGAGCGTCTGTCGACCAACAAGCGTGACGCGGCGCGCGAACGGATCAAGGCGGCCGGAGCAACCCTGCACTCCCTCTCGCCATACAGCCCCGACTTCAATCCGATCGAGAAGGCCATCTTCCGCCTCAAGGCCATGCTCAGAAAGATCGGGGAACGACCCGTCGCCCGCCTCTGGAACCTGATCGGCAGGCTCGTCGACATCTCCAAACCACGCGAATGCGCCAACTGCTTCAGTTCATGCAGATATGATCCAGGCCAATCAAAAAAGCCTCAATAACTACTCAATATAGTTCAATTGCGATCGAAGTCGATGTGGAGGAATAGGCAGACCGGAAAAAATCTTCCATGCAATGCTGGTTCCAGGCTTGAAAACAGCGAAAACAGTAACAAAAATTGCTTTCACATAGATTCCAATACTATTGTTCCTGACATACCATGACTCCAGATTGCCTTTGTATGGTGCGATTACTTCGTTGTAAAATTGCATTGAACTGTCAGTTCCAGACAGAATATCCTCTTCGTTTCGAAACACTATAGACCCGATTCCGGACAATCCAGATCTCACTCGTCCTATTGTTTCTCGTACAGCGTCCGAATACGCAATAAATGTTTGATGTGTTAGAGGCCTTGGCCAAATTATGCTCATATCGCCTAGGAGAATATTCAATAGCTGTGGCAGTTCATTTATCTTAGGCCACGTGGACAAAGGGTATCCACAGTTTGATTGAGGCGAGAGCGACGAAGCCGAGGTAGGATTCTTTGGTTTTGTCGTAGCGTGTGGCGACCCTTCGCCAGTTTTTGAGTTTGCTGAACAGGCGTTCGACCAGGTTGCGCCAAC
>CALRKY020000012.1:0-82584 GCA_943368345.1 Synechococcus sp. UW140 | reverse complement strand
ACGTTGCGCCTGCTCAATCGTCATTGGCAGTTGCATTGGCCGCTGGCGCGGCTGGCGGCGCTGGGTGGTGAACTGGGCGCGGATGTCGCGGCCTGTGTGTGGAACTGCACCCAATATGGCGCAGGGAAGGGCGATGTGCTTCGGCAGCTTCCGGCAGCCGATTTGGCAGGGCAACCGGTCCTGTTGGCAAACCCCGGCGTTGCGGTTTCAACCGCAGAGGTCTTCCGCGCCTGGGACAGGGTCGATCACGGACCGCTGACGCAGGGCGATGTTCTTGTAGCTGCCCGTGCGGGGCGGAATGATCTGGAGAGGTCGGCAACGTCGCTCCAGCCCGTCATCAGCGAGGTTTTGGCGATGCTGTCGGCGCAGGCCGGGGCCGGGCTGGTCCGGATGTCGGGGTCGGGGGCGACGTGCTTCGCGTTGTTTCCGGATCAGGCCTCATGTGAGGCAGCTGCCGCTGCTCTGGGAGCCGTACGACCCGGCTGGTGGGTGATGCCAACCCGGCTGGTTTGATCGGCGCCTGGCCGGTATAGATGGCCGCATGAGCGACAAAACCACACCAAAACCCAAAAGCTGGCCCAAATTCGTCTGGGACGACCCACTGCTGCTCGATTCCGCCCTGACCGAGGAGGAGCGGCTGGTCCGCGACTCCGCCCGGGCCTTTGCCGATGCCGAGCTGATGCCGATTGTCCGCGAGGCGAACCGGCATGAAACCAGCGACCGGTCGCTGATGGCGAAGTTTGGCGAGATGGGCCTGCTTGGTCCGACCATCGAAGGCTATGGCTGCCCCGGGGTCTCCTATGTGTCGTACGGCCTGATTGCGCGTGAGGTTGAACGGGCGGATTCGGCCTACCGCTCGGCGATGTCGGTCCAGTCGTCGTTGGTGATGTACCCAATCCACGCTTACGGCACCGAGGCGCAGCGCCAGCGTTACCTGCCGAAACTGGCGAGCGGGGAGTGGATTGGCTCGTTCGGGTTGACCGAGCCTGATGCCGGTTCCGACCCAGGCGGTATGAAGACCCGGGCTCGCAAGGTGCAGGGTGGGTATGTGCTCGACGGTGCCAAGATGTGGATCACCTCGTCGCCCTATGCCGATGTCATGGTGGTCTGGGCGAAGACCGATGACGACGCGATCCGTGGCTTCATTCTCGAACGCGGTGACAAGGGGCTGTCGACCCCGAAGATTGACGGCAAATTTTCGCTGCGCGCCTGGGTGACCGGGGAAATCGTCATGGACGGTGTCGAAATCCCGGACGACCGGTTGCTTCCCGGAGCGCGCGGGCTTGGCGGGCCGTTCGGCTGCCTCAACAACGCCCGCTACGGCATCGCCTGGGGCGCGATAGGGGCGGCGGAATATTGCTGGCACGCCGCGCGGCAATATGGGCTGGACCGCAAGCAATTCGGGCGTCCCTTGGCCGCGACGCAATTGTTCCAAAAGAAACTGGCCGACATGCAGACCGAAATTACGCTTGGTTTGACAGCCGCGCTGGCTGCGGGCCGCTTGATGGACGATCACCGGCTGGCTCCCGAAGCGATTAGCCTGATCAAGCGAAACAATTGCGGCAAGGCCCTCACCATCGCCCGTGAAGCGCGCGACATGCACGGCGGCAACGGCATCTCGGACGAATATGGCGTCATCCGTCATGTGATGAACCTTGAGGCCGTGAATACCTACGAGGGGACCCATGACGTCCACGCTCTGATTCTCGGTCGGGCGCAGACGGGCATTCAGGCGTTCAGCTGAGACTTTCCGCGGTCAGCGGAAAAAACTCGATCCCTGCTCCTCCGCCCCCTGAAAAGGGGGAGGCGACTGCGCGTGAGCGCAGCGGGAGGGGGGCGGCACCCACAATTCCCTCCGATCACACCCCTCTTGTGCAATGCACCATATGCATGGCTCCCATGCAAACTGCGTGACACTCAAATTAGCTGTTGACGCCGTTCCGAGTCGTACTTAAAGCACCACTCAGAAGTTTTTGAGTGAGGCTCAACAAGCGGCCGGCCCCCGCAGAAGAGAAGGAAAACGACCATGAACCGTTCGTTCATCACCGCCCCGGTCGCCGTTGTCATGACCGTATTGACCCTTGCGAGCGCCACCCCGGCTTTCGCCCAGACCGATGTTTGCGAAGCAACGCCGACTGCAATCCGCGCCATTGCGGCAACCGGCACCGATGCAAACGCCAACAAGAGCGCGCTGCGTCTGGTCAAGGTTGGCGTTCAACTGTGCGAAGCTGGCAACAAGCGTGAAGCCAATTTGAAGTTCAAGTCCGCCGCGAAGGCGCTGAACGTCGAATATGCGTCGCTGATCGCCGCCAAGTAACACCCGTTTCCCTCCCCGGGGAAATTCCTGGGCCGCACCATCCCCCCGGTGCGGCCCTTTTTTTATGCGCCGACTTCCGGCATGCAGGCCCGTGATGGGATGAGGTGCGGGGTCAAGCGTGACGTTGAACATTGGGGCACCGCTCGACATCCTGCCGGGTCCGATCGGGTCAGATCTGCTGATCACCGCCGATCATGCGTCGAATCATGTCCCGGATGACATTGACCTTGGCCTTTCGGCCCCTTTGATGGGGGAGCATATAGCCCTCGACATCGGCGCTGGTGCCGTGGCCCGACAGATGGCGGCGCGTTTGGGCGTCCATGCGATTTTTGGCCATGTCTCCCGGTTGGTGATCGATCTCAACCGCGAAGAAGAGGCGGACGGCCTGATTCCGGCGTCGAGCGACGGTCATGTCATTCACGGCAATGTCGGGATTTCGTTGGAGGAACGCGAACGCCGATTGGCGACGCTGCACCGGCCCTATCATGATGCGATTGCCGGGATCATTGACCGGGGCCGGATCAAGTTCATCGTGTCGGTGCATAGCTTTACGCCCGCTTTGGCGAGCCAGTCCGAAGCGAGGCCGTGGCCCGTCGGCATCCTCTACAACACTGACAGTCGCGCCGCCGACATTGCGATCTTGCTTCTCAAGGGAGCCGGGATCAACGTCGGTGATAATCAGCCCTATTCGGGCCGCGTCCTCAACTACACGATGAACCGCCATGCCGAGGCGCGGGGCTTGCCCTATCTCGGGTTTGAGGTGCGGCAGGATGAATTGGCGACACCGTCGGGCATCGGCCATTGGGCAGACTTGCTGTCGGAAGTCGTCGCAGAAGCCCGCACGCGACTTTAGCGCTTGCGGCGGCGCAGCCCCAAGGCAAGCACGCCTAGACCGAGCAAGCCGAGTGCCGCTGGTTCCGGGGCTTGCGTGGTCAAATAGTCGACCTGAACGTTACCCAGTTTGAACCCGTCACGCCAGTTGCCCGAAGTACCGCGGTTATAGTCGGCAAGGCTTGGTGCGATGACGACGACATTACCGGAATAACGAGTCGTGGTGTTGACGCTGCGGAAGTTGCTCGAGCTGCCACCAAGCGTATCGGTGTAATGGTTCAGGATCGACAGGCGCTGAGTCGCGTCCGCCAAGTTAACTGGCGTGCTGAACGGGACCGTGGTCGTACCGAAGTAGAAGGTGGCATCGGTGTCTGAACCCGAGCCCGAGAAGCCGGTAGCGGTCATCGAAAATGCATTGAGCTGTGCGCCGGTCAGCACCACGTCGCCGTCAAAACGCAAGACCAGAAAATCGGCCCGGCCGCCCTCGTTATCCGCCATGTGCGAATTGTTGCTCGACCCATTGCCTTCATAGCGGTTGGTAACGCCAACACCCTGGCTATATTGCCCGACAAAACCGGTTTGATAGTTGCTGAGCGCACCCGTCGTGGTGTTTTGGTCAGCAGCCCAAGCGGTCACAGTGACGCGCGAGGCGAGTCCCTGACTATCGAAAAACGTGTAGGTCCGGGTGTTGCCGTCGGACCCGTCGGTGCTGCAGGATGTCGTGCAGGACGGCGACAAATTCACCGTCACCGGACCGGCAGACGCACTGGTCCCGCTGGCCAATGCCAAGGCACCCGCCACCAGCGCAACGACGCGCTTTGTGTACCGATTTTCAATGTGCATCTTCATATCCGGACAGCCATCTAGCAAATTCAGTACCAAGTCGCAATAATCGTGGCATTCCAATGTGAAGGATTCGGGGCGGGTGTGCGCCTTTGTCGCGTGTGTAAAATTTTCCGACACTTTTTATGGTTAACGTGAGCTCAGAAGGCGAGAGGCCCAGCATGACCAAATCCCGGTTCGACAAATCCCGGCTGCCCAGTCGGCATGTCAGCGTCGGCCCCGAACGATCGCCGCACCGGTCCTATTATTACGCCATGGGACTGGATGAGGAGGCGATATCGCGCCCCTTCGTCGGGATTGCCTCCGCCGGGAATGACAGCGCGCCGTGCAACACCACGCTCGATGCGCAGGCGGATGTGGCGCGGCTGGGCGTCACCGAAGCGGGCGGCATGCCGCGCCGGTTCAACACCATCACCGTCACCGACGGCATCGCCATGGGCCACCAGGGGATGAAATCCTCGCTGGTCAGTCGGGAGATCATTGCCGATTCGGTTGAGGCATCGATGCGGGGGCATTGCTATGATGCGCTGATCGGCTTTGCCGGTTGCGACAAAAGCCTGCCGGGCATGATGATGTCGATGTTGCGCCTCAATGTGCCGTCGATCTTTGTCTATGGCGGCTCCATCCTCCCCGGCGACTTCCACGGCAAGGACGTGACGGTCGTTGATGTGTTTGAGGCAGTTGGGCGCTATTCCGCCGGGGCCTGCCCGATCGAGGAGCTGACCGCGCTGGAGAAGGTCGCCTGTCCCGGCCACGGGGCCTGCGGGGGCCAGTTCACCGCCAACACCATGGCCTGCGTGGCGGAGGCCATCGGCCTGTCGCTCCCCAATTCCAACATGACGCCTGCCCCCTATGCCAGCCGTGCCGATATCGCGATGGCGGCGGGGCGACAGATCATGACGCTTCTCGAACTCAATCTCCGCCCGCGCGATATCTGCACGCGGGCTGCGTTTGAGAATGCCGCGCGAGTCGTTGCGGCAACCGGAGGGTCCACCAATGGCGCCTTGCACCTGCCCGCGATGGCGGCGGAGGCGGGCATTGAATTCGACCTGTTCGATGTCGCCAACATCTTCAAATCAACACCCTATATCGCCGACCTGAAGCCGGGCGGTCGCTACGTTGCCAAGGACATGTACGAGGCAGGCGGGGTCTATATGCTGATGAAGACCTTGCTGGACGGTGGTTTCCTCGACGGCAATTGCCTGACGGTGACTGGCAAGACGCTGGGGGAAAATATTGATGCGGTGACGTGGAACCCAGACCAGAAGGTCATTTATCCGGTCTCCGCCCCGCTCAGTCCAACCGGAGGGGTTGTCGGACTGAAGGGGTCGCTCGCACCCGATGGTGCCATCGTCAAGGTCGCCGGAATGGAACGATTACAGTTCAGCGGTCCTGCCCATGTTTTCGAATGCGAAGAAGATTGTTTTGCTGCCGTCGAACGCGGCAGCATCGTCGAAGGCGAAGTCCTGATTATCCGATATGAAGGACCAAAGGGCGGTCCGGGAATGCGGGAGATGCTGTCAACAACGGCAGCGCTTTATGGACGCGGGTTGGGTGACAAGGTTGCGCTGATCACCGATGGCCGGTTTTCAGGTGCGACGCGGGGTTTCTGCATCGGCCATGTCGGGCCGGAGGCGGCGGACGGGGGGCCAATTGCGCTCATCGAAAATGGCGACATGATCGTCATCGATGCCGCTGCCGGGACGATTGATATCGATGTTCCCGCCGACGTTCTTGCGAGCCGGAAGGCGGCGTGGCAGCCGCGCGTTAACGCTTATCAGTCCGGTGCCCTGTGGAAATATGCGCAGCTGGTCGGCCCTGCCCGGACGGGCGCGCAAACCCATCCGGGAGCAAAGGCCGAGCGGCACGTCTATGCCGACATGTGACCGGCGGAGATGATTGCTTGACCTGCACGGACACGCTTGTCGTCACGGCACCGCAGATGCGCGCGCTGGAGGCGGCAGCCATTGCGGCGGGAACACCGGCCTCCGCGCTCATGGAAGCCGCAGGATTGGCGGCAGCCCGCGCGACGGCGGCCTATGTCGGCGGATCATCGGCGCTGGTCCTGTGCGGCCCCGGCAACAATGGCGGCGACGGCTATGTTGTGGCGCGGATTTTGCGGGATTGGGGCTGGCCGGTGCGTGTTGCGGCGCTTGCATCACCGGTCGCTGCCGAGGCGATCACCGCGGCGGCGCATTGGGGTGGTCCGGTTGAAAGACTGGACGCGGCCACAGTACCGGAACCGCTGTTGATCGATGCGTTGTTCGGGATTGGGCTGACGCGCGGCATGACGGTCGAGGCTGCGTTCAACCTGCACCGACTGGCCGCAGCAGCGCGGACGGTGCTCGCCATCGATCTGCCGAGCGGGGTGTCCACCGACGACGGCCTCTGTCTGTCGGAACCGGTCAAGGCGGACCTGACGGTGACGTTCGGGGCAGCAAAGCCAGTGCATATTTTGCATCCGGCTGCTGATTTCTGTGGGCGGCTGGTCGTCGCAGACATTGGCCTTGCCCCAGACTCCAGTCAAATCTTCCGCGTCGGGCGGCCGACATTGCCGTCGATTGCGCCCGATGCCCATAAATTCTCCCGTGGCCATGTCCTGGTCGCAGGCGGCCCGAAGGCAACTGCCAGTGCCGCGCGGCTGACGGCTTTGGCGGCACAGCGTGCCGGGGCGGGCTATGTGACCCTGCTTTCGCCAGCTGATGCGCTGGACGGCAACGCGGTGCGGGCGGGGTCCGTGGTGCTCGCGAGCGCTGATACCACCGAGGATCTCGCTGCGGCGGCGTCTGACAAGCGGGTTTCGGCGGTGGCGGTGGGACCGGGTTTTGGCATTGATGGGCGGCGGGACGCGGTGGTGGCGCTGCTCAGGGCCGGAACGCCCATCGTGCTCGATGCAGACGTGTTCAGCCTGTTCGCCGGGGACGTTGCCGGGTTGAAAGCAGCGCTGGTGGGTCCGGCAGTCCTGACGCCGCATCAAGGGGAATTCCTGCGCCTGTTCGGGCAGGTGCCGTCCAGCAAGATTGAACAAGTCCGGCATGCGGCGCAGGTCGTTGGGGCGGTTGTGCTGCTGAAGGGGCCGGATACCGTCATTGCCGATCCTGCGGGGCGGGTGGCAATTTGCAATCACGGGACTGCCGATCTCGCGACCGCCGGATCAGGGGATGTGTTGACCGGCATCATCGCGGCATTGCTGGCGCGCGGCCTCTCGGCCTTTGATGCCGCCGGTGCCGGGGCCTGGCTTCACGCGGAGGCGGGTCGGCGCGCTGGCACTGGTCTGATCGCGGAGGATTTGATCGACCAACTCGCGGCCGTCACGGCGGATTGCCGGTGACGGTATTGGAAACCGTTATCCGACTGGCGGGGCGCGGCGACGGGGTCACCGATGCCGGTCGCTACGTGCGGCTGGGGGCACCGGGGGATGGTGTTCAGGTCGACAACGACGTGGTGACCATCCTGCCGGGGCCAAATCATGTCCCGCCCCCGTGCCCGCATTTTCCGGACTGTGGCGGCTGCCAGATGCAGCATGTTGCCGACAGCGCCTATGTCGACTGGGCCACGGCCCGCATTGCCTTTGCCTTGTCGCAACAAGGTGTCGCGTTTGGGGAGATGATGCCGGTCCATCTGTCACCACCGAAATCGCGGCGGCGAGCCAGCCTCCGGGCGGTGCGCAAGGGGCGGGACATTGCGCTTGGCTTTAACGCTGAAAATTCGCACCGGATCGTCGACATGCATCACTGCGATGTGCTCGCGCCCGCGCTTTTTTCCCTGATCGAACCGCTGCGAGCGTTGCTCCGTCAGATGATCGGGCCGGGGCAGGGCGCGGGCATCACCATGACCCTGACCTTGTCAGGCGTCGACGTGATGATCTCCAACATCGGGGCATCGACCTATGACGAGGTCGAGCGGCTGACGTCCTTTGCGGCGGCCCATTCCTTGGCGCGACTGGCGGTGGAGGGGGCTGGCGGGATCGAGGTCATCGCCGAGCCGCAAGTGCCGCTGGTGCAGCTTGGCGGGGTCGCAGTCCGATTGCCGCCGGGGGCGTTCCTGCAGGCAACGCTGGACGGGGAGGCGGCGCTGACGGCGGCGGTTCTGGCCGGCGTCGGGGGTGCGACGCGGGTGGCGGACCTGTTCTGCGGGCTGGGTACCTTTGCGCTGCCACTGTCGGCGTCTGCCAGAGTCTATGCAGCCGATGCCGCGCGGGATCCGGTTGCCGCCCTGTCAGCGGCGGGCCGAAACCACGGGCGGGCGATTGCCGCCGATCACCGCGACCTGTTCCGGCGCCCGCTGACCACTGACGAACTGGCCGGTTTTGACGCAGTGGTGCTCGATCCGCCGCGCGCCGGGGCTGCTGCACAGGTCGCGGCGCTGGCCCGTTCGCCGGTCCCGCGAATCCTGTCCGTGTCCTGCAATCCCGCCACCTTCGCCCGTGATGCCGCGATGCTGACAACCGGCGGCTACCGTATCGAAACTATCTGGCCGGTCGGCCAGTTCCGCTGGTCAACCCACCTCGAGCTTGCGGCCTTGTTCGTCCGCTAGGTCAGGGCCGCCTGAACTTCGCATCGAGTGACAGTCGGTCATCGCTGCGGAAGGCCAGCAATACCAGGGTCGCCGCTGCCACCGCCAGTGACGGGAAAAACAGCACCTGCCGGGATTCTGCATTGAGCAGATACAAGCCGAACGGGTCGAGCAGATATTTCCAGATTGCCAGCGCCCCCGCGCACAGGATCACCGCTTGGGCAGGATAGACGTATCGGCGGAACAGGCCGAGACAGACCAGCAGGCCGATCACCAGTTGTGCGGCACCCCAAGGCTGCTGAAGCGCTGCGAACGAGACAATGCCCTGATAATATTTCTCGGAAATCTGTACACCGGCTTCGGGTGCGCCGAGCCGGATCATCCCCCAGACCATCAGTAATAGTCCGGTTGAAACGCGCAGGAACAGCAGTGACGCAGCTTTCATGGTTGGCTCCCCCAATTGGTCCGGCGGCGATGGCCACCGAACCTGTTTACGCTGCGTCACGCCGTTTCGTTACATGCGCCTAGTGAAACACCAGCATGGCTGCGTGAAAGGTCAGCGCCGCAAGCACGCCTGAGCTCAGCAGGAACAACGCCAGCCGATATTTGATGACGTTGGTTGTGCCCTGCACCAGGCTGTGGAGTACCCGCAAACCCACATAGGCCCAGGCCAGTTGCAGGTTGAGGCCGCCGCCTGCCCCCAGGACCGACAGGCTGATGCAAATGGCATAGAAAAGCGTCGGTTGCTCCATCAAGTGATTGTAATTGTGCGCAACCCACTGGGCGGAATCGGGCACGACCCCGTCCAGTTGGCCGGGTCGGCTGCCCCGGACCTTCGAGATAGAAATCCCGGCTGCGCGGAGTGCCGGAAGCCGGGTCAGCAGCATCCAGACAAGAATGAGCAGCGACCAGGCAACGAGCGCCACGACAGGCGCAAGAATCGGTGAATGCATGTGAAATTCCCTCGACAGTCTTGAACGGGAGGTTGGGTCAGAGTCCGGTTGTTGCCCTGAGCGCGTTGATCGCCATGGTCAGCAGACAGACCGTGGAGATCAGGAACAGCGTGAACCGGATCGCCACTGTGTTGATCAGCGCCTGCCACAGGCTGTGGACGATGCGAATGACCACATAGGCCCAGGCCAACTGGGCATTAATGCCGTCGCCGTGCCCACTGATCGCCAATATGCCGACGGTCGCGTAGAACAGCGTCGGCTGTTCAAGCAGATGGGTGTAATTGTGCGAAATCCAGTTGGTCTTCGCCGGCAGAACGCTTTCGATATCGACGCCGCGTCCACCGGGTGGGGCGGTCTTCAGGTCGATGCCGCTCTTCGCCATGCCGGGAAGGCGCGTGGCGGCAAGCCAGAACAGCACAATGAGCGACCAGACGACCAAAACGGCGGCTGGCGCGAGAATTGGATAGTTCATGAGTGGACCCCCTGCAGTTGATGCAGGAAAGGTCCACTCATTCAGCCCGCCTGTCAAATAATCCAGACCGTATCAGTCGAAGATTTTGCCCCAGGCGCGTTTGGCGCGGCCCTTCCAATGGCCCCGGTGATAGGCGTCCGAAGCCAGCAGCGGCATCACCGATCCAGCCTCGGCAAACACCATCTGTTCGATGCCGGTGTTGACCTTGCCCCAGCTCGCCGCTTCCTGAAGCGTGGATGAGGAGCAGGCCCCGTCGCGAACATCGGCGACGGTGATCTGCACGGCATATTTGTGCACTTCGACGTCGTGATGGCCAAGGATTTCAGCGCAAACCACGGTGTCCTGGATGAAGTTTTTCGGCACGCCGCCGCCGATCATCAGCAGGCCGGTGGTTCCGGCCTTGATCTTGATGTCGGTCAGTTCGCGGAAATCGGCGATGGCATCAAGGACCATATAGGGCTGGCCAGCCTTCATCCGGTCCACCTGATGTTTCACCAGCCCGAAACCGGCCGAGCTGTCGACAAATGCCGGGCAAAAAATCGGCACATCATGTTCAAAGGCCAGTTTGACGAGACTGTTGTCTTTCTTGCCATGCTCGACCAGATATTTGCCCATCTCGCGGATGAAGGCACGGCTGGAATAGGGCTTGGGATCGAGCGAATCGGCAATGGCCCCGATGGTGAAATCACAATCCTGCAACTGCTCTTCGTCGATATAGGTGTCGTAGATCCGGTCGATCAAAAGCGACCGCAGCGTGTCATCATCTGGCACTTCAAGCGCTTGATAATGCTTGTGTCCAAGGCCTTCGAAGAAATCCATGTCGACGATGGAGGCGCCGGTTGCGATGATGCAGTCGACCATGTTGGATCGGACCAGCTCTGCATAAAGGTCCATGCAACCGCCAGCCGACGTCGATCCGGCGATCACCAGGCAGATCGTGCAATCCGGGTCGGACAGCATCTGGTTGTAGATGGCGGTGGCGCGCGCCAGATCGCGCGAGGTGAAAGACATGCCCTCCATCGAATCGACAATCGGGCGCGCATCAAAGCTGCGGATGTCGATGTGGCGTACTTCCTTCGACAGAAGCTGCGCCTTGCGGGCGTCGTTCTTGAGCAGGTCGGTCATCGTTTGTCTCCAGTTGCCAAATGGCGCTGCTGGCTCGGCGTCCACGGAAGGACGCCGCCCGCGGCCGGACCATCCGGCGCCGAGCGGGCAGGTGATGCGCGCCTAGCTTTTCAGACGCGTGACAACCATCAGTTCGCGTTGGCGCGGGACATAAGCACAAGCCATCGGTTCGTCGGCCACAACGACGGTATGTTCCGCGCCAAAGCCATTGAACTGCGTCCGCATCGCCGAGCCGTAGGCCCCGAGCATCCCGATCTCGAGATAGTCGCCGGCCTGAACATCTGCGGGCAGGTCGAACGGGCCGCGCATGAAGTCCATGTCATCACATGTCGGGCCATAGAAGCTATATTCCATGTCCTTGGCGGTCGAATCGGTCTCCCGAATCAGTTCAACCGGAAAGCGCCAATCAACATGCGCAGCATCGAACAGCGAGCCGTAGGCGCCATCATTGATGTAGAGGACATCGCCCTTGCGCTTTTCAACGCGGACCACGACCGATGCATATTCCGCGCAAAGTGCCCGACCGGGTTCGCACCAGAGTTCGGCCGAATAGGAAATCGGCAGCGCTTCATAGGCCCGGTGGATGACCGCGAAATAGGCGAGCATCGGCGACGGGTCCATGCCGGGATAGATGGACGGAAAGCCGCCACCGACATCGACCACGTCCACGGTAACCCCTGCCTGCACAATCGCGGCACGGACCAGCGACAGCGCCTCCGCATAGGCCTGTGGGCTCATTGCCTGCGATCCGACATGGAAACACACACCAAGCGCATCGGCAGCCTGACGCGCGGCCATCAGCAGGGAGGGCGCTTCGTCAAGATTGGCTCCGAACTTCGATGCAAGGCTGAGCTTGGAATGCGCAGAGGAGACACGCAGCCGAACACACAGCGTCAGGTCGGTCGCCTGCTCGGTTGCCGCCATGATCTTTTCGAGTTCGTCCTCGCTGTCGAGCGAGAAGACTTTGACGCCGTGGACGCGGTACGCTTCGGCAATGGCTTCCGCAGACTTGACCGGGTGCATGAAGCACAGCTTCGCCTCCGGCAGCGTCTCGCGAACCAGCCGTACTTCGACGATCGAGGCGACGTCATAATGGGTGACGCCATTGTCCCACAGGGTGCGCAACAGGTCCGGCGACGGATTTGCCTTGACGGCATACATCGACAGACCCGGAAACTTCTCGGTAAAGAAGCGGGCAGCACGCGCTGCGGCGTGCGGACGGACGAGCGTTACCGGATTGGCCGGACGGAGGGAGCGAACTACCCCGAGCGCGTTATCGTGATTGACCAATTCAAGGGACCTCCAGTGGACGGTTGCAAAAGCTGCCTTGCGGTTGGAAGTCCCTTGGGGCAGCGGAGCGCGTAAATAGGGACGACACCCCCCCCTGTAAAGCGTTTTTTTTGCCCTCAAAAACTGGCGTTTCCCCTTGGCCGATCAACAAGTTACTGGAAATGATTGATGAATGGAATTGTGACAGCTTTGACGACCGCCGATGTGGTGGCTGCACAGGCTAGAATCGCCGGGGTTGCGGTCCGTACACCGTTGCTCCGCAGCGACGCTCTGGATGCGGCAACCGGCGGGCGGTTGTTCCTGAAACCAGAGTGTTTGCAGCGTACCGGATCGTTTAAATTCCGGGGTGCCTATAATCGCTTGAGCGCGATGACTCCTGCCGAACGGGGTGGGGGCGTCGTCGCCTTTTCCTCGGGCAACCATGCGCAAGGGGTGGCGCTCGCCGCCAAAATGCTTGGTATTCGCGCCGCGATCATCATGCCGCTGGATGCCCCCGCCACTAAGATCGCAGCGACCCGGGGTTACGGCGCGGAGGTGATTTTCTACGATCGGCTGGCCGAGGACCGTGCGGTTTTGTCGGCCCGCATTGCTGCCGAGCGCGGAGCAATTCTGGTGCCGTCGTTTGATGATCGCTGGATCGTTGCCGGGCAGGGGACTGCCGGGCTGGAAATTGTGGAAGACTTGGCAGCGCTTGGCCTAGTGGCGGACCAATTGCTGGTTTGCTGCGGTGGCGGCGGTTTGGCGGCCGGACTCTCGCTCGGCCTACCGGGGGTTCCGCTGACGGTGGTTGAACCGGAGGGCTATGATGATGTTGCCCGATCCTTGGCGCACGGTGAGATCGAACCGGTTCGGGACCCGGGGCCGACGCTTTGTGACGCGCTCCAGACGCTGGTGACCTGTCCGCTGACCTTTGGCCTCCTTCGGTCCGCAGGCGCAACGGGCGTTGCTGTCAGCGAGGCTGCTGTCACGCATGCAGTGCGATTCGCCTTTGAACAGTTGAAACTGGTTGTCGAACCCGGCGGCGTGGTCGCGTTGGCCGCAGCTTTGTCAGGTGCAGTCGACGTACAAGGCAAGACCGTTGCACTCACACTGTCGGGCGGGAACGTTGACCCAGCCGTCTTCGCCCGGTGCTTGGCGGCAGACTAGGCGGCGTCGCGGACTTCGACCCGGTCCAGTGTATCCCACAAGTCGAAAGCGGCCTGATCCGCCCCGTCGCCCAGCAGGCTGAGGTCTGCCGCATATTGCGCGGCGTTCTGGCCCGGGCGCAGGGCTGCGGCGGCATCCAGAAGCGCGTCCAGGAGACCGACAGTGGTCGCAAGCGCGACACTTTCGATGTTCGCGCGGGTCCAGGATTTGGTCATCGCATCCTCCGCCATGGAGAACGGCTGTAAGCCAAACCAGTTAAGTGTTTGTGAAGCGGGCTTTGAACCAATCCGCGACGCGCCCTTGCGCGGCGGCATCAAGGTGCAAGCCGAGCTTGGTGCGCCGCCACAGCACATCTTCGGCGGTCGTTGCCCATTCCTCCGCGACAAAGCGCTCAAGCTCAGCGGTAAAGATGCCCCCGAGATTTTCGCCGAGGCCAGCCGACAGCAGTGCCGCCGTCGCGGTGCCGTGAATACGCGCCAGCCGGTCGATCAAAGCCGGATCATAGTGACGGTGTTGCAGCTTCAGTGCCTCCAGCCAGCGCGCGAACGCTGCCTGTCCGGTTTCACCGCGCCGTCGCGGAACATCGCCGCCCGGCAGCGGCACCATCGCAGTCCATTTCCGTGTCTTGGGGGCGATTTGTTTCAGTACCGCCTCCGCCAATCGCCGGTAAGTGGTGATTTTCCCGCCAACCACGGTCAGGACGTTCATCTTGCCATGATCGACAAAGCGCCAATCGCGGGTGGTTTCCCGGGCGTCCTTGCCGTCTTCGAGCACCAGCGGTCGAACCCCGGCATAGCGGTGTATGATATCGGCTTCGGTGACCGGGCGGACGATGTAGCGGTTCACCGCATCAAGCAGATAGCGGACTTCATCCGCAGTCGCGCCGACATCCTCTGGCCGCGCAATCGCGCTCTCGGTCGTGCCGATCAGGGAGAAATCCCGTTCATAGGGGATCACGAAGACGATGCGGCCATCATCCTGCTGAAGCATGAAGGCATCGGTGCTGCCGTTCACTTTCCGGGTGACGATGTGCGCTCCCTGCACCAGCCGGAGGTTGGGCGCATCGTTCAGCCCCAGCACCTGCCGCGCCACGCTGTCGGCCCAGGGTCCGGCAGCATTGACAATGGCGCGGGCGGAAATCGGGTCGCCCCTGTTCAATTCCAGCGTCCAGACTTCGTCAGCCCGTGTCGCCCGCGTGACCCTGGTCCTTGGCAGCACCAGCGCCCCGCGTGCTGCTGCGTCGACGGCGTTCAGGATCACCAGACGCGCATCATCGATCCAGCCGTCCCAGAAGCGGAAACCCTTGGTTAGACTGGGCTTCAGAGACCGCCCGCCGACATCGCGGCGCAGATCGATGGCGCGCGATCCAGGGACCTGCCGCCGCCTTGCCAGATTGTCGTAAAGGAACAGCCCGGCCCGGATCAGCCACGCCGGTCGCAAGTGCGATTCGTGCGGCAGCACAAAACTTTGCGGCCAGGAAATCTGCGGAGCGTTCGACAGAATGACTTCCCGCTCCGCCAGAGCTTTCGCCACCAAGCTGAATTCATAGAATTCGAGATAGCGCAAGCCACCATGGATCAGTTTCGTCGACGACGACGACGTCGCCCCGCCAATATCCCCGGCCTCGATCAAAGCGACCTTCAGGCCGCGACCGGCGGCATCACGCGCGATTCCGGCGCCGTTGACGCCGGCACCGATGATCGCAATGTCATAGATTGGAGAGGGTTCCACAGGCTTACCTTGCACAGCGGGTCGCGCTAGAAAAGCGCGCATGACAACGCAACCTCTTATTCTTGCCGTTGACGAAGGGACAACCTCAACCCGCGCGGTTGTCTTCGACCTGTCCGGCACCATTGTCGCAAACGCAGGGCAGCCGCTGACCCAATCCTATCCGCAGCCGGGGTGGGTGGAGCATGATGCGCGGGAAATCTGGGAACGCACCAGCGCGTGTATCGATGCCGTCGTGGCCAAAGTTGGTGTCACGAACATTGCGGCGATTGGCCTGACCAATCAACGTGAGACTATCGTATTCTGGGACAAGACGACCGGTGAACCGCTTGCTCCCGCCATCGTCTGGCAGGACCGGCGCACGGCGGCGATCTGCGATGTGATGAAAGCAGATGGAGCGGAACCCAACGTGCAGGCCAAAACCGGCCTACTGCTCGATCCCTATTTCTCCGGCACAAAGATCGGTTGGGCGCTGGCGAACTGGCCACAGGTTGCCGATGCTGCCAAGTCTGGGAAATTGGCCCTCGGTACGGTTGATGCCTATCTGTTGTTCCGTCTGACCGGTGTGCACGCCACCGATGCAACCAATGCCTCCCGCACCCTGTTGATGGATTTGTCGACTTGCCAATGGGACGATGAATTGCTGGCGAGGTTTGGCGTTCCCCGGTCTGCGCTACCCGAAATCGTCGATTGTGCCGGAAGGTTTGGCGACGCCACACTTCATGGCCACCGGATTCCGGTAACCGGTTGCGCGGGCGATCAGCAGGCGGCGTCGGTCGGGCAGGGCTGCCTGTCACCCGGCCTGGTCAAGTCAACCTATGGGACGGGGGCGTTTGTCATGGCGACCGCCGGGACCAATGTGCCCCGGTCGGAACATCGGTTGCTATCCACCGTGGGCTGGCAGCTCGATGGTACCGTCAATTATGCGCTGGAAGGCAGCATTTTTACAGCCGGTGCCGCCGTTCAGTGGCTCCGGGATGGTCTTGGCATCATTGAAACGGCTGCAGCGACCGAGGCGTTGGCAAGGTCGGTTCCCGATGCTGCGGGGGTGCATTTTGTGCCCGCGCTGTCTGGGCTGGGTGCTCCCTACTGGAATGCCGGTGCGCGTGGAACCCTGACCGGCCTCACAGGCGGAACCACCCGCGCCCATGTCGTGCGTGCCGCGTTGGAGGCGATGGGACATCAGACCGCCGACCTGTTTGATGCCTTTGCCGCCGACGGCGTTGCCCCGGCGCGGTTGCGTGTCGACGGCGGCATGGTGGCGAATGACTGGCTTTGCCAGGATTTGGCAGACATGCTCGATATGGTTGTCGAACGCCCGCGCGTCATTGAAACAACCGCACTCGGTGCCGCGATGCTGGCTGGGGTCGGGGCTGGGCTATTTGGCTCGCTGGCAGAGGCACAATCGATGTGGCACGCCGACCGGGTGTTTGAACCAAATTTATCGTCAAGTGTGCGGGCATCGCGGCGGGCGGGCTGGGCCCATGCCATACGCCAGACGCTGGCCGGATGATGGCCGAGCTGATCCCCGTGCTTCTGTCGCTTGGTGTCATCGCCAGCCTGCTGCTCATCGGCTTTGGCGGCTATGCGCTCGTCAAACGGGTCGGGGATGTAAAACGCAGCGTGTTGATGATCATCGCAGGTCTGGTAACCATCGTGAACATCTGGTTGTGGGCAACGCTGCCCACACCAGGCTAGCGGAGGAGTCCAGCAGGTGATTGATCGCAAGGCCAGTGTCGCCATCGTCGGTGCAGGGGATTTTATCGGGGCCGCCGTCGCCAAGCGCTTTGCGGCCGCAGGCTATCATGTCCACGGCGGTCGGCGCAGTGCCGACAAGCTCGATGATCTGTCCAGGGAGATCGCGGCTGCGGGTGGACATTTCACCGCACATGCTCTCGATGCCCGGTCGGAGGAGTCAGTTGTCAGGTTCCTCGATGCCGCCGATGCCGATGCACCGCTGGAACTCTGCGTGTTCAACGTCGGGGCAAACGTCAATTTTCCTGTGCTGGACACGACTGAGCGGGTGTTTCGCAAAGTCTGGGAAATGGCCTGCTTAGCCGGGTTCCTGACCGGACGGGAGGCGGCGCGGCGGATGCTGCTGCACGGACGCGGGTCGCTGTTCTTCACCGGGGCCACCGCGTCAATGCGGGGCGGTGCGGGCTATGCCGCCTTTGCGTCCGCCAAGGCCGGGCTGCGTGTCATGGCGCAATCCATGGCCCGGGAGCTTGGGCCGCAAAACATCCATGTCGCACATCTGGTGATCGATGCCGGAGTGGATACCGCCTGGGTCCGCGACCGCATGGCTGCCGTCCACGGTGCCGACGCCGTGGCGGCGCTGCCGCCGGACACATTGATGCGGCCGGATTCGATTGCGGAGGCTTATTGGCAGTTGCACTACCAGAGCCGCGACGCCTGGACCCATGAACTCGACCTCCGTCCCTTTGCCGAGAAATGGTGACCGCATGAACCCGCGCTTTCTCTTCGATTTTGCCAGCCCCAACTGCTACCTCGCCCACAAGCTGATCCCGGGCATAGAGGCACGAACCGGGGCTCGGTTTGAGTATGTGCCGGTGCTTCTTGGTGGCCTGTTCAAACTGTCGGGGAACCAGGCCCCGATGCTGGCTTTTGCTGGCATCCCCAACAAGCTCGCCTATGAAAATCTGGAATTCCGGCGGTTTCTGGCGCGGCACCGGATCGACCGGTTTCAGATGAACCCGCATTTCCCGGTAAATACGCTGATGCTGATGCGCGGTATGGTCGCCGCCGAGCTGGAGGGCGTGCTGCCAGCCTATGTTGAGGCGGGCCTACACTATATGTGGGAATCCCCCCGCAAGATGGATGATGCTGCGATATTGGCGGCCTCCCTTGCTGAAGCGGGCCTCCCGGCAGAGCGCCTCTTGGCCCGCGCGCAGGAGCAGGAGGTCAAGGACCGCCTTGTCGCCAACACCAGCGACGCCTTTGCAGCCGGCGCGTTCGGCTTGCCGAGCTTTCTCGTCGGCGATGATCTGTGGTTCGGAAAGGACCGCATGGCCGACGTCGAAGCGGCAATCGGGGCTGCCGGATAGGGGAGTAGCCGGACCGGCGTTTGTTTCGCATAGTCCGGCGATGCGCACGCCCCCGCAGAGGGGCGGCACGAGGGGGAGGAAGTCCGATGCGGTCCATGGTTTCACTGACGGTAAGCGGTATGGCGCTGGCCTTGGCCCTGTCGGCCTGCTCACCGTCAAAGGATGCCGAACCCAAACCGGTCACCACCGAACGGCTGATGAACGCTGCCGCTGAGCCCGAGAATTGGTTGACCCACGGTGGTACCTATCTTGAACAGCGGTTCAGTCCGCTGACACAGGTGAATGACGCCAACGTCGGCCAACTGAAACTGGCGTGGTTCCATGATTTGGATACTAACCGGGCCCAGGAGGCGACGCCGCTCATCATTGACGGCATCATGTACACGACAACGGCCTGGTCGAAGGTCGTCGCGCTGGATGCCACGACCGGCAAATTGCTGTGGAGCTATGATCCGGAAGTGCCGGGCCCGACCGGGTTCAAGGCCTGCTGCGATGTCGTCAATCGCGGCCTTGCGGCTTATGATGGCAAATTGTTTCTCGGCACCCTCGATGGCCGCTTGATCGCGATCGATGCCAAGACCGGCAAACCGGTCTGGAGCGTCGTTACCGTTGATCAATCCAAGCCCTATACGATTACCGGTGCGCCGCGTGTGGTGAAGGGCAGGGTGCTCATCGGCAATGGCGGGGCGGAATATGGCGTGCGCGGCTATATCGCGGCCTATGACACCGCCACTGGCAAAGAGGCCTGGCGTTTCTACACCGTCCCCGGCAAGCGCGGGGTCAAGGATGGGGCAGCATCTGACGACGTCATTGCCGCCAAAGCGGGGGATACCTGGTTCGGCGACAAATATGTGGATTACGGTGGTGGCGGCACGGTTTGGGACGCCATCGTCTATGATCCGGAGCTGGACCAGCTCTACATCGGCGTTGGCAACGGCAGCCCTTGGAACCGCAAAATCCGCTCGGAGGACAAGGGCGACAATCTGTTCCTGTCCTCGGTCGTTGCCCTCAATCCCGACACCGGCAAATATCTCTGGCATTATCAGGGAACGCCGGGAGAGACTTGGGATTTCACTCAGACCCAGCCGATCATCCTTGCGACACTGCCGATTGCGGGCAAGCCAACCAAGGTCTTGATGCAAGCGCCCAAGAACGGCTTTTTCTACGTCATTGACCGCAGCAGCGGAAAGCTGGTGTCGGCCAAGGGCTTTGTTCCGCAGACCTGGACAACCGGTGTCGATATGACGACGGGCCGGCCAATCGAGGTGGCGGGTGCCCGTTATCCCAAGGATGCCTTCTTCGTCGTGCCATCGGCCTATGGCGCCCACAATTGGCACCCGATGTCGTTCAGCCCCAAGACTGGTCTGGTCTATTTGCCGGCACAGGAAGTGCCGCTCCTCTATGCCGACGACAAGGCGTTCAAACCTCGCCCCGGTGGCTGGAATATCGCGATCGACGGACTGATCAACGTTCCGCCAAAGGATGGCGCGCAAAAGAAGGCGATCCGCGCCCTGCTGAAGGGGCAATTGGTCGCATGGGATCCGGTCGCGCAGAAAGAAGTCTGGCGCGAGCAATATGACGGCCCGTGGAATGGCGGCACATTGGCGACAGCGGGCAATCTGGTGTTCCAGGGCAATGCCAAAGGTCAGTTTCAAGCGTTCCGGGCTGACAAGGGCGGTAAAGTCTGGAGTTTTGATGCCCAGACCGGTGTTGTCGCTGGCCCGGTCAGCTATTCGGTCGGCGGCAAGCAATATGTTGCGGTGATGGCCGGATATGGCGGGGCCTATGCCCTGGCCTCCCCGTTCACCGATAATCCCCGCCCGATGCCCAATGGCCGGGTTCTGGTATTCTCTCTCGACGGAAAGGCGACCTTGCCCAAAGCCGATCCTGTTGCCAACGCGCCAGCCAATCCACCGACCGAAAAATTCACTACCGCGCAGATTGCGTCTGGCATGGCGGCGTTTGAGGGGGTCTGCGCGGCGTGTCACGGCTCGTCTGCCGCATCGTCCGGTGTTCTGCCTGACCTTCGTCGCTCGGCAGCGCTCACGGATAAGACGCTGTGGCAGGGCGTCGTCCACGACGGGCAGCTCGCAAGTCGCGGGATGATTGGTTTCGCCAAATATTTCACGCCCGCCGAAATCGAAAACATCCGGGCCTATGTCGGCGAAGCCGCAACCCGGCTGAAGGCGGAGGAAACGGCTGCGAAATAGCGGCAGCTAAAGGGTGCGCCGCATCGCGCAGCGACGGTCGGGGCTGGGCTGCGACGCCAGCCGTGCCGACAGTTCGGGCGGCGTTTCGCCCGGGGTAAGGACGCGAAACCCTAGTCGGGCATAGTAAGGCGCGTTCCACGGCAGGTCTCGGTCGGTGGTCAGTGTGGCAGTCCGAAAACCCTGCCGCTTTGCATCGGCCAGCACAGCGTCAATCAATGCACGACCGACGCCACGCCGCTGATGCGAGGTCGCAACCGATAGTTCGTCGATGTAGAAATCGCCGTCCATGGTCCCGGTGATCAGAAAGCCGCCAATCCCACGCCCGTCCTCGGCAATCCAAACCGCCGCTTTGCCGATGCGGTCCAGCAGTTCGACCGGGTCGGTGGATTGCCCAATCGCCCAAGCCATATGGGTCCCGATAAACAACTCGCCGGCCGACAGTTCGACGGCCGTCAGGGCCGGAACATCCGCCGGAACAGCCAGTCGTAACCTCAATGTGACCGCGTCAGCTCACGCATGGCTCGGTCGAGGCCGTCAATCGTCAGTGGGAACATCCGGTTCTCCATCAGGGCCTTGGTCATCTGGATCGATTGGCCGTGCGCCCAATGTTTTTCTGGGATCGGGTTCAGCCAGACAGCCGAGTGATAAATATCGGTCATCCGCCTCATCCAGGTCTCCCCCGATTCCTCGTTCCAATGCTCCACCGACCCGCCGGGATAGTTGATCTCATAGGGACTCATCGAGGCGTCGCCGACGAACACCAGTTTATAGTCGTGCGGAAATTTGTGCAGGATGTCGTGCATCGGCGTCCGCTCGCCCCAGCGCCGCCGGTTGTCCGACCATACGCTCTCGTACACGAAATTGTGGAAATAAAAGAATTCCAGATGCTTGAACTCAGTCTTGGCCGCCGAGAACAATTCCTCACACAGCTTGATGTGCGGGTCCATTGACCCACCGACGTCGAGGAACAGCAGGACCTTGACCGCATTGTGCCGCTCGGGGCGCATCACAATATCGAGATAGGCCTTCCGAGCTGTCCCGCTGACGGTCGCGTCTAGGTCCAGCTCTTCAGCGGAGCCTTCGCGGGCAAATTTGCGCAGCCGACGGAGGGCGACCTTGATGTTGCGGGTTCCGAGTTCGACGTCGGAGTCGAGATTCTTGAACTCGCGCTTGTCCCAGACTTTGACCGCGCTGCCTTGCCGTCCCTCCTTTTGGCCAATCCGGACTCCTTCAGGATTGGAGCCATAGGCCCCGAACGGGGACTTGCCAGCGGTGCCGATCCATTTGTTGCCGCCCTCGTGCCGCTCCTTCTGCTCCTCGAGTCGTTTTTTGAGCGTTTCCATCAGCTTGTCCCATCCAAGCTTCTCGATCTCGGCCATTTCCTCAGGCGACAGTGTCATCTCGGCAAGCTTGCGAAGCCATTCCTCAGGAATTTCGGCGGTTTCGGTGCCGTAGGTCGTCTCCAATCCCTTGAAGACCTTGCTGAACACCTGATCGAACCGGTCCAGCAGACCCTCGTCCTTCACATAGGCGGTCCGTGCCAGATAATAAAATGCCTCCACCCGGTTATCGATGACACCGGCCTTCATCGCCTCAAGCAAGGTCAGATGTTCCTTGAGGGAGGCCGGAATCCGGGCGGTGCGCAGTTCATCGAGAAAATTGAGAAACATGACAGCTTTGTAGCGCCGCTGTCTCGGCTATCACACTGTCAAATCATCGGGTGAGGAGTGGATCATGTCGTGGGCAACAGGAAAGACGATATTGGTAACCGGCGGCAGTCAGGGAATCGGACTGGCCACCGCCACCGCCTTTTCGGCCCTTGGTGCCAGCGTCCACATCACCGGGACCCGGGCAGCTGCCACCGACTATGACGATGACCTGTCCGGGCTGATCTATCACCGGGCCGATATGGCCAGCGATGATGATCGGGCCACACTGGCTGGCAGCGTCGGTGATCTGGATGTGCTGGTTAACAATGCGGGCACGGGTGGTAGCGATGAATATACCACGGCTGGTTTTGCCCGGATCCTGGCGATCAATCTCACCGCCGTCATGGACCTCAGCACCCGGTTCCACGCCGGATTGGCAGCGTCGAAGGGCAGCATCGTCAACGTCGGTTCGCTGTCGAGCTTTCTCGCACTGAAGGAAACGCCGGCCTACACGGCGTCAAAAACCGGCCTGCTAGGGTTAACGCGGGCGTTGGCGGACAAATGGTCTGGGGATGGTATCCGCGTCAACCTGGTTGCGCCGGGCTTCATTGCGACTCGGATGACGTCTGCGATGCGAATCGATTCGGCGCGCGAATCGAAATTGATGCGGGCAGTTCCAATGCGGCGGTGGGGCCAGCCTTCCGAAATTGCGGACCCCATCCTGTTTCTGGCCAGCCCGGCGGCGAGTTATATCACCGGTCAAAGCCTGGCGATTGATGGCGGGCTCATGCTAAGATAGTGCAACCAGGCTACCATCGTAAGTATTTGAAACAGAATAGAAAAAGGCCCCGGAATTTACCAGGGCCTCGATCTTCACTGAAACTGGTTCAGCCAGCGAAACTTACTTTTCGCCGTACCACCAACCCCAGAAGCTCCAGCGGCTGCCAGTCGGGCGGCGCAGATTTGAATCACCCATAAAAATCCCTTTCGACCGACACACGGCTCTGATGCCCGTGTCATGGGATTAACTATGGTTAAATTGAATGGTTAGCAAGTCGTTAATGCGTCAAGCTGCCGCATGCCTCCGATCATCTACGAGGACACGGTGCAAATTCCGAACCGACATGGGGCGGCCAAGCAGATAACCCTGTGCCTTGTCGCAGCCCATCGCCTCCAGGGCGCGCAGGATTTCCGGTGTCTCAACGCCCTCCGCAACCACGGTCCGTCCAAGCGAGTGGGCAAGGTGGATAGTCGAATCGACCATCAGCCGGTCGCTCTGGCTGCGGTCAATCATCCGGACGAAACTGCGGTCGATCTTGATTTCTGTCGCCGGAATTTTCTTGAGATAATCCAGCGTCGAGAAGCCGGTTCCATAGTCATCGATCGAGATGTTGACGCCCATCGCCCGCAACTGGGTGAGCATTTCAATCGATCGTTCGTGGCCGGTCATCGCCGCCGATTCCGTGACTTCGAGTGTGAGGTTGTGGGCAGCCACCCGGTATTTCGCCAGCAAGGCCTCGATCCGGTCCAACAGGTCCGGGCGATCAAGCAACCGGGCAGACAAGTTTACAGCGACATCCATGGCATTGTCGCGGACGCCGATGTCGGCAGCGGTCTTGATGGCGCTTTCAAGGACAAAGGCGGTCAGTTTGTCGATGCGGTTGCTTTGTTCGGCAGCTGGGATGAAGTCAGCCGGTCCGATTTCGCCCTTTTGGGCATGCGACCAGCGGACCAGAGCCTCGGCCCCGATGATCCTTTTGCTGCGGAGATCGATTTTCGGCTGGTAGGCAACCCATAATTCGCCGGCATCAATGGCCGAATCAAGACGCCCGAGTAGCGATAGTTTCCACGCCACGTCCTTCAGTTTCGCGGCATCGAATTCCTTCCAACGCCTGCCCTCGGTCTGCGCTTCTTCGGCAGCAACAAGCGCGCCGCCGATCCGGTTGGCCGGCGACCGATCGGAGCCGGCATCGATGCCAAAGGTGATCGACAGATCGACATGGGTTTCAGCCACGACAATCGGAGTCCGGCAAAGGGCATGCAACGCATCCAGTTGATCACCCAGCGGTGTGCCGCTTTCGCTGTTTGCCAGCCAGGCGAAAATCCCTTCATCGCCCTGGAAAATCTTGCCGCCGCGAGCACCAATCGCCAGCCGCGCAACGATTTGATTGACCAATTCTGCCTCTGTGTCTTGCGGCAGGGCAGAGGCAATTTCCGCATAGTTATGGATTCGGGCAGCGACCAACGCTGTATCGCTCTCCGTTGCCTGTTCGCGCAGGGCATTGAGGTTCGGCAGGCCGGAGACACCGTTGGTGAGACCGCGTGCCTTGTAGGATATCCTGAACCGGTGCCAGATGCTCAGGCCGCCGCTGATGATGAGCAGGGCCAGCCCCGGGGCGATGTCAACGAAGATCAAACGGCTTTCGAGTACGAACGGCATACCAAGCAACGTGGTCCAGGCTAGAGCAATCGCGCCCCACCGGTGCCATTTCCGCTTTGCGAAGAGCTGCGCACAGACGGCGGCAAGGACAGCGATCACCGGGATCAACCATCCTAATTCCAACGGGCGGCCCTTCAGCAGGGTTTCCGCACCCAGCGCATGAATGTAGGCGACCGACACCTTGCCGCTGCGCGGGACAAAATAGGTCTCGGGAAGATCGACTGATGTTGATCCGACAATGATTTTGCGGCCGACAATCGCGGCTCTTGAAAGCTTGCCGCTGATCAGATCGACCGCGCTATAAACCGGGATGCTATCGACAGCGATTGAATAGTCGATTGGGAAATAGGTCTCGCTGTCTCCGGGACGTTTCGCCAGGTAGGCTGCCATCGACGGGAACATCGTCCCGCCGACGTCATGCGCATAGGGGAGTTGCTGCACCTGCTGCCAGAACGGGAAATAAACATTGGTATTGACCAGCGATGCATAGCGCCGGAAATTCTGGGGCGGCAGCAAGGCATCCCGGCGGTTTAACACAGGATCGGTTACAAATTTCGCTGGCAGCAGGACATGACCGTCGAACCGGGCGAGAGCCTGTTCGAACACTTTGTCGTCCGCCGCGTTGCTGGTGCCGCTGAAGCTCGGTTCAAACGCCACTTGCTGGGCACCAAGGTCACGAAGACTGTCGATGATTTCGGCGTAGCGGGTGCGGGGCCACGGCCATTTGTCGAGCGTATCAATGCTGCGGTCGTCGATAGCGATGATAACGACCTCGCCGCTTGCCGGATGGCTGCGGGCGGTGTTGCGGAGTGTGCGCAGGAAATTGTCGAGCGGCAGGCCGAATTCGATCAGGCCGATGCCCAGGCTGATCAGCGTTGCCCACAGCAAAATTGCCCGCCGGGGGAACCGGGCGACAGGGGCGTTTCGAGGCGGGCGCGACCACATATCTTTGTCTTGGACGGCATCTCACACCGAAATGTTTAACAAAGTCCGAAGATTGGTCGTGATGGTTAATTTTTCCCTGTGCAGGGCGGGCATGGGCGCTTTTCCGTGTTGAATCCGCGCCCGAGCGCGTCAGGTCCCGCGCCGCGCCATAAAGGCCAGCTTTTCGAACAGCATCACATCCTGCTCATTCTTGAGGAGGGCGCCATGCAGCGGCGGGATCAGCTTCTTCGGATCCCGCGATTGCAGCACATCAAGTGGCAAATCCTCGTGCATCAGCAGTTTCAGCCAGTCGAGCAGTTCGCTAGTCGATGGCTTTTTCTTCAGTCCGGGCACATCGCGCAGGTCATAGAAAATCTGCATCGCCTCCCGCAGCAAGGCTTTCTGGATGCCCGGAAAATGTACATCTACAATAGCTTGCATCGTTTCTCTGTCAGGAAACTTTATATAGTGGAAGAAGCAGCGGCGGAGGAACGCGTCGGGCAGTTCCTTTTCGTTGTTGGAGGTGATGATCACAATCGGGCGCTGCGCGGCAACCACGGTCTCGCCGGTTTCGTAGACGTGGAACTGCATCCGGTCGAGCTCGAGCAGCAGGTCATTGGGAAACTCGATATCGGCCTTGTCGATCTCATCGATCAGCAGGACGGGCAACACGGGCGACGTAAACGCCTCCCACATCTTGCCCTTGCGGATATAGTTGCTGATATCCTGAACCCGCGCATCGCCCAGCTGGCTGTCCCGCAGCCGACTGACCGCGTCATATTCATACAGGCCCTGCTGCGCCTTGGTCGTCGATTTGACGTGCCATTCGATCAGCGGCGCGCCAAAGGCGTTGGCGATTTCCTGGGCCAAAACGGTCTTGCCGGTGCCGGGCTCCCCTTTGACCAGCAGCGGACGGCGCAGCGTCGCGGCGGCATTGACCGCCACCTTCAGATCATCGGTCGCCACATAAGCGCTGGTACCTTCGAAACGCATTCATCTCTCCCGTCAGGATATTTGCAGGCGACGGTAGGGAAGCCGCCGCAGCCCCGCAACCTGACGGCTTGGCCAGTCCGGCGCATTGACGCAGGAAGAATTTCGATATAATGTTGATATCATAATTAATGGAGACATCGATGCCTGAAACTTCAACCACCGGAAACTTGAACGCCAGCCAGGAGCGCCGCGCCCACACGTTCGACGGCTATCTCGCTCTGGCGGCATCATTGATCCTTCTGACCGTTGGAATTGCGACAATCATCGCGCTGGCCAACAAGGTCGTCGGCCTGACCTTTGTGCCAATGGCCATCGTTGCAATGGTTGGGGCTGCCATCGGGTTCGGCGGCTTTTTCATGCTGCAACCCAATCAGGCGGTGGTGATCACGCTGTTCGGGGCCTACCGGGGAACCGATCGTATCGAAGGGCTGCGCTGGGTTTGGCCGTGGATGATCCGGAACAAGGTTTCAGCCCGCGCCAACAACATCATTTCCGACAAGATCAAGGTCAACGACCTGCGCGGCAACCCCATTGAGATCGCGGCGCAGGTGGTCTGGCGCGTCACCGACACCGCCCAGGCGCTGTTTGACGTCGATGACTATAAATCCTTCGTGATGGCACAGATTGAGGCGGCAGTCCGGACCATCGGATCGCGCTATCCCTATGATGATATCGAGCATCTGGAGGTGACGCTGCGCGGCAATCATGATCAGGTCTCCGCCGAACTCCGCACCGCATTGACGGAGCGGCTGGCCGTCGCCGGGATCAGCGTTGATGAATGCGGGCTCACCCATCTGGCCTATGCCTCCGAAATTGCTGGGGCGATGCTGCGCCGCCAGCAGGCACAGGCGGTCGTTGCGGCGCGCAAGACCCTGGTTGAAGGCGCGGTCGGCATGGTCGAAATGGCGCTGGCGATGCTGTCGGAGAAACGGGTGGTTGAACTTGATGATGAACGCCGGGCAGCAATGGTGTCGAACCTGATGGTGGTGCTCTGCGGGGAGCGCGATACCCAGCCCGTGGTCAACACCGGGTCGCTGTACTGAGTTCACCGAGGCCCATGTCACCTCCCGCCAAAAAGGCCTTCGCCCTCCGTCTCGATCCGGCGCTCCACGCTGCGGTCGAGCGGACGGCGGCCGGTGATTTCCGCAGCGCCAATGCCCAGGTTGAAGTGCTGCTGCGCGAAGCCCTGGCGCGGCGGGGTATCAAAGTGGCAGTATCGGAAGGGGCCAAACGCGGGCGGCCGGTAAAGGCGGGGTAGGGAGCGGGGGTGCTACCGCGCCCGCCAGTCGGAGAAGGTCGAAACCGTCTTCTGCGACCCGCTTTTGCCCATCATCGACCCGACCATCACATTGCTCGATTCCAGCGGTGCCACCCGGCCATTGGCCATCATCCGGTAGCGCAGGCTGAGTTCGATCCGCTCGACCTTGGCGACCAGCATCATCCGCATCGGCTTGGTGGAAACCGCAGTCACCTGCGCGATATAGGGAACCGGGCCGCTGGTATCGACGATCAGTTCACCGGTGACGCTGGATGAAAAATCATTGCCGGCAATTTCCATCGACTTCGGCGCGAGGTTGGAGAAGCGGTACACCGCCTTACCACCGACATCAGGCATCCGCTGCAGGTTACCGGACAGGTAGCGGGCGACGCGGCCATAGTTGGGAACCACGGCCCGTGCGGGCGCCTTTCCAGCTTTCTTGATCTCCTCGGCGGTCGGGGCGCGTCCCTTGACGCTGACCAGCGTCCAGCGCTTCGGCGGCGGCTGGCTCGGGTCCCAACGGTCAACGTAGCTTGCCGTCTCCATTTCACCAACAGAGTTGGACTCGGCCCGCGTCGTCCGGGTCCAGCCAAAATCCTCCGGCCCCGCCTTCAAAGCATCAGCCCGAAGGCGGTCGGACAGGGCGTCGGCCTGAGCCGGGGCGGTGACAGCAAGGCACGCAAACGCGACCACAAATACATGTTTCATGCGGGCAGTTTGCCGAGGCGATACGGCGAAAAAAGGGCAAGGGGGCAGCCGCCACTCTAAACGTCCAGAAAGCTCCGCATCTTCCTCGACCGGCTCGGATGCTTCAGCTTCCGCAGGGCCTTTGCCTCGATCTGCCGGATGCGCTCACGCGTCACGCTGAACTGCTGGCCGACTTCTTCGAGCGTGTGGTCGGTGTTCATGCCGATGCCGAAGCGCATGCGTAGCACGCGTTCCTCGCGCGGGGTGAGGCTCGCCAGCACGCGGGTGACGGTGTCCTTGAGGTTCGAATGGATCGCCGCGTCGACGGGGATGACGGCATTCTTGTCCTCGATGAAGTCGCCGAGGTGGCTGTCTTCCTCGTCGCCGATGGGCGTCTCAAGGCTGATCGGCTCCTTGGCGATCTTCATCACCTTGCGGACTTTTTCGAGCGGCATCGACAGTCGCTCGGCGAGTTCCTCGGGCGTCGGCTCGCGGCCGATTTCGTGCAAGATTTGCCGCGACGTGCGCACCAGCTTGTTGATCGTCTCGATCATGTGCACCGGGATGCGGATGGTGCGGGCCTGATCGGCGATGGAGCGGGTGATCGCCTGCCGGATCCACCAGGTCGCGTAGGTCGAGAACTTATAGCCGCGGCGATACTCGAATTTGTCGACCGCCTTCATCAGGCCGATATTGCCTTCCTGAATAAGATCAAGGAATTGCAGACCGCGGTTGGTGTATTTCTTGGCAATCGAGATCACCAGACGCAGATTGGCCTCCACCATTTCCTTCTTGGCGATGCGGGCCTCCCGCTCGGCCTTTTGCACCATGTTGACGACCCGGCGATATTCCTGAAGGTCGACACCGATGGCGGTGGCGATGTCGCCAACCTCGCGGCGGATTTTCTCGACAGATTCGCTCTCTGCGTCGGCAAAGGCCGTCCATTTTTTGTCGAGCCCGCGCACTGAATCGAGCCAGGTTTCATCGAGCTCGTGCCCGAGATAGCTGTCGAGAAAGGCCTTGCGGTTGATGCGGTGGCGTTCGGCCAGCCGCAGGATCTGCCCGCCGAGCGCCATCAGGCGGCGGTTGTAGCCATACAGCTGATCGACCAGAAATTCGATCTTGGCATTGTTGAAGGCAACCTCGCCGACAAGACCGGTCAGTTCGGCGCGCAGCTTCTGGTATTTGCGTTCATCGGCGTTACCGAACTCGCCCTCGCCGTGCATCGCCGCCATCCGGGCGTCCTGCAGCTTGCTGAACTTCTTGTAGGCAGCGGTGATTTCGGCGAATTTTTCCAGCGCCGCCGGTTTCAGCTGCTCCTCCATCTGCGCCAGGCTGAGGGTATTATCCTCCTCCTCATCATCGGACGGGCGCGGCGCGCGGCGTTCGGTCAGGCTGTCCTCGTCATTCTCGTCAGACGCGGCCGGGGCTTCCTCCTTGGCGGATTCGTCCTCATCTTCCTTATAGGCGACGGTTGGCAGGTCGGGGGCATCCTCGCCGCCTTCCACTTGTTCTTCGGTCGGGCCCTTCGACAGCATCGCGTCGAGATCGAGGATTTCGCGCAGTTGCATCCGCCCTTCGTTCAGGGCGTTGGACCATTCGATCATGGCGTTGAAGGTCAGCGGGCTTTCGCACAGGCCGGCGATCATCGTGTCGCGCCCGGCCTCGATGCGCTTGGCAATGGCGATTTCGCCCTCGCGGCTCAGCAGCTCAACCGCACCCATTTCGCGCAGATACATCCGCACCGGATCATCGGTCCGGTCGAGCTTTTCCTTGGTGACGGTGGCAACCGGCGCAGCTGCGAGGCCTTCGTCGGCACCAGCGGGGGTGTCGTCCTCTTCCTCCTCGGCGGCGGCAGGTGCGGCCTCGCCCTCTTCGCCCTGTTCCTCATTCTCGACGATGTTGATGCCCATTTCGGACAGCGCCGACATGATGTCCTCAATCTGCTCGGAGGTCATCTGGTCCTGGGGCAGGGCCTCGTTCAGCTCGTCATAGGTGATGTAGCCGCGCTTTTTCGCCCGGGTGATGACCTTCTTGATATTGCCTTCGTTGAGGTCGATCAGCGGGGCATCGCCGGTTTCGCCCTTGTCTGATGCGTCGGCCGCCACAATCTTTGCCATGCTATCCGTTCGTCCTTCACTGCGCTGCGTCCGCCTCACGGCGGGTGTGCGCCAATTGCTTCATCCTATCCGCCAGCCGGTCCCGCTCGCGCAGGAGCCGCTGCTGTTCGTCCCAATCGTCCTGCGTCCCGCTCGCCTGGTACCGCGCGGTGGCCTCGGCAAGTGCCCCGGCAACGCCGCGACGGGCAATCAGGCTTTCGAGCACGGCCTTCAGATCGTCCCGCGCCGTGTCGGCGGGCGCGTCCGGGCGCGTGAAGGAAAAGCTGATCGGGTTGGCCTGCCGCACGTCATCTGCCAGTGCGGTATAATTATACCTAGCTAATGTGTGGCTGAGCCGCTGATTGTCAAGGTCCGGCTGTTCGACGGCGATATCGAGGAGGGCCGCGAGCAGGCGACTGCCCTGCGAATCGGGAATTTCGAGCGCGGCCAGGTCCTCGACAAATTCCACGACCAACCGGGGATGATTGAGCAGGCCACAGAGAATCGCATTGGTCCAGACGGTGTCAGGGTCGATTCGGGCTTTGAGTGCCGCTGAAGCGCGAGCCGGGACGGCCAGCGGCTTTGCCCCGCGCTTGAACGCCGAACGCGCGGGGCGGGCGAAAAACTTATCGCCGAAGCGGTTGCGGAATTCCGCGTCGTACAGTGCCCGGACATCGGCATGGGCAATGGCGCGGCTATGTTCGCGCAACGCTTCCCGCGCCCCGGCGCGGCGCTCAGGGGTGGCAAGGTCAACACCGTCAATTTCGCTCTTCCACAGCCGGTCGATCAGCGGCTCGGCCGCCGCAATCACGGCCTCGAACGCGGCGGCACCTTGCTTGCGGACCAGATCATCCGGGTCCAGCCCGGCGGGCAGGGTGGCAAAGCGCAGCGACCGGCCCGGCTCCAGCAGCGGCAGCGCCCGGGTCGCGGCGCGGAGCGCGGCCCGCTGTCCCGCTGCATCACCGTCAAAGCACAGGATCGGCTCGGGCACCACGCGCCACATCAGCTGCAATTGCTGCTCGGTGACCGCCGTCCCCAGCGGCGCAACGCCTTCGGCAAAGCCCGCCTGCGAGATGGCGATGACGTCCATATAACCTTCGACCACGATCAGCCGCCCGGACTTGCGTGCCACCGGCCCCGCCTGATCGAGATTGTAGAGCAGCCGCCCCTTATCAAACAGCGGCGTGTCGGGTGAGTTCAGATATTTGGGCTGCCCGTCGCCAAAGATGCGACCACCAAAGCCAACCACCCGGCCCCGTGGATCGCGTATCGGGAATATCAGCCGGTTGCGGAACCGATCGTAGCTGCCGTCGCGGTCCTCGGCATGGCCGATCAACCCGGCCTCGGTCAGCAACGCCTCCGGCACATCCTTGAGGCCGGAGCGCAGCTTGTTGCCGTCCGGCGCATAGCCGAGCGCGAACCGCTTGACCGTCTCCGCCGTCAGTCCGCGTGTCTCGACATATTTCCGCGCATTCGAGCCAGACAAGCCGCTGAACTGCGCCGCGTACCAGGCGGACGCCGCCGCCATCACCTCGTGCAGACCATCGGCAACCCGCGCCTTCTCCCGCGCTTCCGGACTTTCCTCCGGCACATCGAGTCCAGCTTCAGCCGCCAGCGCCTTGACCGCCTCCGGAAAGCGCAGGCCTTCCTGTTCGACCACGAATCGGATCACATCGCCGTGCACGCCGCAGCCGAAACAATGGTAGAAACCCTTGTCCTCATTGACATAAAAACTCGGGGTTTTCTCGTTATGAAACGGGCAGCACCCTTTCCATTCGTGCCCTGCCTTGGTCAGCTTCACGCGCCGCGAAATGACCTGCACGAGGCCAACACGGGCGCGGAGTTCGTCGAGGAAGGAGGGGGGGAACATTAAATCACTCTCCCTTGAGGGGAGAGGGGGTCATCCCACCAGCGCCTGTTTCACCATCAGGCTGGCGCGGCTCATGTCGAGTTGGCCGGCGAATCGGTCTTTGAGCGCCGCCATGACCTTGCCCATGTCCTTTGGCCCCACGGCCCCCAGTTCGGCGATCAGGTCGCGCACCCTTGCCTCGGCTTCCGCCGCGCTCATCTGCTGCGGCATGAAGCTTTCGATGACGCCGAGTTCGGTGCGTTCGGCATCGGCCAGTTCGGGGCGGTTGCCGGTCACATACATGTCTATCGATTCGCGGCGCTGCTTGGCCATTTTGGTCAGCACGTCGGCGATCAGCACGTCATCCTCGGGCAGATTGGTGCTTGTGCGCAGTTCGATATCCTTGTTCTTGATGGCGGCGGCGATCATCCGCAAGGTGCCGGTTCGGGCGCTGTCGCCCGCCTTCATGGAGGCGATGGTCGCGGCCTTGATGTCGTCGCGGATCATGGAAAAACCTTTGTGACTCGGTGATCGTTGAGCCTAGCCCTTTGTGCCATCGAATAATAGATTGACGGGGGCGGGGACGGACCCTAGCAACCCCCCCGTTTACCCGCTTTGCAACCACCCGAAAGGATCGCCCGTGGCCGACCCTCGCCCCTCGACGCAACCGCAAGGTGCGACGGGCGTATTGGCGTTGGCCGACGGCAGCCTGATCTGGGGCCGTGGTTTCGGCGTGGAAGGGGAAGCGGTCGGGGAGGTGTGTTTCAACACCGCGATGACCGGCTATCAGGAGATCATGACCGATCCGTCCTACGCGGCGCAGATCGTCAATTTCACCTTCCCGCACATCGGCAATGTCGGGGCGAACCCGGAGGATGTTGAGGCCACCAATCCGCATGCCCTGGGGTGCATCGTGCGGGAGGATGTGACGGCGGCCTCGAACTTCCGCGCGGCGGGCGGGTTTGACAGCTGGCTACGCGGCGTTGGCCGGATCGGATTGGCCGGTGTCGACACCCGCGCCCTGACCCGGCGTATCCGCGTGCTGGGCGCGCCGAACGGCGTCATCGCGCACAATGCAAATGGTGAGTTCGACACGGCGGCGCTGGTCGCCGCGGCCGCAGCCTGGCCAGGGCTGGAGGGCATGGACCTCGCGAAGGATGTATCGGCGCTGCAGAGCTACAAGTGGGACGACGGGCTGTGGACGCTGGGGCAGGGCTATGCCGCGCACAGTGCCGATCCGAGGGGGCCGCATGTCGTCGCCATCGACTATGGCCTGAAGCGCAACATCCTGCGGAACCTCGTCGCCGCCGGCGCGCGCGTGACCGTGGTGCCCGCCACCGCCACGTTCGACGACGTCATGGCGCACAATCCCGACGGCGTGTTCCTGTCGAACGGCCCCGGCGACCCGGCCGCGACCGGCGAATATGCGGTGCCGGTGATCCAGCAACTGCTCAATATCGGCAAACCGATCTTCGGCATCTGCCTCGGCCACCAGATGCTGGGGCTGGCGGTCGGTGCCAAGACCTTCAAGATGCACCAGGGCCACCGCGGCGCGAACCACCCGGTCAAACGCCTCGGCGACGGCCGTGTCGAGATCACCAGCATGAATCACGGCTTCGCAGTAGACACGGCGACACTGCCAGCGAATGCGCGGGCGACGCATGTGAGCTTGTTCGACGGGTCGCTGGCAGGACTGGAACTGACCGACAAGGCGGCGTTCAGCGTGCAGTATCACCCCGAGGCGAGCCCGGGACCGCAGGATAGTCATTATCTGTTCGAGCGGTTCGTGAACGCGTTGGAGCGGAACGCATGACCTTACCCGAGATAGACAGCGATTATTTCGACAAAGTTTGGTCGGCTGATCTCGATGTCCTTGAGGCCTTGGAACGGAACGGCGATCAGCCATGGGCACCCCGGCTCATCGATTTGTCATTTCGGGGGCATCCCGACTCCTTGAGCAAGTTAGAGACGCTCGCTCGCGCCTACGGCTTCTCAAGGTTGCCTGAAGATTCGCAGGCCGATCGAGAAGTGCTCTTTATTGGGCGCGAGCAAACGGCTGATGTGATGAGTATCAAGGCCCTAACGAAATTATCGCTGCAATTTGAAGCCCTGTTCGGTGTTGAACTCGACGGTTGGGGCTGTGTCGCTCAAACCGGGATCGAGAAATAATGCCCAAACGCACCGACATCTCCTCCATCCTGATCATCGGCGCTGGCCCCATTGTCATCGGGCAGGCGTGCGCGTTAGATTATTCGGTGAAGCAGGCGGTCAGGCTCGCCATGGGTCGATCAGCTTCAGGCCCAGTCCCGCAAAGTGCTTGGTGTTGCGCGTCGCAAGCTGCATTCCGCGCGCCAGGGCTGTCGCCGCAATCTGGGTGTCGGCCGTTCCCGGATTTCGACCTGCTCGTTCCTGAAATGCCAGCACCTCTGCATATCGGTGCGCGGCGTCGAGATCGAACGAGGCTATCCGGTCGGCGTAGCTTTGGATCAGGTCGGCATATCCTGCCTCAAGGGCACCGCGCTTCCGGCCTGCCGACATCATCGCAGCGCCTGACAGCAATTCCCCGAGCACCACGGTTGAAAGCCACAGCGCGTCGGAATTCCGACGGGCCCAGCTTTGGACATTTTGATCGGGATGGGGGCGAAATGCTTCGCTCCAGACATTGGTATCGACAAGAATCATTCGTCGTCGAACGTCGGGATGCGGGCACGCGAACGCGGCGGAATCGGGAGGTCGAGACCGGGCCTGCTGGCATCGTACAATATGTCAAACATGCTTTTGCGCGACGCGCCTTCGTCGTTTGCCACGGATGCGTTGATCAGTCGACGACCGTGTTCCTCCATCGAACGGCCCTGCGCCGCAGCGTTGAGGCGAAAGCGTCGCTTCACGTCCTCGGGAATGTTGCGGAAGGTCATACTGGCCATCGACCGACTCCAATGATTGCAATGCAATCAATGTATGCAATGAGATCGTACTAGACAATGCCCAAACGCACCGACATCTCCTCCATCCTGATCATCGGCGCTGGCCCCATCGTTATCGGGCAGGCGTGTGAGTTTGATTATTCCGGGACGCAGGCGTGCAAGGCGCTACGGGAGGAGGGCTACCGGATCATCCTCGTCAATTCGAACCCCGCGACGATCATGACCGATCCGGACATGGCGGACGCGACCTATGTCGAGCCGATCACGCCCGCGATTGTCGCCCGCATCATCGAGAAGGAGCGGCCAGACGCCGTGCTGCCGACGATGGGCGGGCAGACCGCGCTCAACACCGCGCTGGCGCTGTTCAACGATGGCACGCTGGCGAAATATGGCGTGCAGATGATCGGCGCCGATGCCGAGGCGATCGACAAGGCCGAGGACCGGATGAAATTCCGGGAGGCGATGACCAAGATCGGGCTGGAATCGGCGCGGTCGGGCATTGCCCATACGCTGGCGGAGGCGCTGGTGGTGCTGGAGCGGACCGGGCTTCCCGCCGTCATCCGGCCGTCCTTCACCATGGGCGGTACCGGCGGCGGCATCGCCTATAACCGCGACGAATTTGTCCAGATCGTCACCGGCGGGCTGGATGTCTCGCCGACGACCGAAGTGCTGATCGAGGAGTCGCTGCTCGGCTGGAAAGAATATGAGATGGAGGTCGTGCGGGACCGCAACGACAATGCCATCATCATCTGTTCCATTGAGAATATCGACCCGATGGGGGTTCACACCGGGGACTCGATCACCGTCGCCCCGGCGCTGACGCTGACCGACAAGGAATATCAGATCATGCGCAACGCAAGCATCGCTTGCTTGCGTGAAATCGGTGTTGAAACAGGGGGTTCCAACGTTCAGTTCGCCGTCAATCCGAAGGACGGGCGGCTGATCGTTATCGAGATGAATCCGCGCGTGTCGCGGTCCTCCGCACTCGCCTCCAAGGCCACCGGCTTCCCGATTGCCAAGGTCGCGGCCAAGCTGGCGGTTGGCTATACGCTCGACGAAATCACCAATGACATTACGGGCGCAACGCCAGCCTCGTTCGAGCCGACCATCGACTATGTCGTCACCAAAATCCCGCGCTTTGCGTTCGAGAAATTCAAGGGCGCGTCCACCCTGCTGACCACGGCGATGAAGTCGGTTGGCGAGGTGATGGCGATTGGGCGGAGCTTTGCCGAAAGCATGCAGAAGGCGCTGCGCGGTTTGGAGACTGGGCTCAGCGGGTTTGATGAGGTCGAGACGCTGGCCGGGGCGGACCATGATGTGATCGCCGCCGAACTGGCCAAGGCGACGCCCGACCGGTTGCTGGTCGCGGCCCAGGCGATGCGGGAGGGGTTCAGCGACGCGGAGATCAACCGCATCGCCAGCTATGACCCGTGGTTCCTCGCGCGCATCCGCGAGATTATTGAGGCAGAAGCGGTTGTCCGGGCGGATGGCCTGCCGGAGGATGCAGCGGGTATCCGCAGGCTGAAGGCGATGGGTTTTTCCGACGCGCGGCTGGCGCAACTGACCGGTGGTAAAGTGTCGGATGTCGCGGCGCTGCGGCGCGGCCTTGGGGTTCGCCCGGTGTTCAAGCGTATCGACACCTGCGCCGCTGAATTTGAGGCCAAGACCCCGTACATGTACTCAACCTATGAAGCCCCGAGCTTTGGCACGCCGGAATGCGAAAGCCAGCCGACGGCGCGGCAGAAAGTTGTCATTCTGGGTGGCGGACCCAACCGGATCGGGCAGGGGATCGAATTCGATTATTGCTGCTGCCACGCCTGTTTCTCGCTCGCCGATGCCGGGTTTGAAACGATCATGGTCAACTGCAATCCGGAGACGGTATCGACCGATTATGACACGTCCGACCGGCTGTATTTCGAGCCGCTGACCGGCGAGGATGTGCTGGAGATTCTGCATGTCGAGCAGGCGGCGGGGACGCTCGCCGGGGTGATCGTGCAGTTTGGCGGGCAGACCCCGCTGAAACTGGCGCAGAGTCTGGAGGATGCCGGTATTCCGATCCTCGGCACCTCGCCCGACATGATCGACCTTGCCGAGGACCGGGAGCGCTTTGCCGCGCTGATCACCGCACTCGGGTTGAAGCAGCCGATGAACGGCATCGCCCGGTCAAAGGCGGAGGCGGTGCGGGTTGCCGAGGAGATCGGCTTCCCCGTCCTGCTGCGCCCGTCCTATGTGCTCGGTGGCCGAGCAATGGAGATTGTCGAAACCCGGGCAGCGGTCGAACATTATATTGCCACCGCCGTGCAGGTGTCCGGCACATCGCCGGTGCTGGTTGACCAATATCTGCGCGATGCCATCGAGGTCGATGTCGACGCCATTGCCGACGGTGAGACGGTCTATGTGGCGGGCGTCCTGCAGCATATCGAGGAAGCCGGCGTCCATTCCGGCGACAGCGCCTGTTCGCTGCCGCCGTACAGCCTGCCGACGGTGATCATCGCCGAAATCGAGCGGCAGACGAAGCTGCTCGCCAAGGCGCTCAATGTGCGCGGCCTGATGAACATCCAGTTCGCGGTCAAGGGCGGCGATGTCTATCTGATCGAGGTTAATCCGCGCGCCAGCCGCACGGTGCCCTTTGTCGCCAAGACCATGGGGCAGCCGATTGCCAAAATCGCGGCGCGGGTGATGGCGGGTGAAAGTCTGGCGTCGTTCGGCTTGGTGCGGCCCGACATCAAACATATCGCGGTCAAGGAAGCGGTGTTCCCGTTCGCGCGGTTCCCCGGCGTCGATCCGGTGTTGGGGCCGGAGATGAAATCAACCGGCGAAGTCATGGGCATCGACAGCAACTTTGCCACTGCCTTCGCCAAGGCGCAGATTGGGGCCGGGACCGTGCTGCCCACCGGCGGGGCCGCCTTCATTTCGGTCAAGGACAGCGACAAGCCGGTCATCGTCGAGGCGGCACAAGGCTTGCTGGGACTCGGCTTCCGGCTGCTGGCAACGGGGGGCACCGCCGATTATCTGGCAGGGCGCGGGCTGACGGTCGAACGGGTCCGCAAGGTTCAGGAAGGGCAGCCGCACATCGTTGACCGGATCAAGGACGGCGATGTCGCGCTGGTGTTCAACACCACCGAGGGGCAGCAATCGATGCTCGACAGCAAATCGATCCGTATTGCGGCGCTCTACGGTCGGGTCCCCTATTTCACCACGGCGGCGGCCAGTGTCGCCGCTGTCAGGGCAATTGCTGCGCTGCGGCAAGGAATGCTTGAAGTTCGTCCGCTTCAGTCCTATTATTCCTCGCTCGAAAGTTAGCTCCCGGCAGTTCTGGTGACGTTGGGATGGGTGCCTTGCCCATCGGTTCCGGACTTGTCCCGCAATGATAGAAGGCGAAGCTGATGGCGACGGTTGAAAAGCTGCCAATGCTGCTGGAGGGGCACGAACGCCTCCTCACCACGCTGCACAAGCTGAAAACCGAGGAACGGCCTCGCAACGTCACCGACATTGAGGAAGCGCGCGCGCACGGCGATCTGAGCGAGAATGCCGAATATCATGCGGCCAAGGAGCGGCAGGGCCAGATTGAGGCCGAGATCATGCAGATCGAGGATCAGCTTGCCCGGGCGCAGGTGATCGATCCGACCTCACTCAGCGGCGACAAGGTGGTGTTCGGCGCGACCGTCAGCCTGCTTGACGAAGCCGACCGTCCGGTGACCTATCAGATTGTCGGCCCGATCGAGGCCGATGCGCACGGCGGCCGGATCAGCTATTCCTCGCCGCTCGGGCGAGCGCTGATCGGGCGGCGCATTGGTGACGAGGTTGAGGTTGTGACCCCGTCGGGCGACAAATATTACGAGATCAAGTCGCTCGCGTTCATCTGATCGCCCTAGCCCTGCGGCGTTGCCTTCGGTATCGAACACTGAGCTGATGCCAATCCGGAGCCATATGTGCCTGCGACCGTAACCGCGTTTCCGCACCGGCCGGTCCATATGACCGATCCGGGCAAGGAGTCGCTGACCGGCATCGTCGATATCGGCTCCAATTCGATCCGCCTCGTTGTCTACCGCGGCACCGAACGGACGCCGCACAATCTGTTCAACGAGAAGGTGATGGCCGGCCTTGGCCGCGGAATCGCCGCCGATGGGCGTTTGTCCGAAGAAGGGATGCAGATTGCAGAAGCGGCACTGGCGCGCTTTGCCCTGCTGTGCACTGATATGCGGGTCGATGTGCTGCGGACCGTCGCCACCGCCGCCGTTCGGGAGGCTGCAAACCGCGAGGAATTCATCGCCCGGGTCAAGCAGGCCAGCGGCCTGACGGTTGAGGTGATCAGCGGCGATGATGAGGCCCGTTTGGCCGGACTCGGGGTGATTGCCGGGATTCCCGATGCAGACGGTGTGGTCGGGGACCTCGGCGGCGGCAGTCTGGAACTGATCCGAATATCGGGTGGGCAGGTCCACGACCGGATATCCCTCCCGATTGGGTCCCTGAAGCTCGATGCGCTCCGTAAAGCCAATGGCCGGGCGCTCGCCGGATTCATTGGTAAGGCCCTCAGCAAGGTCGGCTGGGCCGCGCAGGGGCGCGACAAGCCCTTCTATATGGTCGGTGGGTCGTGGCGGGCGCTGACCCAGTTGCACATGCACCTGAGCGATTATCCGCTGCCGGTGGTGCACCAATATATCATGGCCCCTGAGGCCCCGGAGCGATTGGCGCGGACGCTCGCGCATATGCTGCCGAAATCGGTGAAAGCCGTGCCGCATATTTCCGGGTCCCGCATCCCGCAGCTTCCGGGTGCCGCCGTGTTGCTGCGGGCCGTTGGCAAGCATCTGGGCAGCAGTCATTTCGTCGCCTCCGCCTACGGCCTGCGCGAAGGCCTGCTGTTCGAGGGATTGCCACCGACGACGCGCGTCCAGGACCCGCTGATCGCGGCTGCGAGGGCTGAAGGCGAACGTCAGGGCCGGTTCCCGGAGCATGGTGACGCGCTGATGGCCTGGATGAACGGCCTGTTCGCGCCGGAGACGGCCGCCGACGTCCGGTTGCGCGAAGTCTGTTGCTTGCTGTCAGACATTGCCTGGCGGGCCCATCCTGACTTCCGGGCTGAACGCGGTCTTGATGTGGCGCTGCACGGCAATTGGGTGGCGATTTCGGCCCGGGAGCGCGCCATGCTCGGGGCGGCGCTGTTTGCCTGTTTCGGTGGGGATGCGTCCGATCCGTCGGCAGCGCTGCTGCCGCAACTCGCCGACCCCGCCTCCTTGCAACGCGCCCGGATGTGGGGTCTGGCGCTGCGGCTTGGCCAGCGATTGACCGGCGGGACTGCTGAGGCCCTGACCAGCGGGCGGCTCCACCGGGACGGTGATCTGCTGACTCTGACACTCGCCCGCCACCATGCGGCGCTGAATGGCGAAACCGTCCAGCGTCGGTTGAAGTCACTGGCCCAAGCGATGGGATTGAAGAACACCATCCAGTTTCGTTGAGAATTCCGCAACGGTTGTGCGAGGATATTGGTTCCGAAACCTCCTTGAACCTTCACCTCAGGGATCAGACCTCGCTCATCTTCATCCTGCCATCCTTAACCGCAAATCCAAGGCGCCCTTCGACCAAGGCCAACGCGTCCATGCCAAAGACTTCGTTGCGCCAGCCCTTCAACATCGGCAGTCCGTCCCGGACGCCAGCGGCCAGCGCTTCCAGATCATCGGCCCGCGCGATCAGTTTCGGGGCGACATCCGCCTCTTTGGCCCGCACCTTCAACAGCAGTTTCAGCAGGTCGGCGACCAGACTGGAATCAGGCGTCAATCCGGGTCGTGCGGCTTCGCGTGGCGGCATTTCATCGGGAGACATGGGTGTTGCCGCCTCGATCGCCCCGATCAATCGCTCACCGATGTTATTCTGCCCCCAGGTCGCCGACAGACCGCGCACCCGGGTCAAATCCTCCTGCCGGCGGGGCGGGTTTCCAGCGAGATCGGCGAGCGTCTCATCCTTCATGATCCGCCCGCGTGGTACATCCTTTTCGCGCGCTTCCCGCTCCCGCCACGCTGCCAACGCCTTCAGACGCCCGAGCACTTCTGGCTTGCGGCTCGGCAGCCGGAGCCGCTTCCAGGCCAATTCCGGCTCGTTGGCATAGTTGGCCGGATCCCCAAGCCGCATCATTTCCTCATCGAGCCAGGCCCCGCGCCCGGTTCGTTTCAGCCGATCGAGCATTTTCGGGAACAGTTCGGCCAGATAGGTAACGTCGCACACCGCATAATCCAGCTGCCGTTTGTCGAGCGGACGCCGGGCCCAATCGGTAAAGCGCGCGCCCTTGTCGAGCGTCGCGCTGGTGTAGGAAGCCACGAGATTGGCGTAGCTGACCTGCTCACCAAGGCCGAGTGCCATCGCCGCAATCTGGGTATCGAAGAGCGGGGCAGGCGTCTTGCCGGTCAGGTTGTAGATAATCTCCAGATCCTGCCCGCCGGCATGAAACACTTTCAGCACATCGGCATTGACCAGCAGGTCGAGCAGCGGGGCGAGGTCGATATCGGCCTTCGGGTCAATTGCGGCGGCTTCGGACGGGGAGGCGACCTGCACCAGGCAGAGGTCAGGGAAAAACGTGTTCTCCCGCATGAACTCGGTATCGACGCAGACGAAGGGTGCTTGCGAAAGGCGGGCACAAAGGTCGGCAAGGGTTGCGGTGTCAGTCACCAGCGGGTGGATCAGCATGGATGGTGACTAGTGCAGGATGGGCGCGGATGCCAGTGGTTCGAAGAAATGCGGGTTCAGGTAGGGCTGTGCTTCCCCATTTCCTTGACAAATCCCCCCTTGAACCGTCACCAGCCGCGCCATGCATATTTACCGCACTCATAACTGCGCGCAGCTGCGCGCGTCCGATGTTGGTTCAACCGTCCGGCTGTCGGGCTGGGTCCACCGCAAGCGCGATCATGGCGGGCTGTTGTTCGTCGATCTGCGCGACCATTTCGGGTTGACCCAGATTGTCACCGACGTTGATTCGCCAGCCCATGTGCAGCTGGACAAGGTGCGCGCCGAAAGCGTCGTGACCATTACCGGCGAAGTCGTGGCGCGCGGGGAGGGGACGGTGAACCCCAACCTGCCGACCGGGGCGATTGAAATCCGTGCCCGCGATGTCTCGGTACAGTCGGCGGCGACCGAACTGCCGATGCCGGTGGCGGGCGATGCGGAATACCCTGAGGATATCCGGCTACGGTACCGGTTCCTCGATCTGCGGCGGGAACGGCTGCACCGCAATATCGTGCTGCGCTCCGGCGTGATTTCCAGCCTGCGGCGCCGGATGATTGATCAAGGGTTCACCGAATTCCAGACGCCGATCCTGACCGCATCCTCCCCTGAAGGTGCGCGCGACTATCTGGTGCCAAGCCGGGTGCATCCGGGGAAATTCTACGCGCTGCCGCAGGCGCCGCAGATGTTCAAGCAGCTGCTGATGGTCGCGGGCTTTGACCGCTATTTCCAGATCGCCCCCTGCTTCCGCGACGAGGATGCGCGGGCCGACCGTAGCCCAGGCGAATTCTATCAGCTCGATTTCGAGATGAGCTTTATCACCCAGGATGACGTGTTTGCCGCCATCGAACCGGTGCTCGCCGGCGTGTTCGAGGAGTTTGGCGACAAGTCGGTGACCAAGCCGCCGTTCCCGCGCATCGCCTATAAGGACGCGATGCTGAAATACGGGTCGGACAAGCCCGACCTGCGCAATCCGATCCTGATCACCGACGTTTCGGAGCAGTTCCGGGATTCCGGCTTTGGCCGGTTTGCCAGCATCGTTGCCGATGGCGGCGTGGTGCGTGCCATCCCAGCCCCCGGCACCGCCGACAAGAGCCGCAAATTCTTCGACGATATGAACAGCTGGGCACAGGCCGAAGGCTTCGCTGGCCTCGGCTATATCACCCAAAAGGGCGGCGAAGCGGGCGGTCCCATCGCCAAGAATCACGGCGAAGTGGCAACGAAGCAGTTGATCGCTGATCTTGGCCTTGGCCCTGATGACGGCATTTTCTTTGCGGCAGGCCCCGAGGCGAGTGCTGCCAAGCTGGCAGGCGCGGCGCGCACTCGCGTCGGCACCGATCTCGGGCTGATTGAGCAGGGCGCGTTCAAATTCTGCTGGATCGTCGATTTCCCGATGTTCGAATATGACGACGAGCTGAAACAGGTGGTGTTCAGCCACAATCCCTTCTCGATGCCGCAGGGCGAGTTGGGGGCATTGGAGACGATGAACCCGCTCGATATCCTCGCCTATCAATATGACATTGTCTGCAACGGCGTGGAACTGTCATCGGGCGCGATCCGCAACCACAAGCCGGAGATCATGTACAAGGCGTTCGAGATTGCCGGCTATTCGCAGGATCAGGTCGACCGGGATTTTTCAGGCATGATCAACGCCTTCAAGTTTGGCGCGCCGCCGCATGGCGGGTCGGCACCCGGCGTTGACCGTATGGTCATGCTGATTGCCGATGAGCCCAATATCCGCGAAGTCATCGTCTTCCCGATGAACCAGAAGGCCGAAGACCTGATGATGAACGCCCCCGCCCCGGCGACGGCCAAGCAGCTGAAGGAACTGGGCATCCGGATCGTGGACGGCCCGAAACCGTGAAACGGCACAAACTTGCCGACTTCGAACAGTCAAAGGCGCCGGATGACGCCGACTATCTGGCCGATCTCGAAAAGCTTCAGCACCGCTTGCAGGTGATCCAGACCGCCTATGTCACCCAGAAACTCCGAGCCATCGTCATGCTGGAGGGCTGGGATGCGTCGGGCAAAGGCGGCATCATTGGGCGACTGACGACCGAGCTTGATCCGCGCTTTTTCAAGGTCTGGAGCATCGCGGCCCCGACGGCTTCCGAGCGGGAGCGCCATTTTCTATACCGGTTCTGGACCCGGATGCCTGGGCACGGCGAAATGGCGATTTTTGATCGCAGCTGGTACGGACGGGTGCTGGTGGAACGAGTGGAGAAGCTGACGCCCAAGGCCGACTGGCACCGCGCCTATGATGAGATCAACCAGTTCGAGGCGCAACACATCGATGACGGGGTTCGGCTGGTGAAACTGTTCATCCACATCACGCAGGATGAGCAGGACAGTCGATTGCGCGACCGGCTCGAATCTCCGTGGAAACGCTGGAAAACCGGGCTCGACGATTACCGAAACCGCAGCAACCGGGCCGCCTATGCCGACGCGATCCACGACATGTTCGACCGGACCCACAAGCAGGCGGCGCCCTGGTACGTGATTGCCGGGAATTCCAAGAAGCATGCTCGTCTTGCTGCACTGGAGATCATTGCCGACAGGCTCGCCAATGGAGTTGATCTTGACCCACCGCCGGTGTCGCCTGAATTGCACGCCCGGGCAGAGCATGACCTTGGCGTGAAACTGAACCTTGGCTGACAGGTCGCCTCAGAAACCGTTCAACTGAGCCGGCGCATATCCATCCCACGTTCACGTACGAGAGTGACATGCGCAAGATAATTTCGGGACTGTTGCTGACCGTGGCTGTGGCGCTGCCTGTTGTTGCGCAGGTAGCTGATCCGCGGGATCGGGGGGAGGGCCGGATGGCAGAACGCGAGCGGATCGAGCGCGCCTCTGGTGGTCAGGCGGAACGCGCTTTGCGTTCGGAGCGGGCAGAGGTGCGTGACAGCCGCCGCGAGGTTCAGGACAGTCGGCAGGATCTTCAGGATAGCCGCCGCGAACTTCGCCAAGACAGAGCCGATCCGACGACATCACGGGCCGAATTGCGAGGAGATCGGCGTGACGTGCGCCGGGACGAGCGAGAATTGGTCCGGGACCGGGCCGAGTTGCGGAACGACCAGCGGGATTTGCGGGATGTCCGCAATGATCGGCGTGACGACCGGCGGGACTATCGCCGCGATGACCGCCGAGACAACTACCGCTGGGATGCGGGCCGCTGGGGTCGCCATGATGATCGGGGCTGGCGCTTCAGTTACTCGACGCCAAGCTGGAACAGCTATTGGACACCCTATGGCTTTGGCTATGGCGACCGGCTGACCATCAGCTGGGGCCTGCGCTGGTATGACCGCGACCGTGACGGCCGGTTGACCGACCGCGAATGGCGGCGGGCCCAGGCGGCCTTCTACCGCTTCGCAGACCGCAACCGCGACGGCTATGTCAGCTACCGCGAATATGACTGGGCGGTCGATGCCATCCGCTACAACCGCTACGGCTATGGCTACGCCTTCGACTATTGACCTGGATAGGTGACCGCGAGGATTTCGACCTCGCGGTTGCCGCCTGGCAATCGCAGGACGCGCACATCACCGACCGCCGCGCCTTTCAGGGCGGTGCCCACGGGGGAGCGCCAGCTGATCCGGCCAGCGCTGGTGTCGGTTTCATCCTCGCCGACCAGCGTGACGGTGCGTTCGGTGTCATCCGCCTCGACATAACGGACCTTCGCCCCAAAGAACGCCCGCCGTTTGTCCGGCTGGGCGGCTGGTTCCACCACCACTGCGGCTTTCAGCCGCTTTGAGATCCAGCTCAGTTCCCGGTCGATTTCGCGCAAGCGTTTGCGGCCATAGATATAGTCGCCATTCTCCGACCGGTCGCCGTTGCCCGCCGCCCAGCTGACGGTTTCGACGATTTGTGGCCGTTCCACCTGAAACAAATGGATATGCCGTGCGATCAGGGCTGCATGTCCGTCCGGGGTGATGTAGTTGGGATGATCCATCGCAGACCCGAGTCTGACGCGGGCCGCGGGACGATGCAAGGAGTGGGGGATGAACCGGTTTGGACTGCTGTTGCCGCTGATGTTGCTAGCCGGGTGTGTCAGCAAATATGCCGAAGTGCGGATTGAATCGGCCTTGCTCGGCTACGGGGTGTCACCCAAACAGGCGTCCTGCATGGCCGATGACCTGTCCCAGAAGCTGACAATCGATCAACTTCGCAAATTGTCCCGGCTGGCCAGCGAAGCGAAGAAGGGCCTGCGGAACCGGCCGTTGCGCGATCTGGTCAACCTGGCAAGCCAGGTCGGGGATCAGGATATGGTGGTGAAGGTGGCGCGGGCGACGGTCGGCTGTGCAGTCCGGGGATAGACGGCGGCGAAAAGACCGGACAGTTTCTGGGTCAGCGATGGGCGACCCGACCGGCGCATCGCCCAAAACACCAGCCCGGAAAAGAAGCAGCCTTGATCCTGTCTTTGTCCAAACATCACATGCTCCCGCCTGATTGACTTGCCCTTAGGTGGCCTCGGTTGCAGGGATATGACGGGCGCTGAGGATTGAATTGGGCAGACAGGCAAAGACTGAAGAAGGGAGAGGAAGGCTGTGACGGACCAGACCCGCGACCCGGCGCTTGGGCTGATTGCCCTCATCGTCTTCATCGACATGGCCGGGATTGGCCTGATCATCCCGGTGATGCCGGGGCTGGTCATGAGTTTGGCGGCGGTGTCGACCGACCGCGCCGCCGAGATCGGTGGCTGGCTGCTGTTTGCCTATGCGGTCATGCAGTTCCTGTTCGCGCCGGTGATTGGCGGCCTTAGCGATCGGTACGGTCGCCGCCCGGTGCTGCTGTGGACGCTGGCTGCACTTGGCATCGATTATTTGCTGATGGCCTGGGCCCCGACGCTCGTCTGGCTTTTTCTCGGCCGGATGATTTCCGGGGTGATGGGGGCAACCTGGACGGCGGCCAACAGCTGCGTTGCCGATTGCATTGCACCGGACAAGCGCGGTGCCGCCTTCGGCGTTCTCGGCGGGGCAGGGGCGTCAGGCTTCGTGCTTGGCCCGATGATTGGCGGCGGGTTTGGCATGCTGGGGGAGCGGGTGCCGTTTCTGGCCGCAGCGCTGCTGTGCCTGACAGGCGTTGCCTATGGCTGGTTCCGGTTGCGGGAGACTTTGCCTGCCGACAAACGCCGCACCTTTGACCTGCGGCGCGCCAATCCCTTTGGATCGATTGTCCAGATGGCCAAATCACCACTGGTGCTCGGCTGCCTGGTGACGATTTTCTTCATGCAGTTGGCTGGTCAGTCCCAGCTTTCGATCTGGGGCTATTACGGCATTTTGAAATTCGGCTGGACGCCGTTCACCATCGGCTGGACCGTCGCGCTATTTGGAGTCCTGCTGGCGGTGGCGCAGGGTATCCTGTCAGGGAAATCCATCGCCCGCTTCGGTGCGGTCCGGACCGCCTGGCTCAGCCTGCTGTTCGGCATTCCAAGCTACCTGATCCTGGCCTTCGCCGGCTCCACCTTCGACATGGTCCTCGGGATATTGGTCGGCAGCCTCAGCGCCTTGACCTTTCCGGCCATGCAAAGCCTGATGACGATGGAGGTCGCCGAAAACGCCCAGGGCGAACTCCAGGGCGCCATCGCCAGCATGATCAGCCTGACCGCGGTCATCGGCCCCCCGATCATGGCCGGCCTGTTCGGCCATTTCGCTGATGGAGTGGGTTCCTATTTCCCGGGAGCGCCGTTTCTGCTTGCTGCTGCTCTGTTGTCGGTGGGGGCGTTGGTGCTGGTAATAACATTGCGGCGGCACGGGCAAAGTTGAGCGGCGTCAGCTGCCCCACTTGCGCTGCGTCTTTCCGAACCGGTCTTTTCGGGTCCCGGGTTTGCCTGCCATCGCGCGCCCTTTGATCGGTGCGCGTTGTTCCGGAATGGCGATGCCGAGTTCGTGGTTTTCGAGGCCGCGGATTTCGTCGCGGAGGCGGCCGGCTTCTTCGAATTCTAGGTCGGCGGCCGCTTTGCGCATCCGGTCTTCGAGGTCGGCGATATAGGCTTTGAGATTGTGGCCGACGAGGTTGGGCATGTCCTCATCGCCGGTCTCGACCACCAGCCCGTCACGCATCGAGACATCGGCGAGCACGTCGGAGATATTGCGCTTGATCGTGGCCGGGGTGATGCCGTTCGCGTCGTTGTAAAGCGTCTGGCGGGCGCGGCGGCGGTCGGTTTCGGCCATGGCCCGTTCCATGCTGCCGGTGATGCGGTCGGCATAGAGGATGACCCGGCCATCGACGTTGCGGGCCGCGCGGCCGATGGTCTGGATCAGCGACGTCTCGGACCGCAAAAACCCTTCCTTGTCGGCATCGAGAATGGCAACAAGCCCGCACTCGGGGATATCCAGCCCCTCGCGCAGCAGGTTGATGCCGACGAGCACGTCATACACACCCAATCGCAGGTCGCGGATCAGCTCAATGCGCTCCAGCGTCTCGACATCGGAATGCATGTAGCGGACCTTCAATCCCGCTTCGTGCAGGAACTCGGTCAGGTCCTCGGCCATGCGCTTGGTCAGCGTGGTGACCAGCGTCCGGTAACCGGCCTTTGCCGTCTGTTTTGCCTCATGGATCAAATCATCGACCTGATCCTCGATCGGCTTGATCTCAACCGGCGGGTCGATCAGGCCAGTGGGCCGGATCACCTGTTCGGTGAACACGCCGCCAACCTGTTCCATCTCCCACCGCCCGGGCGTCGCGGAGACATAGATGGTTTGCGGTCGCATCGCCTCCCATTCCTCAAAGCGCAGCGGGCGGTTGTCGATGGCCGACGGCAGGCGAAACCCATATTCGGCCAGTGTCAGCTTGCGGCGGTGGTCGCCCCTGGACATGCCATTGATCTGGCCGATGGTGACATGGCTTTCATCAACGAACAGCAGGGCATTTTCCGGCAGATATTCGAACAGGGTCGGCGGCGGTTCCCCCGGCAGCCGCCCGGTCAGGAAGCGGCTGTAATTCTCGATTCCCGCACAAGAGCCGGTGGCGGCGATCATCTCCAGATCGAAATTGGTCCGCTGTTCCAGCCGCTGGGCCTCCAGCAACCGCCCCTCGGCGACCAGCTCCTTCAGGCGTTCGGTCAACTCGTGCCGGATCGCCTCGGTTGCCTGTTTGAGGGTCGGCCCCGGCGTCACATAATGCGAATTGGCGTAGACTTTGATCGTGTCGAGCGCTGCGACCTTGTTGCCGGTCAGCGGGTCAAACTCGGTGATGGTTTCAATCTCGTCCCCAAAGAAACTGATGCGCCAGGCGGTGTCCTCATAATGCGACGGGAAGAGTTCGATGGTGTCGCCGCGGACCCGGAAGGCACCGCGCACGAAATTGGTGTCGTTGCGCTTGTACTGCAGCGCCACCAGCTTCCGCACGATTTCACGCGGGTCGTAAGATTCGCCCTTCTTTAGCGCGAAGGTCATCGCCGAATAGGTTTCGACCGACCCGATACCGTAGAGGCAGGAGACTGACGCAACGATCAGCACATCGTCGCGTTCGAGCAGCGCCCGGGTGGCGGAATGGCGCATCCGGTCAATCGCCTCGTTTACCGAGGATTCCTTCTCGATGTAGGTGTCGGAGCGGGGGACATAGGCCTCCGGCTGGTAATAGTCATAATAGCTGACGAAATATTCGACGGCATTGTTCGGAAAGAAGGATTTGAACTCGCCGTAGAGCTGCGCTGCGAGGATTTTGTTGGGCGCAAGGATGAGCGCCGGACGCTGCACCGCCTCGATGACCTTGGCCGCAGTGAAGGTCTTGCCGGATCCGGTGACGCCGAGCAGCACCTGATCGCGTTCGCCGCCATTGGCCTGTTGAACCAGTTCGGCAATGGCGGTGGGCTGGTCTCCGGCCGGCACATAGTCCGACACAATTTCGAACCGTCTGCCACCTTCTGACTTTTCGGGGCGCACCGGGCGATGCGGCATGAACATCGGTTGGGTCTCTGGCTCGGCGAGCGAGGTTCGGATTGCAATGGCCATCGTTGCACTATGCCTATTGGACTTGATTTGTTCCAGTGCTAGTTTTCACTATCGACTCGGCTTTGAAGGGGATGCGGAATGATCGGATATGTGACACTCGGAACCAAGGATATCGCGGCCGCGCGGGTGTTCTACGATGGGCTGCTTGGGTCGATCGGTGCCAAGCGTCTGATGGAGTTCGATTCGTTCACAATGTGGGGCACCAGTTGGGGGCAACCCGGCATCGCGCTCACCAAACCCTATGATGGTGGCGCGGCGACGGCCGGAAACGGCAATATGGTCGCGATCGTTCTCGATACCCGCGCCAAGGTTGATGCCCTTTACGCCAAGGCGATGGAATTGGGCGGCAGCGACGAAGGCGCGCCTGGTGTGCGAGGCGATGAAGGGCCGCAGGCGTTTTACGGGGCCTATTTCCGCGACCCGGACGGCAATAAATTCTGCGCCTTCCGCACCGGACCAGCCTGAGCGAATGGGCCGCCCAGCCTTCCTGCCAACAGGGAGGCTAGGGTTGCGGGCTGATCGTCAGCACGTCGCCTGGCACCGGGGCCACGAAGCGATCCGGCGCGATTTGCGCGTCCGCGAGTGCGGTGCCCAAATCCGCACGGGGAGCGTCAATCGCTTCGTCGGTTAGCTGCCAGACGCCCCAATGGATGCCGATGCCTTGCGCGGCACCCAGATCCCGGAAGGCGGCGACCGACTCTGCCGGATTCATATGCTGTGATTTCATGAACCAGCGCGGCTCATAGGCGCCGACTGGCAGCAGGGCGAGGCGGTAGGGACCGTGCCTGGCAGCCGCGTCGCGGAACATCGCGCCATCGCCGTAACCGCAATCTCCGGCAAAATAGATATTGCCGCCCGGCGTGGTCACCGTGAAACCACCCCACAGCGCGCGGTTGCGGTCGCGGATCCGGCGCGACGACCAGTGCTGCACCCGTTCGACATACACCTCGACGCTGGCCTTGACGCCGACGCTGTCGCCCCAGTCGCGGGCAAAGGCGGTGATGCCGCGCCGCGCCATCAGGGCAGCATTGCCGAGCGGCGTGACGATCACAGGACGGTCCCGTCGCCACAGCCGCTGAAGCGTGTCCAGATCGAGATGGTCATAATGATTGTGGCTGACCAGCACGACGTCGATTTTCGGCAAATCCTCAAACCGGATGCCCGGTGCACGCACCCGCTTGGGACCGGCCCAACTGACTGGACTGACCCGCTCTGACCAGACCGGATCGGTCAGGATGTTGAGCCCGGCGGTCTGCACCAGCACCGTCGCATGGCCGACCGCGGTGACGACCATCGCATCGCCGTCCACCCGCTCCGCCGGTTTTGCCGGCGTTACCGGCACCTGATCGGGCCAATCGGCGGCACCGCCCGCCAGTTTCCATTTCAGCAGGGCACCGACGCCGTTATTGGGGACGGGTTCACCCGGATTGTAAAAGCGTTCGCCGTCATAGTGATCGCTGGCCGACCCGATATAATAGCTGTCATCGAGTCCGGCGCGGAGGAGCAACAACGCGGTGACAATTCCACCAGTGACCAGCAACGCCATTCCGACCAATCCTCTGCGGGCCATTCGTACCATGGTCGCACTTTGCGGTGTGTTGGCGTTTGCGGCAAGCTGTGCCTATGGCCCCCGGCCAACATCGACCGCCCTTCGCGACATAGTTGCGGGCCGCACAGGGGAAAGTCCGGAACTGGCGGGCGTTGTCGTTATTGTCACGTCAGCGGACCGGGAATTGCGCGCGGAGGCCCATGGCCGGGCGGTGATTGAGCCGGATCGGGCGATGGCCGTCGATACACCGGTCCGGGTCGCCTCGATTTCGAAACTGGTCACCACCCTTGGTATCTTGCGGCTGGTGGAGGCCGGGACCCTGGACCTCGACCGGGACGTGTCCGTCTATCTCGGGCGGCAACTCCGCAATCCGGCATTTCCGCTTGTCCCGATCACCTTGCGCCAATTGCTGAGCCACCAGAGCAGTGTCGTGGACGCAGGCGGCTATTTCTGGCCGCTGGGGACCCGGTTGCAGGACGGCATGTCGGCGGCGAATTGGGAGGCAGGCTATCCACCGGGCCGGTATTTCTCCTACGCCAATCTCAATTATGGGCTGGCTGCCGAGATCATGGAGATGGCAACCGGAGAGCGGTTCGACCGGTTGATGACCCGGCTGGTGTTTGCGCCGTTGAAACTCGATGCTTGTTTTAACTGGTCCGGCTGTTCGGCGGCGGCGCTCGCCAATGCGGCTGTGCTGTACCGCAAGGGAGCCGATGAGACGGCCTGGGTCCCGGATGGGCCATGGGTGGCGCAGGTTGATGATCTGCGCGGTGTCGCGCCCACGTGCATCGTCCGGTTACCGACGCCCGACGCCGCCTGCGACTTGGTAACCTATGTCCCAGGCACCAATGGCAGCTTGTTCAGCCCGCACGGCGGGGTGCGCATATCACCGCGCGATCTGGCGAAAATTGCCCGGCTGCTGCTGAACGACGGCACATCGGATGGCACCAAGTTCCTTCAACCGACGACCGTGGAGGCGATGCTGACGCCGCAGTGGCGCTGGGGAGAAACGGCGGTGGGGGACAGCTATGACGGCTTGATGCGCTGCTGGGGGCTATCGGCCCAGTGCACGGTTGGAGATGCGGTTGGGCAGGACCAGCCACTGTTTCCACGCCGGTCGCGCTGGTGGGGGCATCTGGGCGATGCTTATGGGGCCTGGACCGGCCTGTGGATCGATCCGGCGCGGGGCAGGGGCTATGTCTATGTCGTCACCGGAACGGCGGATGACCCGAAGAAATTCCCGCGCAAACTCTCCAATTTCCACAGTTTCGAGGAAGATATCCTGCGGGAGATCGCCCGCTAGCGGGGGCGCGGCGTGAACTTGCCGAGCACACCGTCATAGTGCGAGCGGATGATCTTCAAATCGGCGTCAATGTCGCCTGTTGGCATGTAAACCCCGCTGATCCGGACATGCCGGGTGCCCCAGTCGAGCAGGCAGATGATGATCGGGACGTTCGCGGCAACCGCAATATGATAGAAACCCGACTTCCACGGTGTGCCGGAGACGCCAGTGGTCCGTGTGCCCTCCGGCGGGACGCCGACGAACAATTGGTCGGCTTCAGCAAACGCCTCCTTCATCTGGCTGACCATGTCATTGGCCTTTGACCGGTCAATCGGGATGCAGCCGAGCCAGCGGACAAATCCGCCAAACGGCCCGGCGGTGAGGCTTGCCTTGCCCATCCAGTTCATCCGGACCCGCAAATGCCCCATGGTGGCGATCATCAGGACGCCGTCCCAGTTGGTGGTGTGCGGCGCGCCAATCGCCACAGCCTTGGAATAAAGCGGCCAGTCACCGGTCACCTTCCAGCCGAACAGCCATAGGAACGCCGTGCCGATCCAGCGATACACCTCGGCACCGAATCCGCGCAAAGGATGCCGCTGCCCAGGCGTTTGCGGCAGACGAATATGAGTTCCCGGTGTCAGATCAGCGGGCGTGTAGGTCATACAGCAGGCCTCCCCCAAGGCAATATTGTCCGGACAAGCGATGACCGGCGATTGCTGATACGGCAACCTGTTTTTGTGGGTTGTGCTTAGTCCGCCATCTCCGAGGCCCGTTGTTTGGCGATTTTTTCCCGCCAGACCAGCGGTCCGGTTGCATGGACGCTTTCACCGGTAGAATCGACGGCGACGGTGACCGGCATATCTCGGACCTCGAACTCGTAAATGGCTTCCATGCCAAGGTCTTCAAACGCCAGTACTTTGGACGCCTTGATGGCTTTGGAGACGAGGTAAGCCGCGCCACCGACAGCCATCAGATAGGCGGCCTTGTGCGACTTGATGGCGGCGATGCCAGCCGGACCCCGTTCCGCCTTGCCAACCATGGCGATGAGGCCGGTCTTGGCCAGCATAGCCTCGGTGAATTTGTCCATGCGGGTGGCGGTGGTCGGTCCCGCCGGGCCGACGACTTCGTCCCGCACTGGATCGACCGGTCCGACATAATAGATCACGCGGTTGGTGAAATCGACGGGGAGGATCTCCCCCCGGGCCAGCATGTCGGTCATGCGCTTGTGCGCCGCGTCCCGGCCGGTCAGCATCTTGCCGTTGAGCAGCAGCCGGTCGCCGGGTTTCCAGCTGGCGACGACGGCGGGGGTCAGCGCATCAAGGTCAACCCGGATCGCCTCCTTGGACGGGGTCCAGTTGACCTTGGGCCATGCCGCCAGGTCCGGCGTTTCCATGTACGCCGGCCCGGACCCGTCGAGGGTGAAATGCGCGTGACGGGTGGCGGCGCAATTCGGGATCATCGCAATCGGCTTGGAGGCGGCGTGGGTGGCGGTGTCGAGGATTTTGACATCGAGCACCGTCGACAGGCCGCCAAGGCCCTGTGCGCCGATGCCGAGGTCGTTCACCGCGTCGTATAACTCGATCCGCAACTCCTCGATCTTTGAATTCGGCCCGCGCGCCTTCAACTCGCCCATGTCGATGGGCAGCATCAGGCTTTCCTTGGCGAGCAGCATTGCCTTTTCCGCCGTGCCGCCAATGCCGATGCCGAGCATCCCCGGTGGGCACCAGCCAGCGCCCATCAGCGGCACGGTGTTGACCACCCAGTCGCGGATCGAATCGCTGGGGTTGAGCATCGCGAATTTGGACTTATTCTCGCTGCCGCCGCCCTTCGCCGCGACTGTGATCTCGACATGGTCGCCGGGGACCAGCTCGATATGGGTAATCGCGGGCGTATTGTCCTTGGTATTGGTGCGGGCAAAGGCCGGGTCGGCGACGATGGAGGCGCGCAGGCGATTCTCGGGGTGCATATAGGCCCGTCGCACCCCTTCGTTGACCATTTCTGCAAGGGTCATCGTGGCTTGCCAGCGGACGTTCATCCCGACCTTCACGAAGGCGACCACAATGCCGGTATCCTGACAGATCGGCCGATGCCCCTCCGCGCACATCCGGCTGTTGGTCAGGATCTGCGCAATCGCATCCTTTGCCGCCGGTCCTTCCTCAAGCTCGTAGGCCCGGCCCAGCGCCCGGATATAGTCCATCGGGTGATAATAGGAGATGAACTGCAGCGCATCGGCCACCGATTCGATAACATCATCCTGTTTGATCAGAGTCACTTGTCCACTCCTGTTCACCCGCCAACGACCCGGTTCTAGCGTCAGGGGGGAGGGGCGTCCATGACCACGAATCTCACCTGTCATCGCGCCCGCTACAGCTATCCCTTTGGACTGCAAGCCTTCACAAAAAAGATAAGTTTCCGGCTTGCGTGTTTTTGCATTTAGGCACAATCTTTGGTTTCGGGACCGGGGGGATACCACTAGACCTAGTGTTTGGGCGCAATTTTGTGCCGATGCGGGAAAGAGTGAGTCGCCGGCTGGAAACAGCAACGGTCCTGTGGATAACGAGGATATCGGGGACGGCTTCATATAGCCGTCACACAGGCCGCGACGCTGCCTGCCGACCCTTCTATCCACCGGCGTGCGACAAGGGGATGGACGATGGATTTCAGCGGCAGCGTAGCAGAGGCACAAGCGACTTTGACCGGCTTGTCAGGGGGCGGTGACGCGCGTCCCAAGAGCAGCAGCAATACCGTCGACGTGCGGGCCTTTGATGTGGTGACCGACTCGTCGCGCGATGCGTTGCTGACGATGTTCGGCAAGGACACGCTCGACGATCGCTATTTGCTGCCCGGCGAATCCTATCAGGACCTGTTTGCCCGGGTCGCCTCGGCCTATGCCGACGATCAGGCGCATGCCCAGCGGGTCTATGATTATATCTCGCGCCTGTGGTTCATGCCGTCGACCCCGGTGCTATCCAACGGCGGGACCGGGCGCGGCCTGCCGATCAGCTGCTATCTGAATTCGGTCGACGACAGCCTGGAGGCTATCGTCAACATCTGGAACGAGAATGTCTGGCTGGCCTCCAAAGGCGGCGGTATCGGCACTTATTGGGGCAATGTCCGGGGTATTGGAGAGCCGGTTGGCCTCAACGGCAAGACCAGCGGCATCGTGCCGTTTGTGCGCGTCATGGATTCGCTGACGCTTGCCATTAGTCAGGGGTCGCTGCGGCGCGGGTCGGCGGCGGTCTATCTCGACGTCAACCACCCGGAGATTGAGGAATTCCTCGAAATCCGCAAACCCTCTGGTGATTTCAACCGCAAGGCGCTGAACCTGCATCACGGCGTGCTGATCACCGATGCGTTCATGGAGGCGGTGCGGAACGGCGAGCCGTTCGATCTGGTCAGTCCCAAGACCGGCGAGAAGCGCGGCGAGGTCGATGCGCGGGCGCTGTTCCAGAAGCTGGTCGAAACCCGGCTGGCAACCGGCGAGCCCTATATCATCTTCAACGACACCGTGAACCGCACGATGCCCAAGCATCACCGCGATCTCGGGCTGAAGGTCTCAACCTCCAACCTGTGTTCGGAAATCACCCTGCCGACCGGTATCGACCAGCACGGTGTGCACCGGACCGCCGTGTGCTGCCTGTCGTCATTGAACCTTGAGACCTGGGACGAGTGGCAGGGCGACCCGCAGTTCATCGAGGACGTCATGCGTTTCCTCGACAATGTGCTGTCGGACTATATCGCCCGCGCGCCGGACGAGATGGCCCGCGCCAAATACAGCGCCGAACGCGAGCGGTCGGTCGGGCTTGGTGTCATGGGCTTCCACAGCTTCCTGCAGGCGCGTGGTGTGCCGTTCGAAGGCGCGATGGCTAAATCGTGGAACCTGAAGATTTTCAAGCACATCCACGCCAAGGTGAACGACGCATCAATGCAATTGGCCGCCGAGCGCGGGGCCTGCCCCGATGCCGCCGAAATGGGGGTGATGGAGCGGTTCAGCTGCAAGATGGCGATTGCCCCGACCGCGTCGATCAGCATCATCTGCGGCGGCACCAGCGCCTGCATCGAGCCGATCCCGGCTAATATCTACACCCACAAAACGCTGTCCGGCAGCTTCTCGGTCAAAAATCCCTATCTCGAAAAACTGTTCGTCGAGAAATCCAAGAACAGCGACGCGGTGTGGAATTCGATTCTTGAACATGGCGGATCGGTCCAGCATCTGGACTTTCTGTCGAACGACGAGAAAGCCACCTACCGCACTGCGTTTGAGATTGATCAGCGCTGGCTTCTGGAACTGGCTGGCGACCGGACGCCTTATATCGACCAGGCGCAGTCGCTCAATCTCTACATCCCCGCCGATGTCGAGAAGTGGGATCTGCTGATGCTGCACTTCCGGGCGTGGGAACTGGGCATCAAGTCGCTCTATTACCTGCGGTCAAAGTCGGTGCAGCGCGCTGGCTTTGCTGGCGGGGTCGAGGCCGACAACACCAGCGACCTGCGGGTCGTGGAGTTGGACGACCAGAAATATGACGAATGCCTGGCGTGCCAGTGATCGTTTCCCTCTCCCCTTGAGGGAGAGGGCGACTCGCTACCAAGCGAGCGGGGTGAGGGGCCCCGCAAGCGATACACAGATACCCCCTCACCCCGCCCCTTCGGGGCACCCCTCTCCCTCAAGGGGAGAGGGACGTACGGAGTAACTACAATGCCCCTTCTCGAAGCCCGCCGCTCCTACAAGCCGTTCGAATACCCTTGGGCGTTCGACTTCTGGAAGCGTCAGCAGCAGATCCACTGGATGCCCGAGGAAGTGCCTTTGGGAGAGGATTGCCGCGATTGGGCGCAGAAGCTCAGCGAGAATGAGCGTAACCTGCTGACCCAGATTTTCCGCTTCTTCACCCAGGCCGATGTCGAGGTGCAGGATTGCTATCACGACAAATATGGCCGGGTGTTCAAGCCGACCGAGATCAAGATGATGCTTGCCGCCTTCTCCAATATGGAGACGGTGCATATCGCTGCCTACAGCCATTTGCTCGACACCATCGGCATGCCCGAAAGCGAGTACAGCGCCTTCCTCAACTATAAGGAAATGCGCGACAAACATGATTTCATGAACACATTCGGTGTCGACAGCGATCAGGATATCGCCAAGACGCTGGCGATGTTCGGCGGCTTCACCGAAGGGCTGCAGCTGTTCGCCAGCTTCGCGATGCTGATGAACTTCCCGCGCTTCAACAAGATGAAGGGCATGGGCCAGATCGTCAGCTGGTCGGTCCGCGATGAAAGCCTGCACTGCGAGGGCATCATCAAGCTGTTCCACGCCTTCACCAAGGAACGCGGCTGCCTGACCCGCGCCGTCAAGGACGACATCCGCAGCGTTTGCCACCATGTCGTGAGCCTAGAGGATGCCTTCATCGACCTCGCGTTCGAGATGGGTCCGATTGAAGGGATGACGCCCAAGGAAATCAAGAAATACATCCGCTTCATCGCTGACTGGCGGCTGCAACAGCTTGAATTGCAACCGATCTTCATGATCGACGAACACCCGCTCCCCTGGCTGACCCCGATGCTGAACGGCGTCGAACACGCCAATTTCTTCGAAACCCGGGCGACCGAATATTCGAAGGCGGCAACACGGGGGAATTGGAACGAAGTGTGGGACGCGTTCGACCGGCGGAAAGGTGCCAAGAGCGCGAACGACGGCGGGGAGGCGGTTGAGGAAGCTGGCGGGTTATTGGCTGGGGTTGCGGCGGAGTGAGCGGCAACAATACATTGCCTGACGGTCTTATTTCGGCGGTCTACACGGCTTTAGACGTCTCTGACAAATTAACAATCTCAATTGGAATCCTATATTTAACTTTTTTAGCGCTCGCCATTTTCAACAAAAGCTATCGCAAAAATTTACTACTGACATTTTTCAGAACGAATGAATTATTGGGGAGAATATTTACTAGTCTAGTAGGCGTTCGATCAGATGAAAATCCTATCAATAGAATTAATGCGCGCAAACAGTATTATAAAAATATCGCGCCCTCAGCACCGGTAATCCGCCTGTCTGAAGAGGTTGAGCAATCAGTTGCCAACCTATTTGAGGAAAACATCCGGAGAGGTGTTTCGCCGCATATAAAGGCTGCGATAAAAGAAATATTGGAAGACGAAAGCAGGCAGATTGGCGACCGGACTTCCATAGCCTACCTTCAAGAGTCAGCTGTCCGCCTTAGGGCCGCATCTTCAACGGTTACCATACGCGGTTTTGTAAACCTGCTTATTGGTATCGGTTTTGCCTTTGGATCATTGTATCTCTTGCGAGAGGCAATTGAGATATTTACTCCTCAGCAAATTTCCGAAGCCACACTAGCTTCTGTAATTTATTTTGTCGGGGCACGTATATCTCTGGCTCTTATTATAACGCTTATTGCATATTTCTTCTTGTCACTTTATCGTAGAAGTCTGGATGAGACGAAATTTTATCAGAACGAGTTGACTTCTATTTCAGCTCTTATGTGCGCTATCCAACTTTCGTGGGAGTCAAAAACTCTTGATTCTCGTGATGTTCTGATTGGCGCTCTCGTCAACATCGATAGGAACGCGGTGACCGGGCCAATGCCTGATTTGCCCACGAAAATTGACAATGAAATACTCAAAGCCTTGATTGACAAGGTTCCGGCACTGAAGCTTGGGGCGTAGTTTTCATTCGTAGTGGCGGCGTTGTAATCCGTGGACTCCGTGGACTCGGTGACAGTGCACTTATCTGTTTCGCCGCTGGCCGACCGCTAACTCTCCAAGTCCAGATCGCTCTGCGCTTGATGCAGGATGCGCACGACCAACACCCGCGCTTGAAGCTGGTGTTCCAATCAACCAGTCATCCAGGGCTTGACCCGGGACCCAGCGAAGCAAAATGCGCGAGCACCGCTCGCCCGTCATTCGTCGGGCTGGGTCCCGGCGCAGGGCCGGGATGACAGGGGTAGGGTAATGTGCAAGCAGGTAGGTCCGGTTCCCCTCCGAAGCACAACCCGTAAGCCCTCCGCTGCTGGCACGGGAGGGCTTACGAGCGCGGTTGACATTCACGGCGCGCCGTCAACTTGACACGTTCGTATTGCGCCCTATCCCACCGGCGTATCGGCCACCGCCGGAATAGGTGTCGGGGTGGTCTTTTGGCCTTTGATCTTTTTGGTTTTTTTCACCAGTGTCCAGCTGTCAACGCTATGGCCATATTCCCCAAGGCAGGCCGCAAGCGCGGTTTTGACGCGCTTTTCCCGGCCGGATCGGATGGCGCGCGATACGCCAAAGCCGACGCCAATCCCGATGACCGGCAAGGCGATGGTAGCCGCGCCGACTCCGGCGGCAGTGGTGTTAAAGCCAAGGGTTGCCAGCGTCGGGGTGGTCGAGGCGATTGCGACCGCACTGGCCGCAACGGCACCCGCGACGCCCGCCGCCGTTCCGATGCCGAGCGTCAAGGCCGTCGCCTTGAAATTGGATTTATAGCCCCTGCCGACCAGCGTCTGGCAGGTCTGATAATCCCGGTCATAGGCGGCCTGGTCGGCTGCCGGGGATTTCAGGGTCGGCGCAAACTGGCGCGGGCGGGTGGAACAGCCACCAAGCACGAGGCCGGTGGCAGCAAGCACGACAAATGCGCAACGAACTGACATGAAATTCTCCCTCTTTGCAAAGGGTCTTCGCCGATCACGGCGATTTGGTGACAGAAACATGACCGGTGCTAAAAGGGCGGCATGGCCATGATCGAAACGATTGCCGCGCTGGAGGCGCTTTATCCCGATGCGCCGGTGGCGGCAGCGACGGTCAAGGTCGCCGACCGGGTGACGGCGGATTATGCCACCCTGATTGCGGCGTCGCCGTTCGCGGCGCTGGCGACGGTCGGGCCGGAGGGGCTGGATTGTTCGCCGCGCGGCGATCTGGCCGGGTTTGTCAGGGTGGCGGATGACGGGGCGACGCTGCTGCTGCCCGACCGGCGCGGCAACAACCGGATCGATTCGCTGCGCAATATCGTCCGCGATCCCCGGGTGGCATTGCTGTTTCTGATTCCGGGGTCGGGCACCACGCTCCGGGTCAACGGTCGAGCAGTCATTTCGGCTGACACAGCGCTGCTCGACAGCTTCACCCATGAAGGTGGACGCCCGCGAAGCGTCGCAGTGCTGACCGTTGGTGAAATCTATTTCCAGTGCGCCCGCGCCATCGTCCGCTCCGGGCTATGGGACCCGGAGCGGCATGTTGATCCGATCAGCCTGCCAACGCCGGGCCAGATTTTGGCGCGAATGACGTCGGGTCAGGTTGGCGGGGAAGCCTATGACAGCGGTTGGCCGGAGCGTGCCGCCAAGACGCTGTGGTGAGTGCGTTTGATCCTGACGAGGTAACAGCCGTGCTGATCGGTGCGGCGCGCAGCGGGACGGCGCTGACCTATTCCGAGGTATTGGGTGCGCTCGGCCATCATTTCTCCCGGCCCAAGATGCGGCAGTTGTGCAAGACGCTTGACGCTGTCGACGAGGCGCAGCGTGGTCACGGCGCACCGGCGCTGGCCGTGCTGGTGGTGCGCCAGTCCGACGGCTTGCCGGGGCAGGGCTGGTGGGTCGGCGGCGGCCCGGCGCGGGGCGGCTACACCGGGGCCTGGGAGGGGCCGGATGCCCGCGCCTATGTCACGCAGTTGCAGGCCGTGGTGTTCGCCTGGTGGAAGGAGCGATAGCTCAACCGCCATTCTTGCGGATGAAGCTCTCCACCACCGGAGCAATCTGGTTGCGCCATTTGCTGCCGTTGAAAATGCCGTAATGACCGGCACCTTCCGCCATATAATAGGTCTTCTTTGTCTCAGGCAGACTGGTGGCAATATCGAGCGCGGCCTTGGTCTGGCCAAGCCCGGAAATATCGTCGCGCTCTCCCTCAATCGCCAGCAGCGCCACTTTGGTGATCGCCGCCGGATCAACCCGGGTCCCCCGGTGGGTCATCTCCCCCTTAGGCAGCAGATGGTTTTGGAACACGGTCGAGATGGTCTGCAGATAATATTCCGCCGTCATGTCGCAGACCGAGCGGTATTCGTCGTAAAAATCCTTGGTTGCGTCGGCACTGGCCTCGTCCCCGGCGACCAGATGTTTGAACATCTCCCAGTGGCTGGTCATGTGGTTGCCAAGGTTCATCGACATGAACCCGGTCAGTTGCAGGAAGCCCGGATAGACCCGGCGACCGTGGCCCGGATAAATTGCCGGAACCGTCGCGATGACATTCTGTTCAAACCAGGCAAAGGGCCGCTGCGTCGCCAGCGTGTTGACCGAGGTCGGGGCTTTGCGGGTATCGACCGGCCCGCCCATCATGGTCAGCGTGGCGGGAAGGGCGGGGTGGCCGGATGCCGACATCAGTGCCACCGCCGCATAGGCCGGGACCGATGGCTGGCACACGGCGAGCATGTGGGCGCCAGGGCCAACATGCTCCAGAAATTCGACCAGATAGTCGATATAGTCGTCCAGATCGAAGCGTCCGTCCCCGGTCGGCGCATATTTCGCGTCGCGCCAGTCGGTGATCCACACTTCGTGCGAAGGCAGCAAACGTTCGACAGTGCCGCGCAACAACGTGGCGAAATGGCCGGACATCGGCGCGACGATCAGGACGCGCGGATCACCCGCGGCCACGCCGTCCCGGACGAAATGTTTCAACTGGCCAAAGGGTTTGCGGCATTCGATGACTTCGGTCACCACCACGGACTTGCCGTCGATGATCGTGCTATCCAGCCCGAATTCCGGCTTGCCGCGCGGTGCGGCGGCATGGGCAAACACGTCGAGCGCCGCCCCCGCCATTTCCCCGATACCCAGATAGCTCATCGGATTGGCCGGGTTGTTCAACCAGCTGGCCCCGAGACTCGCAGCAGCGCCCGCACCGGCCAGCCACGACCGCTGGAACTCATAGGTGTTGTACAACATTCACTTGTGCTCACTTTTTTGTTGCAAAGCAGCGTAACGGCTATCGGGCGATTGTCCATTCGATTAGGTGATGCAGCGTGCATTTGGTTGCGCAGCGCGTCCGGTTTGATGCCGCAGTGCAGCATTATCAAGGAGAAGAGCATGACGAGCCTGCGTGGAAAGGTTGCCGGCGTCACTGGATCGACCAGCGGGATCGGCCTCGGCATTGCCGAATCGCTCGCCGCGCAGGGGGCCGATATCGCGCTGAACGGCTTTGGCGATCCGGCAGCCATTGCGGCGATGCGCGCCCGGCTGGCCGACACCCACGGGGTGCGGGTCATCCACCTTGGGTCGGACATGTCGACAGGGCCCGGCGCGGCAAGTTTTGTCACGGACACGGTGGCAGCGCTCGGCAAGCTCGACATTCTCGTCAACAATGCCGGTATCCAGCATGTCGCACCGGTGGACGAATTCCCGCCGGAAAAATGGGATGCGTTGATTGCCATCTGTCTGTCGGCGACCTTTCATACCACCCGGGCTGCGGTTCCAGCGATGAAGGCGGCGAAATGGGGGCGGATCATCAACATCGCCTCGGCCCACGGTCTCGTCGCCTCGCCCTTCAAATCCGCCTATGTCGCCGCCAAGCACGGCGTTGTCGGTTTTACCAAATCGGTGGCGCTTGAACTCGCCGAAACCGGCATCACCTGCAACGCCGTCTGCCCCGGCTATGTCCGCACTGCGCTGGTGGACGGCCAGATCGGTGACCAAGCCAAGGCGCACGGCATGAGTGAGGATGAGGTGATCCGCAATGTGATCCTCGCGGTCCAGCCAACCAAACGTTTCGTCACCGTGGAGGAGCTGGGCGCGTTCGTGAATTTCATCTGCTCGGATGCCGCCGGATCAATGACCGGGGCGGCGCTCAGCATGGACGGTGGCTGGACATCGCGCTGATTGAGTCAGGCTCGGATCGCTGCTAGGGCGCTCCGATGGCAAGTACCCCTCCCGCCGACAAGCCGCAGCGCCTGTCGAAACTGGCGCTGATCTGGCAATTTGCGAAACGCTATCCGGGGCAGATTTGTGCCGCGCTGATCGCGCTCATCGTTGCGGCGACGGCGACGGTTGCGATTCCACTCGGCTTTCGGCAGATTATCGATCATGGCTTTGGGGCCACGCAGGCTGGGACAATCGCGCCCTATTTTTACGGCCTGCTCGGAGTGGTCGCCGTGCTGGCGTTGTCAACTGCGGCGCGTTTCTATTTTGTTTCTTGGCTTGGCGAGCGGGTTGTCGCTGACATGCGCCGCGCGGTTTATGTTCATCTACTGACACTCGATCCGAGCTTTTTTGAAGAAAATCGCCCGTCCGAAATTTCTTCACGAATGACATCCGATACAGCAGTTATCGAACAGATTGTCGGGACATCTGTATCAGTTGCGCTCCGTAATCTTTTTATAGGTGTACTTGGCACCATTTTTCTGTTCACGCTTTCAGCGAAGCTTACAAGTTTCATGCTTCTTGGTATTCCGATTGCGGTCCTGCCAATCGTGTTTCTGGGACGACGGGTTCGCAATCTGTCGCGGACCAGTCAGGACCGGATTGCCAGTGTTGGGTCCATGGTCAGTGAAGCTCTTGGCGCGATCCGGATTGTCCAAGCATTTACCCAGGAACCTCATGAAACGAGACGGTTTGGTGAAGCCGTCGAGACTACTTTTTCGGCTGCGAAACGTCGTATTCTAACCCGTTCGATTATGACCGCGATCGTGATTGGATTGATGTTCACCGCAATCACGATGGTGTTGTGGCAGGGTGCGGTCGATGTGATCAATGGGGCCATGACCGGTGGCGATATCGCGGCTTTTGTGATGACGGCTGGCCTCGTTGCCGGGGCCTTTGGCGCTTTGACTGAAGTTTACGGCGACATGATGCGCGGGGCAGGGGCTGCCAGCCGAATGGCCGAACTGTTGCAGGCGGAACCCGGCATTCAGGCGCCCGCCAATCCGTCACCACTGCCATCCCCGGCCGAGGGGCGACTGACTTTCGAAGGCGTCACCTTCCGCTATCCGTCCAAGCCCGATGCACCTGCCGTCATCGATTTCTCGCTGGACATTGCCCACGGCGAAACTGTCGCGGTTGTCGGGCCATCGGGCGCGGGCAAGTCGACGCTGTTTCAGTTGATCCAGCGGTTTTACGATCCGCAACATGGTATAATCCGGCTTGACGGCGTCGCGCTGCCGACCACCGACCCACGCGACCTGCGCCGCCATATCGCGCTGGTCCCGCAGGAAAGCGTGATTTTCGCCGCCTCCGCCTATGAGAATATTCTCTATGGACGCCCCGACGCGACCGAGGCGGAAGTCTGGGGCGCTGCAGAGGCCGCCAATGCAGCGCAGTTCCTGCGGGAAATGCCGGAGGGGATCCACAGCTTCCTCGGCGAGGCCGGGACGCGCCTGTCCGGCGGCCAGCGCCAACGGCTGGCCATCGCCCGCGCGGTGTTGCGGGACGCACCGGTGTTGCTGCTCGATGAGGCAACCAGCGCGCTGGATGCGGAATCGGAGCAACTGGTTCAGGCAGCGCTCGAGCGACTGATGCGGGGCCGCACCACGTTGGTGATTGCCCACCGGCTCGCAACCGTCCGCGATGCTGACCGCATTGTCGTCATGGACAAGGGCCGGATTGCCGCGGTTGGCAAGCATGACGCGCTGATGAAGCAGGGCGGGCTCTACGCGCGTCTGGCAAAGCTGCAGTTCGACGACATCGCCGCATAGGCAATTCTCCGTCCCTGCCGGGCAGGGAGGGCTTCAGAGGCTTACATGCCGGGGAAGCGGTCGAAGGTTGGAAGGCTGTGCGCGGTCGCCATCCAGCCGATGCGTTCGGCGACCTGGATATGGCCGAAGGGGGCCAGCGCCTCCGGGTCATCGAGCGTCGCTGACTGAATATCGACAATGTCCGGCAGGAATTCGGCATTGCGGAAATACAGGCCGGTGCCGCAGTCCGGGCAAAAGCTCCGCATGCTTTTGCCCGATGAATTGTGGGTCTTTGCAGCGCCCTTGGTGACCGCAAACTCGGCTTCGGCAAAGGCCGCCCAGGCGACCATCGGGGCGCCGGCGCTCTTGCGGCAATCGGTGCAGTGGCACAGCGCAACATGCTGCGGCGTGCCCGTCACTTCATAGCGCACCGCGCCGCAATGGCATCCGCCCGTCAAGGTCATGCTTGGACTCCCTCCGTCAACATATGGAACATATACCGAACAACATGCCGTTTCAATGCCCGTTTGTCAGCCAGCCAGCGCCTCGGCTTTTGCGGCCAGTTCCAGCCACCGTTCCTCGGCAATGACGATCCGGGCGCGGGCGGTATCGAGCGCCTTGTTGGTTGCGTCAAACATCGCCCGGTCCCGCTGATACAGACCCGCATCGGCGAGCAACGCCTCTCCAGCCGCAATGTCACTTGCCAATCGGTCGAGCTCTCCCGGCAGCATGTCGAGCTCGCGCTGCTCCTTGAAGGTCAGCTTCGTCGCGGTCTTGCGAACCTCAGCTGCCGGAGGTGCGGCTTTGGTAATCGGCGCAGCCTTGCGGGTCCGGCGCGCTTCCCAATCGGCATAGCCACCGGCGACGATGTCGGCTTTGCCTGACCCGTCGAGACCGACGACCATCGTCACCGTGCGGTCGAGAAAATCCCGGTCGTGGCTGACGATCAGCACCGTCCCGGCATAGTCGGCGATCACTTCCTGGAGCAGGTCGAGCGTTTCCATGTCGAGATCGTTCGTTGGCTCATCGAGGATCAGCAAGTTGGAGGGACGGGCAAATTCCCGGGCTAGCAGCAGGCGGGACCGTTCGCCGCCTGACAGGGTTTCGATCCGCGCCTCGACAACGCCTTCGTCGAACAGGAAGTCCTTCAGATAGCCGATGATGTGCTTTTTGACGCCCTGGACCTCAATCCATTCCCCGCCCTCCGCCAGTACATCGCGCACCGTCTTGCCGGGCTCCAGCAGCTTGCGTTGCTGATCGATCAATATGCCGTCGAGCGTCTTGGCCCGGCGTACGCGGCCGCTGTCCGGCGCGATTTCACCGGTCAGCAGCTTGAGCAATGTCGTCTTGCCAGCCCCGTTCGGTCCGACCACGCCGATCCGGTCGCCGCGTTGTACCCTGAGCGTCAGGTCGCGGATGACCGCCCGGTCGCCGTAGCTTTTACTCACCTGTTCGGCATCGATGACGATTTTTGATTTGGCATCGGTCGAGGCGATCTGGAGTTTGGCGGTGCCCTGCGGGCCGAGCATGTCCCGCCGCTGCACCCGCATGTCGTTGAGCTTCGCCAGCCTACCCTGATTGCGTTTGCGACGCGCCGTCACCCCACGCGCCAGCCAATGGAGTTCTTGCCGCAACTTATTGTCGAGCTTGTCGGCGCTTTTCGCCTCCTCCTCAATCACCCGTTCAGTCCAGGCCTCAAATCCGCCGAAACCAACTTCGGCGCGCCGGAGAAAACCGCGTTCTAGCCACAGTGACGACCGGGTCAGGCGTGACAAGAAGGTCCGGTCATGGCTGATCGCCACGAACGCCCCGTTGAAGCGCTGCAACCAGCCTTCCAACCATTCGATGGCGGCGACGTCCAGATGATTGGTCGGTTCATCCAGCAGCAGCACATCGGGGGCCTGCGCCAGCGCCCGGGCAATCTGGGCCCGTCGACGCTCACCGCCCGAGGCGGTGACCGCCGGTCGGTCGAGGTCAACCCCCAACTGGTCGGCAATCGCATCGGCATCATGCCGCGCCGGGGCGTCGGGGCTGGACAGGACAAACTCACGGAGGGTGGCAAAGCCGTCCATGCGGGGTTCCTGTTCGAGCAGGATCACCTTTGCCCCCGGTTTGCTGGTCCGCCGCCCTTCGTCAAACTCGACCAGTCCGGCGACGATTTTCAAAAGCGTGGTTTTGCCCGCCCCGTTGCGACCGACCAGCGCCAACCGGTCCCGCTCACCCACGAACAGGTCGAGGCCTCGGAACAGCCAGCCACTTCCCTGAATCAGGCCGATATTTTCAAAGGAGAGGAGAGGGGCTGCCATCGGGCGGCGGACTTAGCCGCCCCGAGGGGTGAAAGTCGAGAGCTACGCAGCTGGCTCGTCGGCTTTCGGTGGCGCCTTGGCTTTGGCGGCGGCGGCATTGGTGGCCCAGGACGCCATGGCGGCAGCAGCAGCGGCCATTGCCACATCCTTAGCAACCTTACCCGCCACGTCCCGCGCAACCGCCTCCAACTGCGGCATGTGCGGCCCTGCCACATCCTCAAAGAACGCCCGGACTCTCCCTGCGCCGCGGTCGCCCTTGTCGAGATGGGCTTGCAGCACCGCTTCAATCCGCGCTTCCCAGTCGTCGCCCTGGGCGCGGAACGCTGCAACCAGCTCGGGGGACAGGTGCACCTTCGTGCGCTTGGGCTTCTCGTCCTTCTTCGACATGACAATTCCTTCGGCAGGCAGCGGCACCATAGATGTAAGTAGGCGGGCCGAAGCGGAGCGCAAGGGCCTGCTGAGGCATTCCGACGCTGTCCCAAGCGGCAGGGCGACAAGTGCGGCCGCTTCCGCCATGATCGCTTTGCAGTGGGGGAGACGTGCGTGTCGTGGCAGCATGAAGTTGATGAACTGGCCAAGCGCAACAGGCTGGCGGAGGCCATGGGCGGGCCAGACAAACTGGAGCGGCAGCGTGCGGCAGGGCGTCTGGATGCCCGCGCCCGGATTGCCATGCTGGCCGACACGGGCAGTTTCCACGAACTCGGCAAACTCGCCGGCTTTGCCAGCTATGACGCCGCCGGGGAGATTGACGGGTTTCAGCCGTCCAACTTCATCTATGGCCGCGCCACCATCGATCAGCGCCCCATTGTCCTGACCGCTGACGATTTCAGCGTGCGCGGCGGTGCGGCGGATGCGGCCATCCACCGGAAACTGGTCGCGGCCGAGCAATTGGCTGGGGAATATCGGCTACCCCTGGTCAGGCTGGTGGAGGGAACCGGCGGTGGCGGGTCGGTCAAATCGCTCGACACCATGGGCTATACCTATGTGCCGGAAGTGCCGGGCTGGGATTTGATGGTCGACAATCTGTCGAATGTCCCGGTCGTGGCACTCGGGCTTGGGCCGGTCGCGGGGCTCGGCGCGGGTCGGATGGTGATGAGCCATTATTCGCTGCTGGTTGAACGCCTGTCGCAGATGTTTGTGGCCGGTCCCCCCGTCGTCGCGGCAATCGGCGAAAAGCGGACCAAGGAGGATTTGGGCGGAGCCGCAATCCACGCCGCCAACGGGGCCATCGACGATGTCGCATCCAGCGAGGCGCATGCCTTCGAGCTGACCCGACGATTCCTGTCCTATCTGCCCGGGTCGGTCGACGAACTGGCGGCGCGTGGGCCGGTTGTCGACAGTCCGGACCGCCGCACCGAGTCGCTGCTGACCGCAGTCCCGCGCAACCCGCAGCATCTGTACCAATCGCGGCCGATCCTTGAAGCGGTGGTCGATACCGGCAGTTTCTTCGAAATTGGCCGCAACTGGGGGCAGGGGATTATCACCGGCTTTGCCAGACTGGATGGCTGGCCAGTTGCGGTCATAGCCTCCGATCCGATGGCGCTGGGGGGGCTTTGGTCGGCGGCAACCTCCCGCAAGGTGGAGCGGCATGTTGACCTCGCCGATCTGTTCCATTTGCCGATCATCCATCTGGTCGACAATCCGGGCTTCCTGATCGGCCGTAAGGCTGAGGAGGAGGCGACGATCCGTTGGGGCTCCCGGGCGCTGACGGCGATTTATCAGGCGCGGGTTCCCTTGTGCGCGCTGATCCTCCGCAAGGCGTATGGGATGGCCGGGTCCGGCCACGCCAATGCCAGCCGGTTTCGCTGGCGTCTGGCCTGGCCGAGCGGGGATTGGGGGTCGCTACCGATCTCGGGCGGGCTGGAGGCGGCCTATAAAAGCGACCTGGAAGCCTCGGCGGACCCAGTGGTCCGTCTGGCCGAGATCAAGGCCCGCCTCAATCAGGTCCGCTCGCCATTCCGGACTGCCGAGAAATTCGGCATCGAGGAGATTATCGACCCGCGCGATACCCGGCGCGAACTCTGTGCCTTCGCCAATCTGGCGCAGCGTGCCCTGAAGTCCGGGCCCTGGAGCCGGGGCTGGCGGCCCTGATGCCGCGAAGGTAACAGAGCCCGATGACCGCGACCCGCCTTGTTCCACGCCGTGTCGAAAAGCCCTGGGGCCGCGACCGTCTGGCACCCTGGTTTGCCGACGTGCCCGCCGGAGCCGCGCCGGTTGGTGAAATCTGGTTCGAAATGCCGGATGAGTCCGACCCGGACTTGCTGATCAAATATCTGTTCACGTCTGAAAAACTGTCGATTCAGGTTCACCCGGACGATGCTGCGGCGCAGCCGGCCGGCTACCCGCGCGGCAAGGATGAGGCTTGGGTCGTCCTCGACGCTGACCCGCATGCCGCCCTCGGCCTGGGTTTGACGCATCCCTTGGAACGATCCGAGCTGAAGGCGGCTGCACGCGATGGCTCAATCGAAACGATGGTTGATTGGAAGCCCGCAACGGCTGGAGAAACCTATTATGTCGGGGCGGGCACCGTTCACGCCATTGGCGCGGGACTCGTCGTGCTGGAGGTCTCCCAGAATGTCGACCTGACCTACCGACTTTACGACTATGGCCGCCCGCGCGAACTGCATCTCGATGCCGGGATCGCGGTTTCCAATCCCGAGCCTTGGACGGACGGTCGGCAGCCCCGTGACCTTGGCAATGGACGTACCCTGCTTGCCGAGGGGCCGGCCTTCACGCTCGAACGCTGGTCGGTTTCAGGGGCCGGCCGGATCATGCCAGATGGGCCGTGCTGGTTGATTCCGCTGGGGACCGGCGAAGGCTGGCTACTTGATGGCCCAACCGACTGGGATTTCGGCCCTGCAAGCGATGTGCTTGTTGCCTATGCAGGGCCAGCTGCAATCTCCGCTCTCTGGGTGCCAGCCTAACCCCGCATCGCGCGGTCGAGCTTCTCCGCGGTGACCGGAAAGCCGATGCCTTCGGGGATGCAGAGATAGGGGCCATCCTCGCGCTGTTCGATGACCGGCTGAACCAGCGTCACCGGGTGGGCGAGCGCATGCCGGACCAGTGCGTCCACCGCATCGTGCTGTGCCAGTCGCTCCAGGTTGCGACGCGTCGGGAAGATTATCGACGTTTCCCCGGCATCGGCGCGGGCGAGCGCGTCGGACGCCCGGACCCAGTGTGACGTTACCGATTCCGACCCGTCATGGACCGCTTCCTCGCCGTCCGGCATTGTCGCCAGGTAAAAACGCGTATCGTAGCGCCGCTTCTCAAGCCCCATCGGCGGGCACCAATGTGACCAGGGGGTCAACCGGTCAGCCCGCAGCCGCTGGCCGGTCAGCGCCAGAAAATCGGCAAAGGCTTCCTCATGCGTGACAATGCGGGGCCGCCAATGATCGCGCAGCGCTGCATCCACCGGCGGGCCGTCGGTGATCAGGACACCTGCCTCCTCAAACGTCTCCCGGATCGCTGCCACCCGGGCCGCAGCATCGACCGCATCGAGCGCATCGAACCCCGACGCCAGCTCAGCATTTTCGGCGAGCGCCAGATCGGCATCGTCGACCTTGCCGCCGGGAAACGCCATCATCCCCCCAGCAAAGGCCATGGTCTTGGCGCGTTCCACCATGAAAATTTCCACCCCCAAAGGGTGTGGGCGCATCAGGATGAGGGTCGAGGCCTGTTTGGCCGGATTGTCGGTATCACTCATGGCGCGACCATAGCCTGCTCGCTGCCCGCGTCACCTATCCTGTTTGGGTGCCAACGTCCGGGCGTGGTGGAGCTGAGGGGAATCGAACCCCTGACCTCTGCAGTGCGATTGCAGCGCTCTCCCATCTGAGCTACAGCCCCGCGCCCTCGGCAGGGGCCGGATATACGGCTGGGCCAGACCCCGCGCAATATTTTAGTCCGGCGCGCCGTCCGCCAGTTTGACATGGTGGCGGATGACCTCGTCGATGATGAACCGCAGGAATTTCTCGGAGAATTCCGGGTCAAGCTTGGCGGCGCGGGCCAGTTCCCGCAGGCGGGCGATCTGCCGGTCTTCCCGGCCGGGATCGGCGGCGGGCAAATTGCTCCGTGCCTTATATTCCCCGACCTTCTGGGTGATTTTGAAACGCTCGGCGAGCATGAACACCAGCGCGGCATCGATATTGTCGATGCTGTCGCGGTAGCCGCTGAGCGTTGAGTCGCCTTGCATTTTTTCCCCCACCTGTGTCGCGCCTCACCTTGCGTTGAAACCGGCCTTCCGCCAAGGGGGGTGCGTTCAGGAAAAGGGCATTTGGCGTGACGGCGACCCTCCATGCAATCCGGGATGCGCGGCCGGCACCGTCGCTTGCGCCGTTGATGGCGCTTGTCGCCCCGGAAATGAACAGCGTGAACGCCGTTATCCTTGACCGGATGCAGAGCGAGGTATCGCTCATCCCGACGCTGGCCGGTCATTTGATCGCTGGTGGCGGCAAGCGGATGCGCCCGATGCTGACGCTCGCCTGCGCACGGTTGATGGACTATGCCGGTGCTCGGCATCACAAACTGGCGGCGGCAGTGGAGTTTATCCACACCGCGACCCTGCTCCATGATGACGTGGTCGACGGGTCGGACATGCGGCGCGGTAAGCAAGCGGCCAACCTCATCTACGGCAATCAGGCGACCGTATTGGTCGGTGATTTCCTGTTCAGCCGGGCCTTTGAACTGATGGTGGAGGACGGCAGCCTCCGAGTGTTGAAAATTCTGAGTCATGCTTCGGCGGTGATCGCGCAGGGCGAGGTCAACCAGTTGACGGCGGCGCGGGAGATCGAGACGACCGAGGACAAATATCTGGAGATCATCACCGCCAAGACCGCGATATTATTCGCCGCCGCCTGCCAGATTGCCGCGGTGGTTGCCGAACGGGAAGGTCGGGATGAGGCCGCGCTCGAAAGCTATGGCCGCAACCTCGGGATCGCGTTTCAGCTGGTCGACGATTCCATCGACTATGTGTCGGACAGCGCAACGATGGGGAAATCCATCGGCGACGACTTCCGGGAGGGCAAGGTCACCTTGCCGGTCATCCTCGCCTATCAGCGGGCAACGGCGGCGGAGCGGATTTTCTGGCAGGATGCGGTGTCAGGTCGTGCTGCCGGGGAGCCGGAACTGATCCGTGCCGTTGACTTGCTGCGGACCAGCAAGGCGGTCGATGACACGCTGGCCCGTGCCCGACATTATGGCGCACGGGCGATTGATGCCTTGGCAGCATTTCCCGCCGGGGCTGCGCGGTCGGCTCTTACCGAAGCGGTCGAATTCGCGATCCAGCGAGCCTATTGACGCGCTAACGTCTGGCTGACTCCGACGCAGATGAGCAATTGGCCGAAATAGTAAAGCAACCAAACCGCAAGACTGATGCCAACCACATCGGCGAATGGCCCCATGCGCGCAACGATCAAGCCATCGCTGATCAGGAACAGCGCTGCGCCGACACCAACCAGCCGGGTTGGAAAGCGACTGATCCAGGCGGTCACCGTCATCAGGGTCAGCAGCAGGGCATAGGCCCCCAGTCCTACATAAACCCCCAGTCCTACATGAACCCCAGGCCCTACAAGGTCGTCGCGTGGCCCCAAAATTACCCACGGCATCGCAAAGGAAGCCAGCGGTAGAAGTCCGAGCATCCATTTCTGTATTGCGGTCACTGGATAAGGCCGGTTTCGGACATAGAGCCAGATGGCAATCAAATGGCCGGTGGCAAAGGCCAAAACCCCGGCCTCAAACCGGATATTGAGCAACACATCGCCCAGCGCCCCGAACGCCATCACCGCCGTCAGCAGCCAACCATCACGGGACCGCGCCTGCGTTGCGGCATAAAGCGCCAGAAGCGTCACCCCGCTGCCCTTGGCCGCTAACAGGACGATGTCCGACAATCCGGAGTCCCAGAAGAAGGGATAGGCCAACCCCGCAACGATGCTCAGCAGCAATAGCGGATGTGGGATCAGGTTATTCGGCGCAGATGGGTGTGTCATGTCACACGCATAGTCAATCGCTGCATGAAAGTCAGGATATCCCCGTGACTCAGCCGCCGCCCTCTGTCACATCCTTGGTGGATGTCACCGCCCATCCGCATGACCATTTTCAACGCGCTCTATTTCGCCGGGTTGTCGGGGGCGTTGCTGTTCCTGCCGATCTGGCTGGAAAAGGCGCGCGGGCTGGATGGCACACATATCGGCCTGATCCTGGCCGCTGCCGGATTTGGCCGGATGTTTGCCGGTCCGGTGATGGCGGGATGGGCCGATGGGCAGCGGGATCGCCATGCGGCGGTCAAGTTGCTGTCGCTCGCGGCGCTCGCGGCCTTTGGGCTGCTCGGCATTGCGCCGGGATTCTGGCTGATCCTTGCCGCCTGTTTTGTCGGGATCACCGCTTATTGGATGATCGTCGGCTATGTCGAAGCCGGATTGATGCGGCTTTGCAAGGGCGCGCTCAGCTATCCGGTTGCGCGTGGGCTGGGGTCGGCAGCTTTTGTTGTCGGCAGTCTGTCGATCGGGCGCGGCATTGACGTGTTCGGGGCCCAGTCGGCGCTGTGGTTCATCATCGGAATATGCGGGGCGCTTGCCCTTTGGACCTGGGTGCTGACCCCTGAAATTGATGAGAATGCGGCTCCTGATCTGCCGCTTCGGGACCGGTTGCGCGATGGCCTTGCGCTGGTGCGGCACCCGGCTTTCTTCATGCTGATCATCGGTGCGGGCTTTGTTCAAGCCAGTCATGCTTTCTACAATGCTTTTGGTGGTCTGGTCTGGCTCAATTCCGGTATCGACGGCAGCTGGGTTGGCCTGCTGTACAGCGTTGGCGTGGCGGTCGAGGTGCTGTTCCTTGTGGTGGCCGGGACCTGGTCGGAACGGTTTCATCCAACCGCCTTACTGCTCGCCGGAGCCTTGGGGGCAACCATCCGCTGGAGTTTGCTGGCGACGCAACCCGACCTCCCCTGGCTGTTGCCGCTGCAGGCGCTGCACGGATTGAGCTTTGCTGCCACCTATCTCGGGACGATGCGGCTCATCCAATTGTGGTTCGGCATCGACCGGGCACCAACGGCGCAGATGATGTATCAAAGCTTTGCCGCAGCACCGGAGGCGGCGCTCGCCACGCTGCTGTCAGGACCGCTCTATGATCGGTTCGGGGCAGGCGGCTATTGGGGCATGACCGTCCTGGCGGCGATTGGCATCCTGCTGGTCTGGCGCTTGCGGACGATTCCGCCGCCAAAACTGGCCACCGCATGACCGCCCGCGTCCTCTGGCGTTATCTGCTGGTCGTCTTCTTCGGTTTGGCCGGGGTGATCCACATCGTCGCCCCGACCGCCTTCCTGCGGATCACGCCGGGCTGGGTGCCCTGGCCGGATGACGTGATCTTCTACACCGGTGTTGCCGAAATATTCGGGGCCATTGGCGTGCTGATCCCGCAGACCCGCCGCTTCGCTGGGGTGATGCTGGCGCTTTATGTCGTCTGTGTCTGGCCCGCCAATATCAAACATGCGCTCGACGCACTTGACGGCTGGTCCGGCCTTCCGCCGAGCTGGTGGTACCACCTGCCGCGCCAATTCCTGCAGCCGGTGATCTTCTGGTGGGCGCTGTACGTGACCCATGTGACCGACTGGCCCTTCGCAACGGCCACGGAGCGGGGCCGCTAGAGCGTCTTTCGACCAATCCGGGTCACCGTGACGGAGTCAAATTTGGTTCAGTGCAAGGCGTGAGGCGGGAGCGATGCACTGGCATCGTGACCAACGAGCAACGCCGCAATGGGCCGGATTTGGCCCGCCGCACTTGCGGTTGCGTCAGAAGGCCCGCTGGACAGCGTTGCGTCCCTTGCAGGGGCCACCAGCCCCTACCGCGCGCCGCGCCTTGCCAGCAGACCTCCTGACGCAATCACGGTGATCCGGATTGGTCGAAAGACGCTCTAGTCGGTCCTGAGTTCGGCGGCCAAATGACGGCTGGCGCGCCAGAAGAAATAGGCCGGGATCAGCCCGAGGAATGCGGCACCGTACAGCACCCACTGGACACTGTCCGCGCCCGCATAGGGTTTGAACGCATCGCTCAACATGCCGAAGAACAGCGGCCCAAGCCCAAGTCCGACCAAATTCTGCGCAAAGATGATGAGGGAAGCAGCAACCGCCCGCGACCGGGGAGGCACCAACCCCTGTGCGCAGGCATAGGCAGGGCCATAGTACATGGAGTTGGCAATCGTCGGCACAATGATCAGCGCCAGCGCGACTCTATAGTCACTGGCGGTATAGCCAAGGAACAGCAACGGCGCGACCAGCACCATTCCAACCCAGATCGGCGTCAGATGATGCCGGGCCTCGCGCTTGCCGAAATAATCGGAAAGCTTGCCGCCAAGCCAGGTTCCAACAATGCCGGCGGTTCCGAGCACGAGACCACCCCAGAGGCCGACTTCGGCCACGGACAATCCGTGGGTGCGGATGAAATAAATCGTCGTCCAAACGCCTTTGCCATAGCTTAGGAAGGCAACAACGGCGGCAGCGGTTGCCAGCGGCAGAAACGCTCTGCTGGCCCGGATATCCTGCATGGCGGTGGCAAACGGGACCGGTGCCGCCGCCGGGGTCTTGGCTGCCAGACCAAGCTTGCGGGGCTCCGGCACCACCAGCCAGAACAGCAGCGCGACCGCGATGCCGGGCAGGCCAACGATAAAGAATGTTTGCCGCCAGCCAAGTGAATCCGCCAACTGACCGCCGATGATCATGCCGAGCAACCCGCCAATGGGGATGCCTAGTCCGTAAAAGGCGATTGCCGACGCCCGCTTTTCGCGCGGCACCGTATCGGTAATCAGCGAATGGGCCGCAGGGGTGCAACCCGCTTCGCCGACCCCGACACCGACCCGCGCCAGTGCCAGCTGGGCGAAATTGGCGGCTAGGCCCGACACGGCAGTCATCACCGACCACAGCGTCAGGGACACCGAAATCAACCCCACCCGGTTGTTGGTGGACCGGTCCGCCCAGCGCGCGATCGGTATGCCGAGCAAGGCATAAAATAACGCAAAGGCAAGGCCGGTGAGCAGTCCGAGCTGGGTATCGCTGAGGCCGAGGTCCCGGGCGATGGGTTCGGCGAGGATATTGACGATCTGACGGTCGAGAAAATTGAGGATGTAAACGAGGAGCAGCATCCACATTGTGACGCGCGCACTGCTGGTTTGAACAACCGCCATACCACTCCCCGGGTTCGATTTTCCGGCAGGCTAGTCGAGTTGCACGACCAGTACCACCGATGCTTTTGGGACGGTCATCGCACCGCAAAATCCTGCGCAGTTGAATTTTCAGTGTCTCGCAATCCCGGCGGCGGCGCGGTACGTATCTGCCATTGCATGATCCTGCCAATCCGATGAAAGACCCGTTCCGCATGAGTGTTTCGATGTTGCACAAGTCATTTGCTGCGCTGGCTGCATTGGGGCTGGCCGCCTGTTCGCCGCTCGGCGCGCTCAACCGGGTTGAGGCCATTGGCAAGAATGGCGGTGTTCGTCAGGTGGCCGAAGGACAGTTGTTTGGCAGTGATCCCCGCCAGCGACTGGATGTCTACGCCCCGCCCTCGGCCAAGAATGCGCCGGTGCTGGTGTTCTTCTATGGCGGCAGTTGGTCGAGCGGTCAGCGGCAGGACTATAAATTCGCCGCCCAGGCCTTTGCGCAGCGCGGCTTTGTTGTGGTCGTCCCGGATTACAGGCTGGTGCCGCAAGTGAAGTTCCCGGCCTTTGTGCAGGACGGGGCCACTGCGATCCGCTGGACCCGCGACAATATCGAATTGCTTGGCGGCGACCCGAAACGGATCACCGTCGCCGGACATTCGGCGGGTGGCTATATTGCAATGATGCTGGCGCTCGACCCGCAGTGGTTGAAGGAAGCTGGAGCTCCGGGGGCGATCCGTGCCGGGGTAGGCCTCGCAGCACCGGTGGATTTCCATCCCTTCGGCCGGGGCAGGGCCTATGACGGGTTCCGGGAGGCGGCTGACCCCAAGGCAACCCAGCCGATCAATTTTGCCAGCGCCGGTGCACCGCCTCTGCTGTTGCTGCACGGCGATGATGACACCACGGTCTATCCCCGCAATTCCCGCAATCTGGCGGCGGCGCTGACCAAGGCGGGTGCGAGGGTCGAAATCAAGGAATATCCCGGCCTCGGTCATGTCGGCATCCTGTTGTCGCTGACCAAGCGCTTCAAGGGCAAGGTCACTGCCCTTGACGACAGTGTCGAATTTCTCACCCGCGAAACCGCAGCGCCGAATACCGCTAGCTGAACTTATTGTCGCGCGGGAATCCCTGCGGAGGCAATCGGCCGGCCTGCGCCCGGTCACCGAGCCAGGAGGACAGGTCCGCTTCGGTCCGGGTCCGGCCGCTGTCGCCGCCCATGGCCCATGACAGCCCCTCGGCAAGGCGGAACGGCAGGACGTCCGACAAGCCGCCGTCCTTGAATTTCTGCAGCGCCACGCCCTGGCCACGCGACATTTCCGGGATTTGGCCGAGCGGAAACACCAGCAGTTTCCGGTTGTCCCCGACGGAGGCCAGATGATCGGCGGTTGCCGGGATAGCCTTGACCAGTTTCAGCTTGGCCCCCGTTCGCGGCGTCGCAATCTGGCGGCCCTTGCGGGTCTCCGCCAGCGTGTCGGCTGCTAGAACCACGAAACCACGCCCGTCGCTCGCCGCCAGCAATAATCGGACATCGGCCCGGTACGGGTATAGCGCGATGATTTCCGCCTGCGCCTCCATATCCACCATCAGGCGGATCGGTTCACCAAAACCGCGCCCACCCGGCAGGCGGTCGGCCGCCAACGTGTAGAATCGGCCATTATCGGCAGCGACGATGATCTTGTCGGTGGTCTGCGCGTGGAAAGCAAAGGCCGGGCCATCGCCTTCCTTGAATTTTGCGGCCTCGGCACTGGCGATGTCAGCATGGCCTTTCATCGCGCGGATCCAGCCCTTGGCGGAGGCGATGACGGTGATCGGCTCGCGCTCGATCATCGCTTCGAGCGGGATGTCGGTGAAAGGGGCAGGGGTGTCGAAGGTGGAGCGCCGGCGCCCCAATTCGGTTTCGGAGCCATAGCGGGCACGCAACTGGCCGATGTCGGCCTTGACCCGGGCCTTTTGCTGCGTCGGGCTGGCGATCAGCGCGGCGAGACCCTTCCGTTCGGTCTGGAGTTTCTTGTTTTCCTTGCTGATCTCCATTTCCTCGAGGCGGCGCAAGGACCGCAGCCGCATATTGAGAATGGCTTCGGCCTGCCGGTCATTCAGATCAAAGGTCCGCATCAGCTCGGCCTTCACCTCATCCTCCTCGCGGATGATGCGGATGACTTCGTCGAGGTTGAGATAGGCCTTCAGAAACCCGTCGAGCAGCTCAAGCCGGTCGTCGATCTTGCCCAGCCGGTACAAGGACCGTTTCACCAGAACTTCGATCTGGTGATCGATCCACGCTTGGAGCGCGGCCTTCAGGGACATGACCCCGGGTGTGCGGTTCTTGTCGAGCACGTTCAGATTGAGGCTGAACCGGATTTCCAGATCGGTCAGCTTGAACAGGCTTTCCATCAGGACGGTCGGATCAACGTTGCGGGATTTCGGCTCCAGCACCAGGCGGATTTCTGTGTCGGATTCGTCCCGGACATCTTCCAGAATCGGTAATTTCCGGTCGTTGATCAGGCTGGCGATCTCCTCGATCAATTTGCCCTTGGCGACCTGATAGGGGATTTCGGATATGATGATCTGATAGCCGCCGCCCTTCAGGTCGACTTTCTCCCACCGGGCCCGGAGGCGGAAGCCGCCGCGCCCCGTGGCATAGGCCTCCCGGATGGAAGCCGCCGATTCGACGATCACCCCACCCGTTGCAAAGTCCGGCCCGCGTACGAACGCCACCACCTCGTCGATGCTGGCATCCGGCCGGTCGATCAGCAGCATCGCTGCATCGGCGAGTTCAGCGACATTGTGCGGTGGGATGGAGGTTGCCATGCCGACAGCGATGCCGGAGGCTCCATTGGCCAGCAGATTTGGGAAGGCAGCGGGAAAGACTTCCGGCTCATCCTCCTCGCCGTTGTAGGTCGGGCGGAAGGCAACGCAGTCTTCGTCAACGCCGTCCATCAACTCGATGGCAGCGGCGGTCATCCGCGCTTCGGTATACCGCATCGCTGCGGCATTGTCGCCGTCGACATTGCCGAAATTGCCCTGACCGTCGACCAGGGGGTACCTGAGCGAGAAGGGCTGGGCGAGCCGGACCATCGCGTCATAGATGGAGGCGTCACCGTGCGGGTGATATTTACCCATCACGTCGCCGACCACGCGGGCGCATTTCTTGTAACCGGCCTCCGGGTCCAGCTTCAGCAGCCGCATACCCCACAGCAGGCGGCGGTGCACCGGCTTCAGGCCGTCCCGTACATCGGGCAGCGACCGGGCTGTAATCGTCGACAGGGCATAGACCAGATACCGGTCGCTCAACGCGTCGGCGAAGGGGATATCAAGGATGCGGTCGGTCTCGCGGAATTCTGTCATAACTCCGGGCTATACGGGGTCCCGGCCCGCTTCGCCACACGCTGCGTGAACCGTTGGCGTGTCCGCAGCAAATCTTCCCCTCGCCGGTGCGCCAACAGGCGTCGTTCGACAAAATGGCCGGTGGTCAGCAAGGCCGCTGCGATCTCGGGCCAGTCGGACGGCCCGGCATCTCCGCGCAGGAAGGCCGGGAGCGGCAACAGCTTCTCGGCATAGGGTAGTCCGGCATCCCGGCTGACTGCCTTCGACGATTTCGGGCTGACGAACACCAGATCAGTGCGGAGGCCGGTCGCGGCGCATTCCGACAGGTCCAGCCCAAATCCCAGCCGTTCGAGCAACAACAGTTCATACCGGGCGACGGCGGCCGCCCAAAGGCGCGGATCGTCGCTATGGTCCATGACCGCCAGCAGGCCAGACAGGGCGGCGTGGATGCCGGGATATATCTGTCCCTCCGCCAATGCTGCGGCCGTCAGGCTGGTCACCCAATCGAGTCCGGCGGCGGGCAGGGCATCCAGCGTCAACGGCGCCCGCGACGACAGCAGCTCGATCGTGGCCGCCGCCAGCTGGTCATCAAGCCGGGACCGCAGCTCAACCTGCACCAGGTTGCCGGGCTGGAGCATCGGTCGCAACCGCCGCGACCGCCCGCCGCGAACATAGCCCGCCACCAGTCCGGCCTCCTCGGTCAGGAATCGGACCACCGCCCCATTCTCGCCGTGACCAAGGATGGCACAGACAATTGCCTGGGTGGTGAGGTTCATGTTCGTTGGTCTAGAGATTGCTGGGCGATATTGCGACATTGTTCCTGATTTGGTAGAAATGAAACTCGTCTTCTACCAAAGAGACTGACATGCAGTTGAACATCAAAGCTGACGCCACCGTCCGGGCGGTTAAACTTCTCGCTGCCAAGAAGGGGATACCGGCGACGCGTGCCGTGCACGAGGCTGTATGCCGGGAGATTGACGACATTGAACGAAGCGAACGTCAGCGCATTGAAGCGATAAAGGCCGATATCGCGGACTATGCCCGGGGATTGCGCGCTGCTGAACAGTCCCAGTTTGGGCATGTGCTGTCCGCGAACCAATGGGATAATATTCTTTATGACGAGGATGGGCAGTCGCGTTGATCCTCGATGCCTCCGCGCTGCTGGCGGTCCTGTTTCATGAACCGGAACAGAGCCAGTTTCTGGACATGATACTGACCAACGACACCGGGATGTCGGTCATTGGATATATGGAAATCGTGCTTCGATTGGAGCGGTTGGCGGATCGCCGCTTTTCGGACGAGCTTGATGATCGGCTGGCGCAATTGAAAATTCGCCTCCAACCTGTCTCGGTCGAACAAGCCAAGGCCGCACGCCTCGCGTTTCAACGGTTCGGGAAGGGTGTGAACCCAGCCGGTCTCAATCTTGGCGACTGTTTTGCCTACGCCCTCGCCAAGGTCTCGGGGGAGCCGCTGCTCTACAAAGGCGAAGATTTCGCCCGGACTGATATCCCGTCCGCGCTCTAATCCACCCAGTCCAGTCCCATGTCGCGGTAGACGGTTCGGTCCTCTGACCATCCCGGATTGACCTTGACGTGCAGGAACAGATGAATGCGGCGTCCGAGCTGGGCTTCGAGTTCAAGCCGGGCGGTCTCACCAATCTTCTTGATCTGCTGCCCACCCTTGCCCAGGATGATTGCCTTCTGGGTATCACGCTCGACCAGGATTTGCTGATGGATAGCGGCGGAGCCATCCTTGCGGTCCTCCCATTTCTCGGTCTCGACCATCGAGGCATAGGGCAGTTCCTCGTGGAGCTGCAGGAACAGCTGCTCCCGGGTGATTTCGGACGCAAGCAGCCGGGTGGTGACGTTGGAGACCTGATCGGCTGGAAAATGCCAAGGCCCATCGGGCAATGCGGTTGCCAGTGTCGCCTTCAGGTCGGCAACCCCATCCCCTGATTTTGCTGAGACCATGAATGTCTCCACAAATGGGACTCGGCTGTTGGCTTCTTCGGCGAGCCCCAGAAGCCGCGATTTGGCCGTGATGTCGACCTTGTTGAGCACCAGCATCTTGGGTTCTTCACGGGTCTTCAAGGCCTCCAGAATCGCCATCGTGTCCTCGCTCATCGAGACTTTGGCGTCGATAACCAGCACGACCAGATCGGCACCGCTGGCGCCTTCCCACGCGGCTTGCACCATCGCCCGGTCCAGACGGCGGCGCGGCCGGAAAATGCCGGGGGTGTCGACCAGCAGCAATTGGGTTTGACTCTCGATGGCAATCCCCATCAGGCGCGCCCGGGTAGTTTGCACCTTCGGGCTGACGATGGCGACCTTCTGGCCGACAAGGGCGTTGACCAGTGTTGATTTGCCGGCGTTCGGC
>CALRKY020000011.1:0-97798 GCA_943368345.1 Synechococcus sp. UW140 | reverse complement strand
AAAGCCTTCATCCCGGATTGCTCGATGAGTTCAAGCTCCTTTGGGCCAACTGGCCTCCATAGGATTGTCGTATGTTCGCTCATGCCGTTGGAATGCCACAGCGGATAGCAGCTTACCACCATCCGCGCGCCAGAAGCGGCCAGTCCGCTGACCACCCAGAATAGGACATTCCGCGCCTAAGCCGCCCCGCCTCTAAAACGCATCCAAATATTCAACCTCGGGCCGCCCTGCCAACACCGCGCCCAAGCTCGGTCCGGCGGCGCGGAAGTGATCGCTGGAGCCGTGGGCTTTGAGGGCTTCCTCTGACGCATAAAGTTCCAGCACTTTATACGTGTCCGCCTCGGTCCGGCTTTTGCAGAGGGTGTAATAGATATTGCCCGGCTCGTTCGCCCGGACTTGTGCGGCCAGCGTGCCGAAGGCGGCTTCGAGTTCGCCGCCTTTGCCGGGCTGGCACTTCAAGGTTGCTACGACGCCAATCATGTCACTCTCCCGATGGTTTGCCGATGATCATTGCCGCGCTCTGGCGGTGAAGTCGCGCTGTGGGTTATAACAGGGGCATGGATATACCACAGCCATCCACAGACTGGACGATCCCGCAGGACTGGGGTCGGTATACCGCGGCCGAGCACGGCGTTTGGGACACGCTGTTCGCGCGGCAGGCGGCGTTGCTGCCCGGGCGGGTGGCGCAGCCGTTTCTGGATGGGCTGGATGTGCTGCGGCTGTCAAAGCCCGGCATTCCGGATTTTGCCGAATTGAACGAGCGGTTGATGAAGGCCACCGGCTGGACCGTGGTGGCGGTGCCAGGGTTGGTGCCGGACGAGATATTCTTTGAACATCTGGCCAACCGGCGGTTCGTCGCCGGGCGCTTCATCCGGGACGCCTCACAGCTGGATTACCTTCAGGAACCCGATATTTTCCATGACGTGTTCGGGCACGTCCCGCTGCTCGCCCACCCGGTGTTTGCCGATTACATGCAGGCCTATGGTGAGGGCGGGCGTCGATCTATGCAGTTTGGCGCGATCCACAAATTGGCGCGGCTTTATTGGTACACGGTGGAATTTGGCTTGATCCGGGAAGGCAGCGATTTGCGGCTTTATGGGTCGGGCATTGTGTCGAGTTTTGGCGAGAGCCAGTTCGCGCTGGACGATCCATCGCCGAACCGGCTGGGCTTTGATCTGCTAAGAGTGATGCGGACCAAATACCGGATCGACGATTATCAACAGGCCTATTTCGTCATCGACAGTTTCGAGGATTTGCTGCGCCAGACGCTGGAGACCGATTTCGCGCCGCTCTACGCCGCGCTGCAGGAGCTGCCTGACCTTGAGATCACCGATATCCTGCTGGAGGATGTGGTGATCACAACGGGGACGCAGGCCTATGCCAACGGGAAACTGGCGGCGGCGCGCTGATTTTCGTCAGGATGACGGGGTCGCAATATCAGCCGACAACGGACCCATGTTGATCCTGTACCACTGTGTAGATGCGCGGTCCTTTCGCTGCCTTTGGGCACTGGAGGAGCTTGGGCTGCCCTATGAACTGAAGCTGCTGCCCTTCCCGCCGCGTTGGCAGCAACCGGACTATCTGGCGGAGAATCCACTGGGAACGATCCCGCTGCTGGTGGATGGCGCGACCCGGATGACCGAATCGTCGGCGATCGCCCAATATCTGGCGACGCGGTACGGCCCGACTCCGCTGTCGGTCGAACCCGGCGATCCGGCCTATGGCGCGTGGCTGAACTGGCTGCACCACGGCGAAGCGACCCTGACTTTCCCGCAGACCATCACTCTGCGCTACAGCCGTCTTGAGCGGGAGGAGCGGCGCTTGCCGCAGGCAGCGGCGGACTATGCCCGCTGGTTCGATGTTCGCCTCGCCGAAGGGGTTGGGCGCGCCCTTGCCGACGGGCGGGAGTGGTTGGTGGCAGACCGGTTCACCGCTGCCGACATCTCAGTGGGCTATGCGCTGCTGCTGGCGAGCAGCCTGAAACTGGATGCGAATTTTTCACCCGAAATCCTTGCCTATTGGGCCCGCTGCAAAGCGCGGCCTGCCTTTGCCCGCGCCAAAGCCGCCCAGAAAACGGAGCTCAATTTATGATGTTCTACACCTCGGTCGAGAAGGGCGCGCCAAACCCGCGCCGGGTTGAGATTTTCCTGAAGGAGAAAGCGATCGAGCTCCCGACCACCGCCTTCACCCTGTTCAAGCGGGAACATAAGGCGGAGGCGTTTCTGGCCAAGCACCCGCTGGGGAAAATCCCGGCATTGGAACTCGACGATGGCACCTTGCTGAGCGAGAGCGTTGCGATCTGCCGCTATCTGGAAGCCTTGCATCCCGAGCGACCCCTGTTTGGCCGGACACCGGTAGAGGTGGCGCAGATCGAAATCTGGAGCCGCAGGGTCGAGCTGATGCTGATGACCCCGCTGGGTCTGTTCTGGCTGCATGCTCATCCGCTGACGTCAAAGCTGCACACGCAGTTCACCGAATTTGGCGAATCGAACCGAGCGCGGGCCAGTGACGTGATGCGCTGGTTTGACGGCCAGATGGGCGACGGATGGCTGGCCGGTGACTACAGCATTGCGGACATCCTGCTGCAAACCTCGGTCGAGTTCGGCACTTTCATCGGTATCCCTATCCCCGAAGATTGCCCGAAACTGAAAGCCTGGCTCGGCAGGGCGCAGGCGCGGGAAGCGGCGGCCTAGCCCTCTGCTGCTTCGACCAAGCGGGCCGGGTCGCGGATGATGATGCCGCGGCGGCCGTCGAGCTCGATGAAGTCGGCACTGGCCAATTTGGTGAACTGGCGGCTGACGGTTTCGATGGTGAGGCCGAGGACATCGGCGATTTCGCCCCGGGTCAGCGGCAGGTCGAAGCGGTGGATGATCCCGGCGGCGCGACAGTCGCCCGCCGCCATGCGTTTTGCGGTATCCAGCAGGAAATCCGCGACCCGGGCAGGTGCCGACTTGCGCCCAAGGCGCAGCTGGGCGGCGCGCGATTCGTCCAGACTTTGGAGCGTCCGCCGCAACAGCTGATTTTCAAGACCCGCAAAGGATGCCAGCGCCTGTTCAAACACCGGTCGCGTAAATATGCACATTTCGGCATCGGTCAGCGCGGTGATCGTCTGTCCGACGTCGGTCGCATAGGGCCGCCCGACAAAGTCAGCTGGATACAGGATGGCAACGGTCTGGGTTTGGCCCTCCACCGTCGAGGAGTCGACCCGCAGCACCCCTGAGATCAGATTGCCGCAGATGGCATTGTCATCGCCTTCCCACACCAGCGTCGACCCAGCCGCGAGGTGACGCCTGCGGCTCAGCCGCCCCAGTGCGTCGACTTCGTCAGCTGACAGGGCTGAACAGAGCGCTCGGTCCCGGACGGCGCAATCGGAGCAGCTGGCTGACATGGTCTATCACTTACCCGCCGAAATGCGGTGCCGCCACCGAAGTTTGACCCAGATCAAAGTATCGTCGGCGCGATCATGCGACTCCGTGGTCAACCACAGGAGGCTGCACATGTCCAAGGAAGCACTTTTCAATCGGGAAATGTTCACGAAAGGGGCGACACCGACCCACAATCCCGCCTTCCGTCCCGGTCTGCGCTCCTTCCAGCTGCCGGGCGGCATCTGGGCAATCTACATCGGCAGCTTTGCCTGGTTCCTGGCGATGCTGGCCGTGGCCTTTGGCGACGGCTACGGCATGCCGCTCGCCTTTGCGGTCTTCGTCGCCTACGGCGCGATGTACTTCGGGGTGGCGCGGGTGTTCGCCAGAGTCGAAACCGGCGACCGGAACCCGAATGCAGGATGGGACGCCTTCATGCGCCACGGCATCATGACCGGCAGCGGTCATCTGGACGGCAGTTCAGCCATCGCCCAGATCGTCACCCTGCCGCTGCTGCTCGCCGGGTTTGCGACCTTCGTGGCGCTTTACGTGTAGCGCGGTTCGTCCCACCAGGGGAAAAAGTCGGGCATGTCGGTCGACACCCTGTTCGGGTAGTCGGCCGGCCGCTTTTCGAGGAAGGACATCACACCTTCCTTGGCATCCGCCGTGCGGCCCCGCGAATAGATGGCCCGACTGTCGATCCGGTGCGCCGCCATGGGATGATCGGCCCCCGCCATCCGCCACAGCATCTGCCGGGTCAGGGCAATCGACACTGGCGCGGTATTGTCGGCAATTTCCCGGGCCAGCGCATAGGCGGCGGGCAGCAGATCGTCGGGCGCGTGCGTCGAGCGGACCAGTCCACCCGCCTTTGCTTCCTCGGCGCCAAAAATACGACCGGAATAGCACCATTCCAGCGCCTGGCTGATGCCGACCAGCTTTGGCAGGAACCAGCTGGACGCGGCTTCCGGCACGATGCCCCGGCGCGCAAACACAAAGCCAAAGCGGGCGGTATCGCTGGCCAGCCGCATATCCATCGCCAGCTGCATGGTCACACCGATGCCGACCGCCGGACCATTCACCGCCGCGATCACCGGCTTCAGGCTTTCAAAGATGCGCAGCGTCACCTTTCCGCCGCTGTCGCGGACATTGGGATGGGTATAGTCAACACTGCCGTCGGCGCGGATCGGGGTTCCGCCCGCAGCCTTGTCCGGCCGGTCATCCCGTTTGTCATAATCGAAGGTCGCCGCGCCAGCGGACAGATCGGCTCCGGCGCAAAAGGCGCGGCCCGAACCGGTGACGACCACCGCGCGGACTGCATCATCGGCATCTGAACGGTCGAAGGCGTCAATCAGTTCCAACGCCATCACGCCGGTGAAGGCGTTGAGCTTGTCGGGCCGGTTGAGGGTGATGGTCAGGATGCCGTCGGCGACATCATAGAGGATGGTCTTGTACGCCATGGCTAGAGCCTCTCGATGATCGTGACGTTAGCGAGGCCGCCGCCTTCGCACATCGTCTGCAGGCCATAGCGTTTGCCGCGCGAGGTCAGGGCATTGATCAGCGTCGCCATCAGCTTGGTGCCAGACGCGCCGAGCGGATGACCGAGCGCGATCGCCCCGCCGTTGACGTTCAGTCGGTCCGGGTCGGCACCCAGCTCTTTCAGCCACGCCTTGGGCACACTCGCAAAGGCCTCGTTCACTTCATACAGGTCGATATCTTCGATGCGCATCCCGGCCTTGGCCAGCGCGCGGCGGGTGGCGTTGATCGGGGCCTCCAGCATGATCACCGGGTCCTCACCAAGCACACTCATGTGATGGATGCGGGCCAGCGGCGCGACGCCCAGCGCCTTCAATCCACGTTCGCTGACCACCATGACGCCCGACGCGCCGTCACAGATTTGCGAGGAGGTTGCCGCCGTCAGCCGTCCGGTCTCGCTGATCAGGCGGACGCTGCGGATGCCCTCAAGGCTCGCGTCAAAGCGGATGCCTTCATCGGTAGTGTGCAGCTCGGTGGCCCCATCCGCCGTCGTGACCGACACCGGCACGATCTCGGTCCGGAACGCCCCGGCCTGCGTCGCCGCCCCGGCCCGACGCTGGCTTTCATAGCCAAAGGTGTCCAGTTCGTCCTTTGACAGGTCATATTTCTTCGCCAGCATTTCGGCACCGACGAACTGATTGAACGAAATGCCGGGATAGCGGGCCTGCATCTGCGGACTCATCGCCTTGCCGAACCCATGTTCGTAGGGGAGGCGCGCCGACATGCCCATCGGCACCCGGGTCATCGATTCGACGCCTGCGGCAATCACCACATCCTGCATCCCCGACATCACCGCCTGCGCCGCAAATTGCAGCGCCTGTTGGGAGGAGCCGCACTGCCGGTCAACCGACGTGGCGGGCACGCTTTCGGGCAGCTTCGATGCCAGCACGGCATTGCGCGCCACATTGCCAGACTGCTCGCCAACCTGACTGACGCAGCCCATCACCACATCGTCGATCAAAGCCGGGTCAGCACCGGTGCGCTCCACCAGCGAATCGAGCACGGCGGCGGCGAGGTCGGCGGGATGCCAGTCCTTCAGCCGCCCGCCCTTGCGACCGCCTGCGGTCCGTGCTGCTGCAACGATATAGGCTTCGGCCATGGCTCTTGCTCCCGTTGGATGACGGGAAGCTTATGGCGCTTTCAGGGGACGGACGGGCACCCGTATATTGCACAGGTCAATGGCACCGGCATCGACGACGAAAAAGCCGTCGCGGGTGCGGTGGGACCGAACATCGACATAGGCCTTCCACGCCGGGGTGTCGGTACGGAGCAATTCGATCCGGGTCCGATCGCCTTCCGGCACATCGGCGGCGAGGCGGACGGATTTGATCGGCACCCGTTCGGACTCCTTTTCGTAGAAACCGAGCGCACCGGTGCCGCGTGGCAGGGCGGTCAGATTCTCCATGCCCTGAATGACCCGCCCGACCACGGTGATATTGCGGTCGAGATGGCGCGCTGCCTGCCCAATCACGGCGTAAAGTTCCGCGCCGGAGCCGCTGTCGACCCCGTCCCCGCGCCCGGACCCCACCATGCCGTAGCAATGCGCCAGCCACGCCTTGCCGCCGCTTGCTGCAACCGGAAATCCGCCAGCAAACCCGGAGATTGGCGCGTAGGTATCGCGGCTAGGCAGACGGGCCAGCGACAAGCCTTTCAGGCTGCGGGTGATTTCTCCAGCCAGCGCCGCCTTGGCCGACCCCATCGGCTTTTTCTCTGTCGCATCGCCCCACTGGGTGACGTAATTTTCCTGCACCCGGTTGATCGACACCCCGTCAAACCAACGCTCGCGCGCCAATGTGCGGATGTTCGCGGCATGGTTGGGCGCAAAGTCGGGGGCAAGCTCGATGATCACCCGCCCGGTCGGGGTTTCCATGTAGAGTGTGTTCTCGGGGTCGAGTTGCCGCCAGTCGCTGGCTTGGGTGGCGTCAAGCACCCCCTGCGTGCCAAGCGGTTTGGGCGCGGCGGCGAGGAGGAGAAGCGATAGCGGGAGGAGCGCAGTTTTCATCGGCACAATGTCGGCGCGCACCCGCTCGCCGTCAAACAGGAATTTCCGCATCAAGAGGGCCAGAAGGCGATCGCTGTTTTGAGTGCTGCGGCGGGTATATGTTCAGCTTCCTGAATGGCCCACAACGGTGACCGCTTTGGTAAGGAATGGGGTTAAGGCGAAGAGCGCACCGGCATAACTGTGCTGGGTGGTTAGCGGCCGTTCGAAATCGGGTTCTTCATCCTTGGAAAACTGCCGTTGAAGAAGGGACCATTGCGACCTCCTTGGGGATCGCTGTCAACTGTCATCGCGAGCTTGATCTGAAAGCTCCCGTAGTAGGTGTCGCCGTCGGAGGCGTAGATGTAATATTTGACATTTGGCTTCAGGTGTTTCGCCGGACCAGCAGAGTTCGTGCCAGATGGGACATGTCCATAAACCAGAGGAAATTCACTTCGGCAGTCGGTAAAGCGAAGAGGCCCTTCGAACTTCCACATCGATTGGCCGGTCTCGCTGGTAACTTCAAGACTGCTAAGGCATCCCGAACTGTGCCTTGCGGCATCGAAGACCACCTTCCCATTCAAAAAGCGAACGTCGATGGGATACGAGAAACTACACCCATAAAGTGTCATTGAGCTGATGCTAATTAGCGCGATACGAGCGATCACTAGCAGTGCGTTTGGACAAAGAGGCATGTAATAGTTGTCTAACATCTCTGGAACGTCCGCAATTGGGTCGATGGCCGACCGCAGCTTCTCAGGCCAGCCTCAACCACTCCGCTAAAATCCCGTTCACCTCATCCGGCACATCCTGCTGCACCCAGTGGCTCGCATCCGGCAGTCGCCTTACCGTCAGTTTGCGCACGAAGGCGTCGGTGCCGTCCAGCGTGGCGACGTCGAGGGCGATATCCTGCTCGCCCCAGATCAGCAGCGCCGGCACTTCAATGACCGGATAGTCGGCCTTCACGACGCCGCCCCGGAACGCGGCGCGGTACCAGTTGAGCATTGCAGTCATCGCGCCGGGGCGCTGGGCGGATTTTGCGTAAACCTCCAGATCGGCGCGGGGGAAGCGGGCCTTGTTGACGGCGCTGCCTCGGAAAGCGCGGCGGATGGCGGCGGCATCGTCGCGGGTCAGCAGCCATTCGGGCAGGCGGGGGATTTGGAAGAAGAAGATGTACCAGCTTTTCAACAACTGCCGCCGGAACCGCAGTTCGCGGGCCATGCAGGCCGGGTGCGGGACGTTCATGATCACCAGCTTCGCCAGTGGCCGCGCCTGCCGGATCGCGAAGAACCAGGCAACGGCGGCTCCCCAGTCATGGCCGATCAGCGTGACCTCTTTGGCGCCGCTGGCATCGATCAGCGCGGCGGCATCGGCAACGAGATTATCGACCGAATAGGCCGCGACCCCCTCCGGCCGGCTCGACGCGCCATAGCCGCGCTGGTTGGGGGCCCAGACACGGTAGCCCATTGACGCCAGCAGCGGCATCTGGTGCCGCCACGAGAAGTTGAGTTCGGGCCAGCCGTGCAGCAGCAGCGCCAGCCGGTCGCCGGTCCCGGCCTCCGCGACCTCGAAACGCATCCCGTTCGCCTCGACCCAGCGGTTGGTGATGCCGGTCGCGGGATCGGGGTTCCAACTCCATTCGCTCATGCTGTCACCTCGATTGTCGGCTCGCAGTTCACCGGGAAATTGACCGAGCGGGCGATGAAGCACAGCCGGTGTGCTTCGTGGTGCAACTCGCGGGCCTTTGCGGGGTCTCCGGTTGAGATGGTGACATGGGGGCGCAGCATCACCGAGGTGAACTCCCCGCCGCCATCGGGGCCGACCGTCATGCTGCCCTCGGCCTGGTCGGTATAGGCAGTGACGATGATGCCGCCGACGCTGCACAGGTGCAGATACCAAAGCTGGTGGCAGGCGCTGAGCGAGGCGACCAGCAAATCCTCCGGGTTCCAGCGCGCCGCGTCACCCCGGAAACTGGCGTCGGACGATCCGGGAATGTCGGGCTTGCCGGGCGCGCGGTGGACATGATCCCGGCCATAGTCGCGGTAGCCGCTGGTGCCGTTACCCCGATTGCCGGTCCATTCGAGGTGGGTGACATAGCGGTGGCTGTTGTCGGTCATTGTGCGAGCCTAGACGCTCTGCCGCGATTGTTGAAGCGCCCACAAGTCCCGCTCATCCCGAGCGACGCACGAACCCTGTGGCGAGCGGCCTGCGTCCCTCGACTTCGCTCGGGATGAGCGGGGTTGGGGATCGCTAGGCCCTGAGTGCTACCTCGAACCCGAGTGCGGCCATGTGGGGTGGCACCTCTGCGGTTGCGGTAATCGGGTCTGCGCCCTCGCGGTAGGGAATGCTGATTGCGCGGGCGTGCAGCTGCATCGGCCCGACCCCGTCGCCGTAAACCGGGTCCCCGAGAATGGCACCGCCAAGCGTTGCGGCATGGACGCGGACCTGATGGGTGCGCCCGGTTTCCGGCTTGAACTCGACCAGCGCCCGGCCACCCTGACGTTCCAGCACCCGCCAGCGGGTCAGCGCGGGCTTGCCTTTCGGGTGCACGATGATCCGCCAGCCATCGGCCTTGGTCGACACCTTCAGCAGCGGCGCATTGATGACACCTTCATCGCCAACCGGCTCCGGCGCGACCACGGCCCAATAGGTTTTGGCAACTGCCCCCGATTCGAACAGGCCGCTCAGCCGCTTCACCGCCTTGGGGTGCCGCCCCAGCACCAGACAGCCCGAGGTGTCGCGGTCCAGCCGGTGCGCCGGATGCGGCAGGCGCTGAAACCCTAGTCGCAGGCTCTCCAGATGATATTCCACGCTATGGGCGGTGCTTGGCCCGGGGTGGACGGCAAGCCCGGCCGGCTTGTCGAGAATGATGATATGGGCATCGGTGAACAGGGTGCGGTCGCGGAGCATCGCCCGCCGCTATCACCAAAGCCGCCATCACGCTTGCCAATTCGCCACTTCATCGCCATATGAGCGCAGCCGATGCCACCCCGTCCGGGGTGCGCTCGCGCCGTGCCTTCGACTTTCGCGCCTCGCCTCAACCGCCCGGCTGCTGCTATTCGGAACTACGCGGCATTGGATGAACGGACGAAGGACGACTGAATGGCGAAAGAGGAAGCCCTCCGTTTCGACGGCGTGATCGCGGAGATCCTGCCGGACGGCCGCTTTCGCGTTCGCCTTGAGAATGAGCATGAGATCATCGCCTACACGGCTGGCAAGATGCGCAAGAATCGCATCCGCTCCATCGTTGGCGACCGGGTGCAGGTTGAGATGACGCCCTATGATCTCGACAAGGGCCGGATCGTATTCCGCGAGAAAATCGGTGGCCTTGCCCCGATGAACGCGCGGCGCGGGAATTTCCGCCGCTAGCCTATCTTAGACGGCCGGGGGGTCGAACCGAATCAAGGAGCGCCCGCAATGGCCGAAACGCCCGAATATCGCACCGTTACCTTTCGCCAGCAGAATTACGGCACTGGCTGCGTCACCCGCGAAGAGGTGCAAGCCCCGATCGTGGCGCGTCACCGCGACCATGATGTTGTCCAACTGCCCGACGGCTCGATGATGCCGGTGCGCAAAACCGCCTGACACTACCGATTTTCTTGACTTGAGCCGTGCTGGCGATTAACGCCCGCGCTTTCCCGAACACCGTTTCTTGCCGGAGCATGCCATGGCGCGCGTTACAGTCGAAGATTGCGTCGACAAGATTCCCAACCGTTTTGAGCTGGTCTTGATGGCTGGCCAGCGCGCGCGGCAGATTTCCGGTGGTGCCGAACTGCTACTCGACCGCGATCGGGATAAAAATCCTGTGGTCGCGCTGCGGGAGATTGCCGAACAGCTGGTGAAGCCCGCCGAGCTTCAGGAGACCATGGTCGCCTCCATGCAGCGCGTCGTGGTTGCCGATGAAGATGCCCCGGACGAAATCGGCTCGCTGGCCCAGTCGGCAGAAGCCCTGCGCCTCACCGCAGCCCAGCCGCCCCGCAACACCAATCTTGGTGCGGAATACGAGTAAGGGCGGCTACAGATTCTTCGCCGCGTTCGCCATCAGGTCGAAGATGGCGTCGGGGTTCTGGCGTTTGACATCGGCGAGCATCATTTCGGGGGCACCGGCCCGGCCAACCGAAATTTCACGCTGACCAGCGGCAATGCCGTCGAATATCTGTTGCGCCGCCTCTTCGATGGAAATGCCCTGATCAACCGGGTCGGCAACGTCCCGGCCATTCTCCTGGCCGTCGCCCTTGAGCGCGTGAGCGGCAATCTCCGTCCGCACAAACCCGGGTGTCACCACCGTGACCCGAATGCCGTGCCGCGCCACTTCAGCCCGCAGGGCGTCGGAATAGCCGATCAGGGCGTGTTTGGCGGCGCAATAGCCGGAGCGCAGTGGTGAACCGAACTTGCCGGCCAGCGAACTGATCGCAATCATATGTCCTGAGCCCCGCGCCACCATCTGCGGCAGGACCAGTTGCGTCAGGCGGAGCGGCGCGAAGAAATCCACCTCCATGATCCGGCGATAAACGTCAAAGTCGGTGTTGATCGCCAGACTGCGCTGCGAAATTCCGGCGTTGTTGACCAGGATATCGACATGGCCAACCTCGGCAACCAGTGCTGGCAGAGCCTCAAGATCAGTTGCCTCGAACGGCAGTATGCTTGAGCCCGGGCACCGGTCCGCAACGGCCTCCAGCGCGTCACGGCGGCGACCCGACAGGATAACCTCGGCCCCCTGTGCGGCCCAAGCGACGGCAAGTCCTTCGCCGATCCCGGACGATGCGCCGGTAATCCACACGCGCGTCATAGATACTCCCAAATTCCAACGACGGGCGCGCCAAGCCGGGGGTGCAGCCAGGTCGCGGCGAGAAAGACGAGGACGCCGCCCACCGTCGCCTTCCAGCCTGGAAGGGCAAAGCCGCGTCCGAACGGCACGAAGGCTGTGGCCGCTTCAAAGGCCACCCAACCGGCCCCCAGCTGCCGCTGTTTCTTGCCGTCGAGCATTCTCGCTCCGAACAACGACAGGAACCCCATCCCGGCGGACAGCAGCAGCACTGCGGCCGTCCCCGCAACAGCGGCATGGACCACAGCCCAAAGTCCGAACGACCACAGCATCGGGTGACGGGTGATCCGCATCACCCCCTGCGGCAGCGGGTTTTTGGCCAGTACCCCGCCCATCATATTGAGCGACGGATTTGGCGCGATAAACGCCCCGGCGAACAGGATGGAGGCGGCGAGCATCACCAGACTGCCAGCTGTCCATACCCAGTCCGGCGCAACCCACAGCATCTCGACCGGCGCAGCGCGGAAGGCCATCACCACCCACGCAAATGTGCCGAGCGCGACCAGCGAATACAGCCCCTGGAACGCCTTTTCACCAATCCGGTCGGTGACGGTTTTGCGGAGCGGATGGGACAGCAACTCGTGACTGCCAACAAACGCCACCAACGCCAATGCGAGCTGCTCCATCGGTCCTACCTCTTATATTGATATGGCATGCCTTCGGGATTGAGACGCAGATACCGGTCGCGCAACTGGGTTTGCCGGGACGTCAGCGGAACCGGTTTTCCGTCGATATAAACCGCGACGGGCGCACTCGACAGTTCGAGCGGGTCGCCGTCCCAGATCACCACATCGGCCCGCTTGCCGGCCTCCAGCGTACCGAGATCGGTCATGCCGAAGATTTTGGCCGGTGCGCTGGTTATGCTGGCCAGAGCCTGCGCATGGGTCAGCCCGACCGCGCCCGGAAGCTTCGCCATCGCCACCAGATTTCCGGCATGCTGCGGCAACAGGCGGACCTGCCTTGTGTCATTATCGTCGATCATGCCGAGCGCGACGGTGACACCAGCGGCCACCAGACGGCCGACATTCGATTCGGTCGCCGCCAGCATTTCAAACCGGCCGGGCAGATTCTGCGTGGCTGTGGCGATGACGGGTACGCGCGCTGCCGCCAGCTTGTCGGCGACCATCCACCCTTCTGCGCCGCCGACGATGATCAGCTTCATCGCCGGAAATTCGCGGCGCAGGTCGAGCAATGCGGTGATGTCGCTCGCCCGTTCGACATGGATGATCGCGGGGACACGCCCCTGCACCACCGGCACCAGCGCTGCCGCATCAAGCCGGGTCAGGATCGCATCGCGGTCCTTGCCACCTTCATAGCCCTTGGGGTTGCGGGCAAAATCCTCCGCCTCGTGCAGGCCATTGCGGAAATTGAGGAAGGCCGCACCGCGCGATCCGCCGGCCAGATTGGCCCCGCGCTCCCCAAGTTCGATGAACTGGAAGGCCCGGGCGCGCATGACGGTGTCATCGCCGCCGCCAAGTCCGATGATGGTCCCTTGGCCAGCAAAAATCGCCTCGCCAGCCGACGGGGCCACCACAGCGCGGGTCAGCCCTTCGATCCGGTTGATCGGGATGTTCACCGAGCGTGGATTGACCGATGACGCCACATCGAGCGCCGCCGAGAAGGGCGACTTGTCGGCACTGCTGTCATCGGTTTGGTCAACCGCGTCGATTTCCACGATGCCGAGCCGGGAGAAGCCGGCGATGATGCCGGGGGTCACCCATTTGCCACCGGCGTCGATGACCGTTGCGCCAGCAGGAACCGCGACACCCCGGCCAACGGCGGTGATGCGGCCATCCCGGATGACGACGGTGCCGCCGTCAACCGGATCGGCAGCGGCGACGGTTGCCACCTTGCCATTGGTGATGGCGATGGTTTGGGCTGCAACCGGCACAGCTGTGAACGCCGCTGCGGCGAGGAGCGTATGGATCAGCTTCACTTCACATCTCCCTCGCCGGGCTGACCCAGCTCGAAATCACTGACGGGCCGCAGGCCGGTGATGGCATCAAACATCATTGCACCGTCGATCCAGACTTTCTCCGGCCGGGTGTAAACGCTCATCGGATCGCCGTTCCACAGCACCACATCGGCCATCTTGCCAACCTCCAGACTGCCGGTCTTGTCGGCAATGCCGAGGCCCTTGGCCGGGTTGTAGCTGAGCCAGGTCCAGGCGACCTCTGGCGTGATGCCAAGCCCGACCCGGTTGCCATCGGCCATCGCCTTGGCGGTTTCCTGATTGAGCCGCTGGATGCCGTCGGCATCATCCGAATGGGTGATGGCGCAGCCCCCGGCGGCGTGGACGAACGGCAGATTCTCCCGGATGCCGTCGTTCGACTCCATCTTGAAGCCATACCAGTCGGCCCACATTGCCGAGCAAATATCGTTTTCCTTCAGCAGGTCAGCGATCTTGTAGGATTCGACCGCATGGTGGAAGGTGCTGACCTTATAGCCAAATTCCTTCGACATATCGATGACATTGACCATCTCGTCCGCACGGTAGCAGTGGTTCTGCACCAGGATTTTGCCGTCGAGCACCAGCGCCAATGTCTCCATCTGCAGGTCCCGCGACGGGGCATCGCCGGGCTTGGCGGCACCCTTGTCCACCTTCGCCCGGTATTCATTCCATTTGCGGCGATATTCGACTGCCTTGGCCCAGGTCTGGCGGTTGACCGCCATATTGCCCATCCGGCTGCCCGGAGCCTGATTGCGGCTGCCATAGACGCGCTTCGGGTTCTCCCCGCAGGCCATTTTGAGGCTGTAGGGTGCGCCGGGGAATTTCATCCCCTGCATCGAGCGCGCTTCGACATTCTTAAGGGTAGTGCCTCGCCCGCCGAACAAATTGGCCGAACCGGGCAGGATGTGCAGCGCCGTGATGCCGCCATTGGCGAGTGCGCGGCTAAAGCCCGGGTCCTGCGGCCAGATCGAATGTTCGGCCTGAACCTCCGACCGCACCGGGCCGGTCACTTCATTGCCGTCGGAATTGGCCTGCACCCCGGGGGACGGGTAATCGCCCAGGTGACTGTGGATGTCGATGATGCCGGGTGTCACCCATTTGCCGGTCGCATCAATGACAGTGGCCCCCGCCGGTGCGGTGACAGCCTTGCCAATCGCTGCGACCTTGCCGTCCTGCAACAGCACCATGCCGCCATCGATCCGCCCGCCGCGCCCGTCATAGATCGTGGCGTTCTGCAGCAGCGTCGGCACGCTGCCATAGGGTTTGTAGGTCGACGGATAGGGATCATCCGGAATAGTGATTACCGGCGGCGGCGGGCCTTTTGATTCCGCCGTCTTGGTCCCGGTGGTCGCACAGGCCGCCGTCGCCAGCAGCGCGGCTATGGTGAGAAGGCTACGCATCAATCAACTCCATGCATCCATTTTTTGATCAGCGGCGAGATCAGCAGCAGGACAACACCGATGCCCGCCGAGATCAGGCCGATGTTGGTGAACACCCCGGCATAGGTGTCGAGGCTGACTTTCAGGTTGGTGACCTGTCCGCCGACCGTCTCGACACTCGCCACCTGCGCAACGACACCGGCGACATATTGCGCGCAGCTGATCGACAGGAACCAGACGCCCATCATCATCCCGACAATCCGGGCAATGGACAATTTGGTGATCATGCTGAGGCCGACCGGGGAGATGCACAGCTCTGCCAGCGAATGCAGCAGATACAGGCCCGCCAGCCACCAGATGCCGACGCGGTAGTCCGGCCCGACAAACTGCGTTCCCCAAACGAGGAACAGGAAGCCTGCGCCGACCCCCATCAGCGCAATCCCGAACTTCACCGGGATGCCGGGTTCCCAGCCGCGCCTGGCCAAAGCCAGCCACATTGCGGAGAATAACGGCGCGAACACGACGATGAAGAAGGCGTTAAAAAACTGCGTCTGCCCCGCCGTGATGTCGAACCAGCCAAAGACGCTGAGGTCGGTGTTGCGGTCGGCAAACAGGGTCAGGGATGACCCGGCCTGTTCAAACAGCGTCCAGAACACCACGTTGAAGACGATCAGCACGATGGCCGCGACCATCATTTCAAATTCGACCCGGGTGCCTACCCGCAGCGACCAGATCGGAATGGCGATGACGGAGGTAAGGAAGGTCGCGAACAACACCTGACCAAGAATGGGCAGGCCAACGATATAGCCCCAGATGCCCTGACCGGCGACCGGAGCAGGTGCGTTCATCAAATTGGTGAACAGGAACCACACCAGCGGCACCGCCAGAATGGCCCCGGCATAGATCATCAGTGACCGGTCCGGGCCATCATTTGCTGGTGGGTCGCCCACGCCCGCAAGCTTTGGCCCAGCGAACTGGATCAGAGCCCAGGAAATCGCCATGCCGGCTGCTGCGAGGCCGAAACCCGCCCACCAGCCATAGGCATCGGCAAGGAACGGGCAGGCGAGCTGGGAACCGAGCGAGCCCAGGTTGATGCCCATGTAAAAGATTGTGAATCCGGCGTCGCGGCGGCGGTCACCGGTTTCGTAGAGCGAGCCGACCATGGTCGAGATATTGGGTTTGAAAAACCCATTGCCGATCGTCACCGCCGATAGTCCGATCAGCATGATCATCGTGAACAATTCGTTGCGGTCGGCACCGGGTTCAAAACTGCCTTTGGCGAGGGTGCGATCAACGCTGCCATCAGGGGCGGTCAGCGTAATGCTGCCATCTTCATTCCCCTTGATGGCAAGCTTGCGGTTACCGTCGATGATATATTGCTGCTTGGCGTCGGTCGATTTGTCGACGCTGACTTCGTAGCGCTGACCGTCGATGGTCGCGAATGGCTTGGCACTTTCGCCGCCAAAGCACAGGATGAAGTAACCGACTGCCATCAATATGGCCCCGAACTTCACCGAACGTTTTGATCCAAGATAACGGTCTGCGAGCAACCCGCCGACCAGCGGCGTCAGGTAAACCAGGGCGGTAAAGCCACCATAAAGGCTGGTGGTCGTGGTATCGTTGAACAGAAAATGATCGGCGAGATACAGCGTCAGCAGCGCCCGCATGCCGTAATAGCCAAAGCGCTCCATCGCCTCGGTGGTGAACAGCCGGGCGAGCGGGCGCGGATGCCCGAACCAGGTTGCGCCGTCCGATGTCGGACTGGCTGCAGAATCTGCCATTTTCATTTCCCCTTGAAATCGTCCCCGGACCATTCCCCTTGGTCCCCATGCGGCGCACGATAAGCGGGCAATGGCGCGGCTGTACAGCCCCCACGCGACGGATGGCGGAATGCTAGGCTACCGACCCCTGAAATCCGTCACGCAGTTCGCGCTTCAGGACCTTGCCGATGTGGCTGCGGGGCAGTTCATCGAGCAGGACAACGGCGGCCAATCGCTGGGTCTTGCCCAGTTTGGCATTGGCAAAGGCCCGGATTTCGTCGGCGGAGACGCCACGCGACACGATGAACGCCACCGGTGTTTCGCCCCAGTTGGTTGATGGAACCCCGACCACCGCGACATCGGCGACATCTGGATGCTGCGCGATTACGGCTTCGATATCCGACGGGTAGATGTTGAACCCGCCGGAGATGATCATGTCCTTCTTGCGGTCCATCAGCGTCAGGAACCCGTCGCTGTCGAAACGCCCGACGTCACCGGTGCGAACAAACTTCCGGCCATCGGGCGCAGTCCAGATCGCTGCCGAGGTTTGTTCCGGACGGTTGTGATAGCCGAGCATCACCGCTTCGGAGTGGCCGACAATCTCCCCAATTTCGCCGGTTGCGACCTGCACCCCGTCCTCTCCGATCAAGCGGATGTCGTGCCCCGGTGCCGGACGACCGACGGTGTGCAATTTATCCGGCCATTCGTGGGCGACAAGGATGCAGGTGCCGCCGCCTTCGGTCATCCCGAAATATTCCACCAGTCCGCCGGGCCAGCGCGCCAGCACATCAGCCTTCAGGGCGGCAGAAAACGGGGCCGATGTGCAGAATTTCATGCGGAAGGCTGACAGGTCAGTGGTGTCAAAATCCGGGTGCGCCATCAGGCGGCGATACTGAACCGGCACCAGCATGGTGTGCGTAGCGCGCTCGGTCTCGGCGAGGCGGAGATACTCGGTCGCGTCGAATTTCTTCATCAACACCACCGTCCCGCCCTTGGCAAGGCTGGGCAGGAAGCTGACCAGCGTGGTGTTGGAATAGAGTGGCGTCGACAGCAGGGTGACGGAGGCCTCACCATAACCCAACGCCTCGGCCCGGTCGACGTGGCGCGCTCGCATTCCGTGGCTTTGGACAATGCCTTTGGGTGTCCCGGTCGTTCCGGATGAATAGATGATGTTGAACGGCCAAGCGGGATCAATGATGACCGAGGGTGGCTGGCTGCCGACCGGTGCCAACCAGTCTTCAAAGGATTCCAGCCGGATAATTTTGCAGGACACCCGGTCCAGCGCCGCGCCCATTTCGGAGGCAACCCCGGCGTCGACAAAGAACAGCTTCGCCCCCGAATCCGCGACCATGTCGGCAAGGCTGTCGGCGGTGGAGGAGGGGGCGAGCGGTGCGACCGCAACACCGGCGCGGAGTGCGCCCATGAACAGCGTGGCATAGGCAAGCGAGGTCGCGGCGCAGACCGAAATGACGGCCTGTGCCCCCACCCCGTCCCGGTGCAGCGCGGCTGCAACCCGGTCCATCCGGGCATCGAGGTCGGCATAGCTGTGGCAGACCCCGTCCTGCACCAGCGCCGGCCGGTCCGGGGTCGCCCGCGCAGTCGCACGGATCATGGCCGGGATGGAGATAAACGCCGTCACGGCCACCCCGCCAGCAGGCCGCGCAGGGCGGTGACGAACGCCAGCGGCTGATCGATCATCACATGATGTTCGGCCTCCGGAATGATGACAACCGGCGCAGTTGGTGCCAGCCCCCGCATATGATCGGTGACCTGCGCTGGCATCAGCATCGACCGGTCGCCCCACATCAAGGCAAAGGGGCATTTGGCCTTGCCCAGCATTTCGGTTTCGCTTTCAGCCCGGAAGTCGCTCCACAGGAACGGATCAAACTTCCAGCTCCAGCCCCCTTCCACTGCCTTCAAGGATGTCCGGGCGATATGGTCGGCGATGTAGAGATTTGCGCAGCCCTGTTCGGGGGCGAGGCGGAACCGGGCAAGGGCATCGGGCAGGGTTTCATAGACCCGGTGCGGGCGGCGGGTGGCATTGGGCGGCGGCCCCATTCTGGGCATCCCCGCCGGGCGAACCGGGGTATCGACCATGATTGCGGCGCGCAGGCGCTCTCCGTGGCGCATCGCCAGCGCCATCAGCGACATCCCACCAAAGCTGTGCGCAACGATCACCGGTTTTACGGGGCCGTCAAACAACCCCTCGGCCTCGGCGACCGTCAAGGCTTCCTCGATAAACAGGTCGAGTGAGTAGCTCTTGCGGTGGTCCGACCCGCCCATGCCCGACCAGCTCATCGCCGCCACCCGGTGCGTCTCGGCAAAAAACGGCGCGATGAAACTCCACCAGTCGGCGGTCGCACCGTTGCCGTGCAGGAACAGCAACCCCGGCTTGCCGCGCTCCCCCCAGCTCAGCGATTCAATCTGCGCTCCGGCAACTTCGATAGACTGCCGGTGCGGGGCGACGGCCAACGCCGCTCTGAACCAGTCCGGCGCGTCGGGTCGCTGCCCGTCAAACCGGGCCAGCGGCGCCCGTTGATCCACGCTCACGCCATTTTGCCCGGAACCGTGGGATGGGAGGAGGACAGGCCGCCATCGACCGCCAGAAACTGCCCGTTGACATAGCTGGAGGCGTCACTGGCGAGGAACAACGCCACGCGGGCCGGTTCATCGGGGCCAGCGGCGCGTTTCAGCGGATTGAGCTGCCCAAGCTTCGCCTCGGTCCCGCGCGCCCGCGCGCCGTCGAACCAGGCCTGGGTCATTCCGGTCTCGGTCAGGCCGGGGCAGATGGCGTTCACCCGGACCCCGGTCCCTGACAATTGGTTGGCCGCAGTCGCTGCCATGTTGATGACACCTGCCTTGGATGCGGAATAGGCCATGCCGCCCGCGCCCGACCGGATACCGGCAACGCTCGCCGTCAGGACGATGGACCCGCCGCCCTGCGGGATCATCACCCGGGCAGAAGCCTGGACGGCGAGGAAGACCGCGATCAAATTGACCCGCAGGACCTGTTCCCATTCCTCCACCGTCTGATCGAGCAGCGTCACCAGTCCGCCGCCGACCCCGGCATTGGCGAAGGTCGCATGCAAACCGCCGAACTGGCTGACGGCGAGTGCGACCGAGCGGTCGACCAGCGCCTTGTCAGCCACATCGCCAACCACGGCTTCGGCTTTGCCGCCTGCGGCGCGAACCATGTCGCGCGTTGCCTCCACCGCTTCGGCACGGTCAACCAGCACGAGGCTGGCACCTGCCGCCGCGAACAGCTGCGCCGCTGCCCGTCCGATGCCAGAGGCTGCGCCGGTGATCAGCGCAGTTTTGCCGCCGAGGTCGCTCATGTCCATCTCCCGAATATGCTGTGCGAGGCGAACGCTAGCCCGCCCCGCACATATTCCGCAATGTCGGAAGGGATAGGGAGACCCGCCGAATTCAGGCCGCCGGTTGCTCGCGCGTCTTCCACATCGACAGCAGGATGGAGCCGCCGATGACACCAACAGTCGCGGCCAGAGCCATCGCCGTCGGCACCTTCCAGACATCGACCAGCAGCATCTTGATGCCGACCAGCATCAGCACAATCGACAGGCCGTGCTTCAGGTAGACAAAGCGCGGCAGAATGCCAGCCAAGGCAAAATACAGCGCCCGGAGCCCAAGGATGGCAAACACATTGCTGGTGTAGACGATGAACGGATCCGTCGTGATTGCAAAGATCGCCGGGATTGAATCGACCGCGAACACCAGGTCCGTGACCTCTACCATCAGCAGGGCGAGCATCAACGGCGTTGCCCACAGCAGTCCGTCACGCCTGACGAGAAACTTCTCGCCTTCGAGTTTTTCAGTGACCCGGAAATGCTTGCGGGCAAAGCGCAGGACCGAGCTATTCTCGATATCCGGCTTCTGATCGGCGGTGCGCAGCATCTGGTAGCCGGTGAACAGCAGGAAGGCGCCGAACACATAGACGATCCAGCGGAACTCCATGATCAGCGCTGACCCGGCGAAGATCAGGGCCGCCCGCATGACCAGCGCGCCGAGGATGCCCCAAAACAGCACCCGGTGCTGATATTGCGGCGGAATCGCCAGAGCCCCGAAAATCAGCGCGATGACGAACACATTGTCGAGACTGAGCGATTTTTCGATGAGATAGCCGGTCAGGAACTCCAGACCCCGCTGCTCCCCAAACTGGAAAAAAATGAAGGCGTTGAAGGCCAGCGCGATGGCAATATAGCCGCCGGACAAGGCCAACGCCTCCCGCACCCCGATTTCCCGCGCTTTGCGGTGGAGGACGCCAAGGTCAAACGCGAGCAGCAATAGTACAAGGGCATTGAAGGCCACCCAGGCCCAGATTGGTAGGTCCACGATCATCTCCGCACAGCAGGACACGAGCCTGACCGATGCGAAGGATGGTCTGAACGCAGTCAGCCGGACCCACGATCGGGCCAAGCCCGAAGCGGTCCGACATCACGATCCGCAAGGATCGTCAGAGGGGCCCGGCCCGCAAGACCGAGATATGGGTCGGGTGCCCGAGAGTTCAACCGCCCGCGCGCAAAAATAACGCGGGCCGCGCCAGCAGGAACAGCGACAGAACCGCTCCTCCCGCACAAACCGTCATCACGGCGGCCATCGGCACCGCCGTTCCGTCATGCAGCAACCCGGCAATCGATGCGACCAGCGCCCCGGCACCGGCAGACAAGCCGCCAAAGGCCGCAGACACCGTACCGCTGCGGGATGGATCACGATTGAGCGCGCCTGCCACGGTGTTGGAGCCGGTGAAGCCAAAGGTCGACAGGATCAGGAACAGCGGCACCAATATCCCGGCAAGGCCGCCCCAGCCGGTGAGCGCGCTGACCAGCAGCAACGCCGCAAACCCGAGCACCAATGGTCCCGCAACCGCCAGCACCTGATCGGACGACCAGCGCGTCAACAGCGCACGGCTGAGCTGGCTTCCCGCGACCAGCCCGATGGCATTGGCCCCAAAGACCCAGCCGAACATCATTGGCGACATACCGTACAGACCGATCAACAGGCCGGGAGAGCCAACGATATAGGTGAACATGCAAGCACCGTTCAGCGATCCGGTGAGCAAATAGCCAGACAGCCGCTGGTCCCGAAAAATCGCGAGGTAGGACGCCAGCGCCGACTCGCCGCGTGCCGTCTCAGCGGTCAGCGCGGACCGGCTTTCGGGTAGCGTCAACCATATCGCGAGGCCGACTGCGGCACCAAACGCCGACAACACCCAGAAAATTGCGCGCCAGCCGGCAATTTCCATCACCAGGCTCCCCGCCAAAGGCGCGAGGATGGGGGCCAATCCCATCACCAACATCAGCAATGACAGGATTCGCGCGGTCTCGTTCGGGTCATAGCGATCCCGCACCACGGCCCGGGCAATCACGATTCCCACGCACGCCCCCAGTGCCTGTGCCAACCGCGCAACGGTCAGCAATTCAACCGAGGTTGCGACCGCACAGGCGACGGACGCAACAACATACAGGAAAACTCCGGCTAGCAACGGCGGGCGGCGACCGATGCGATCCGCGAGCGGGCCATAGATCAGCTGGCCAATACCCATGCCAAGGAAGAACACGGCGACGGTTCGCTCGGCCGCTGCGAGGTCAGACCCGAGCGCCGTCGCAATGGTCGGGACCGCCGGCAGATACATATCGATTGAAATCGCGCCGAAGGCCGTCATCGCACCCAGCAGCACGACCATCCCCAATCCGGGATGCAGCCCGGTGCGGTCCTGTGCGGTTTCGGCTGACATTCTACCCTCTCAATTGCACCCCGCTTGCGGGCGGGCCGATATGGGCTAAGCAGGCACGTCACGAAAGCGAAGAATTGGGAGAAATGGCATGGCAGGATTCACATCGCGCGAAGTTCGTCTGAAGGTTCGTCCCGTCGGCGTGCCAAAGGACAGCGATTTCGAGGTTGCATCGGTTGATCTCGGCGGCCCCGGCGAGGGGCGGGTGCTAGTCCGCAACAGCTGGATGTCGGTTGATCCCTATATGCGCGGCAGGATGTATGACCGGGCCAGCTATGTGCCGCCGTTCCAGATCGGGGAGGCGCTGCAGGGCGGTGCGGTTGGTACCGTGGTCGAATCGCGCGATGCAAATTTCCAGCCCGGCGATCAGGTGCTGTCGATGATGGGCTGGCGCGAGGGCTTTGTCGCGCCGGGCGGTACGCTCGAAAAACTTCCCACCAGCAATGTGCCGGTCGAATCCTATCTCGGCGTGCTCGGGATGCCGGGTCTGACCGCTTATGCCGGCCTGCTCGAAATCGGCCAGCCGAAGCCCGGCGATACAGTGTTTGTGTCGGGCGGTGCCGGTGCGGTCGGTTCGCTCGTTGCGCAGATTGCCAAGATCAAGGGCTGCACGGTGGTTGCCACTGCCGGAACGGATGAGAAATGTGACTGGCTCCGGTCGGTCGGGGTCGATCATGCCATCAACTACCGGACCTGCGGCAGCCTGCTATCCGCCGTTCAATCCGCCGTCCCCAAGGGCATCGATATTTATTTCGATAATGTCGGCGGCGAGCATCTGGAAGTCGCCATCGAAACCGCGCGTCCGCTGGCCCGCTTTGCCGAATGCGGCATGATTTCCGCCTATAATGACACCGAGCCGACGCCCGGCCCCCGCAACATGATCCAGATTGTCGGCAAGGGCCTGACCATTCGCGGTTTCATCGTGATCCAATTCGGGCATCTGAAACCGCAATTCTTGACCGACATGACGGCGTGGCTCCAGTCCGGGCAGATCAAGTCGGAGGAGACGGTCAAGCACGGCATCGACAATGCCGCCAACGCCTTCCTTGGCCTGTTCAGCGGCGGCAACACCGGCAAGATGCTGGTGAAACTATAGGGCATCGATTGCCCCATCCGCTCGGGTTGTACCGGGCGGATGGGCTGCCTATCTTGCGCTTGGGGGATAATCGGGTGTTCGTGCGTATTACGATGTTGGAGTCCCCTTTTCCCCGAGGATCAGCATGTCATTGAAGCGTATCCCCATCTGGGCATGGGGCGTGGTCGTCATTGCCTTGATCGGCGCGTTCCTGCTGTTTAGGGATCCAGCGCCCAAGATTGAATATAAGACATCGACGGTCGAACGCGGCGATATCGTCACGTCGATTTCGGCATCCGGCAAAATCCGGGCGGTCAATACGGTTGAAGTCGGGTCGCAGCTGTCCGGGCAAGTGACCGAGCTATTTGCCGACTTCAACACGCCGGTGAAAAAAGGGCAGATCCTGGCCCGGATCGACCCGTCGACCTTTGCGGCTCGTGAAGCGCAGAACACGGCTCTGGCCGCCGGGGCTGCGGCGCAGGTTATGCAGGCGCAGGCGGCCCTGACCGAGGCACAGCGCGATTATGCGGCAAAATCGGCGCTGGTCGCCAATGGCTTTGTCACCAAGCGCAATATCCAGACACTGGAGGCCGGGGTGGCGCAGGCCCGGGCGCAACTGGCGTCAGCGCGCGCAGCCGTGGCGCAGAATCAGGCGGCTTTGTCACAGGCGCGTATTGATGTGACCCGAACCTATATCCGGGCGCCCGTCGATGGCACGGTGATCGACCGGTCGATCAACCTTGGTCAAACCGTAGCGGCCAGCCTTCAGGCACCCAAATTATTCATCATCGCCGAGGACCTGTCGCGGATGCAGGTCGAGGCGGCGGTGGACGAGGCCGATATCGGCCGGGTGAAAAAGGGCCAGTCGGTCGACTTCACCGTCGATGCCTACCCTGATGACACGTTCAAAGGGTCGGTGAGCGAGGTTCGCATTGCCGGGATCGAAACATCGAATGTCGTCACCTACACCGTGATTATCACGGCGGGGAATCCGGACGGGAAATTGCTCCCCGGCATGACCGCCAATGCCAATATCATTCTCGGGGAGGTCCGGGATGTGGTGAAGGTCCCGGTCGCTGCGTTGCGTTATACGCCCGCTGGTGAGGCCAGCGCCAATGGTGGAGCCCAAGCCGCCGCTGGTGGCAATCCGCTTGGTGGTGGTATCAATCCGGGCATGTTCAGACGTTTCGGTCGGCCCGACCCGGCGGCGATTGTCGAGCGGATGACACAGGGTCTGAATGCGACCCCAGAGCAGATCAAAACCATTACCGAGATTGTCGAACAGTCGATGAAACAATCCAGCGGCGGTGGTGCGGATCGCACCGCTCGTCAGAAGGCCCGCGCCGCGATGCGCGCGCAGGTCGCAGCCGTGCTGACCCCTGAGCAGCGGATCAGATTTGAGGCGATGCAGCCACCCGCAGGGCGGGGGCGCGGCGGTGATGGTGGCAAGTCCGGTGGAGTCTGGGTGCTCGATGCCAAGGGCGAGCCGCAGCGGCGCTTTGTGCGCATCAGCACCGGTGACGAGGAGTTCGCAGCCCTGCGCGGCGGGCAGCTGAAAGCCGGAGACAAGGTCATCACCGGGGAGGTCGTTCCCGACGAGGACGCTGCCAAATGACCCAGCCGCCGATCATCGTGGCGACCGATGTCCGAAAGGACTACCGGATGGGGGAGACGGTGGTCGCCGCCCTGGCCGGCGTGTCCCTCACCATCCGGCGCGGTGAGATGGTCGCGGTGATGGGGCCGTCCGGATCGGGCAAATCGACCTTCATGAACCTGGTCGGCGCGCTCGATGTGCCGAGCGCCGGGTCGATCAGTGTCGACGGCGTCGCGCTGGAGACCGCCGACAGCGAGGCGCTGGCCAATCTGCGGTCCCGGGCGGTCGGCTTCGTGTTCCAGCAATTCCAGCTGCTCGCGCGGTTGCCGGCCCTCGACAATGTCGCGATGCCGCTGCTCTATGCCCGCCAGTTCAAGGGCGATGCCAATGCGGTGGCGCGGGACCGGCTGGCGCGGGTCGGCCTCGGCGACCGGGCGCATCATCTACCGACCGAATTGTCCGGCGGCCAGCAGCAGCGGGTTGCCATCGCCCGGGCGTTGGTCAATGAACCCGCCATCCTGCTCGCCGACGAGCCAACCGGCGCGCTCGACAGCCGGACCGGTGAAAGCATCATCCTGCTGTTCCAACATCTGAACGCTGGCGGGCAAACGGTCATCATTGTGACCCACGATGAACAGGTGGCGAGAGCCTGCAATCGCATTGTCCGGTTCCGCGACGGGCTGATTGTTGCGGACGAGATAAACAGCAATGTCTGGCGGCCCCAGCCTGTTGCGGAAGCTGCCTGATGCAGATCACCGCCGCCACCCGCCTCGCGCTTGGCTCGCTCCGCGCCCACAAGCTGCGCTCCATCCTGACGATGCTCGGCGTCATTATCGGCGTGCTGTCGGTCGTCACGATGGTGTCCATCGGGGCCGGCGCCAAACAGCAGATCAGCCAGCAGGTGAAGGCGCTCGGGACCAATATTCTGATGCTGACCCCCGGCTTCGGCCGCAACGGTCCGGTGCGAACCAGTGGCGGTGGCACCCCGCTGACCGAACGCGACGCGCTCGCCATCGGCAAGCAGGTGTCCGGCGTCACGGTGTCGGTACCGGTGCGGCAGGGCGGCGGCCAACTGGTGGCGGACGGGGCCAACTGGTCGAGCCAGATCATCGGCACCACCACCGAAATCATCATCGCCCGGGACTGGAGCCTGGCCGATGGCCGCATCTTCACTGCCTCCGAACAGCGGGGCGGCGGCAAGGTGGCCGTTATCGGCCAGACCGTCGCCAAGCAGCTTTTCTCCGGCGCGTCGCCGCTTGGCCGGACAATTCGCGCCAACCGCATCCCCTTGACGGTAATCGGCGTGCTGACGCCCAAGGGCCAGAATATGCTCGGGCAGGATCAGGATGATGTCGTGGTGGTACCGCTCAAAACTGCCCAGTCGCGGCTGCTGGGGGGAAGCAATCGGGCCCCCGGCGAGGTCAACCAGATCATCATCAAGGCCTCGTCCGGGTCGGCGCTGGCGCAGGTGCAGCGCGACGTTGACGCGCTGATGCACGAACGGCAGCGCCTCGCACCCGACGAGGCGGCCAGCTATAATTTGCGAAACCTGTCGGAGCTGCTGGCGCTCAGCACCGCGACCACCGGCGTGATGACCGCGCTGCTGTCCTCCATCGCCAGCGTGGCGCTGGTGGTCGGCGGGATCGGCATTATGAACATCATGCTGGTATCGGTGACCGAGCGTACCCGCGAAATCGGCCTGCGTATGGCCGTCGGCGCCCGCCCCGGCGACATCTTGCTGCAATTCCTGACCGAGGCGGCGATGCTGTCGGTGCTCGGCGGCATCATCGGCATCGCCCTGGCGCTGCCGCTCTGCTTTGCCATCGCGACCTTTGCCGGCTGGACGGTGACGGTCGCCCCGCAGGTGGTGATCCTGTCGGTGCTGTTCTCCGCCGCCATCGGCCTGATCTTCGGCTTCTACCCCGCCCGCCGCGCCAGCCGCCTCATTCCGATTGAGGCGCTGCGCTACGATTGAGCTGCCGACCCTATTTCAGCAGGGTCGTTTGCCAGAATTGCAGGGTAGACCAGAAATTATAGTCCTGGTTTTCCTTCTTGGCGAAGCCGTGGCCTTCGTTTTTGGCGAGGAGGTGCCAGGCGGTGCCGCCGTTCTTGCGCACCGCGTCGACCATCTGGCTTGCCTCTGACGCCGGGACGCGTGGATCATTGCCGCCGGTCACCACGAATAGCGGCATTTTCAGCTCGGTTGACCGGGTCATCGGCGAAATTTTCAGCAGCTGGGCCCGCTGTTTGGCATCCCGCTCGTCGCCATATTCGACGCGGCGCAGGTCCCGTCGATAGCTTTGGGTATTCTCAAGGAAAGTCACGAAATTGGAGATCGCCACGGTGCACTGGGCGCTGCGAAGCTGGGCGGCAAAGCGGATCGCCGCCGCATAGCACATATAGCCGCCGTAGCTGCCGCCGGAGACCGAGAAGCGGCTGGCATCAAGCCCGGCGTCCTTGGCCAGAACATCCAGCATCGGGCCAAGATCCTTGACCGAGTCCTCCCGCTTGAACGGCCCATTGTCGAGCCCGACGAACTTCTTGCCGTAGCCGGTCGATCCCCGGACATTGGGGTAGAAAATGGCGATGCCAAGTTCATTGATCAGATAATTGCCGCGCCCCTGAAACCCGGGCCGCGACTGCCCCTCTGGCCCGCCGTGAATGCTGAAAATCACCGGGCGTTTGCCGGAAAATTTCGCCGGATCGGGCCGATAGAGAAATCCCGACACCTCAACTCCGTCAAAGCTTTTGACCTTAATCAGTTCCGGTTCGCGGTTGGCCGACGCATCCAGCCCGCCGGTTTCGCTCTGGGTCCACCGCGTTACCGCCATGGTTTTCGGGTCGAGCGCCCAGATATCGGCTGGCGACGTGGCGCTGCTCATCGAAAAGCCGATCGTGCCCCAAGGTGCTACCTCGATGCCGCCAATGACGCCGGACGGCAATTTGGCCTCGCCCATCGACGCGCCGGTTTTGGCATCGATCAGCCGCAGTTTCGATGCACCGGCCTCGTTCACCACATAGGCGATGAAGCTGCCATCTTCGGCAATGTCGAAGCTGTCGACATCCCAGTTGGTTTCAGGGTTGAGCGGCTTGAACTTGCCATCAGCCGCAAGGGTGCCGAGGCGGGCGAAGTCGCTGCCCCGGTCGGTGGTTACGTATAACGTACCGTCCGGCCCATATTTTCCACCGCCAAAGGCTGCCTTCTCGCCCTCCGGCGTCAGGCGCTTCATGCTGCCGGTTGCTACGTCCATTTCGAACAATTCCGACCGTTCGACCGACAGATAATGGCCAACCAGAGCCTTGGTCCCGTCGGGGGAGAAGTCGACGATCTGCCAGCCGCCACCGGCGACCTGCGCCACCATCCGGTCGGTTTTGGGATCGCGCGGATCCATGATGTAAAGGTCGCTGTCGGTGCCATTGCGGCGGGTCGAGGAATAGGCGACGAACCGCCCGTCCTTGCTCCATGCGCCCGCAGAATTGCGGCTCTTGCCATCAGTCAGCAGGGTCAACTGGCCCTTCTCCAGCCGGTAAAGCTGGAAGAATTCATCACCGCCGACATCCTTTTGCGCCAACAGGACATCGCCCTTGCCGCGCGAATAGCTGGCGTTGGCCAGTGGTTCCGCCTCGAAACTGGTCTGGGTGCGGGCAGCGCCGGGGGCCGCGACCCGGTGAAGCTGGGCGCTGTTGCCAAAACGTGTCGCGATCAGCGCTGCGCGTGTCGCCGGGTCCCAGCCGAGGAAGGACGCCGTGCGGAATTCAAGATAGGGCCGGGTCGAGGCGGCAAGCGCCGTCGGGACCGGTGGCAGATTGTCGATGACCAGGGCCGCAGGCGGTACCACGACCGACGCGGCACCCTGCGCCATCGCGGTTGAAGCCATCAGACCTGCCAGAACAAAAGCTGCCGCACGCATTGCCATTCCCCCCTAAGAAAATCAGACTGCTGAGGTAGGCGTCCAACCGGTCACCTGCAAGTCCGCTGCGGCTGCTGATTTCGCACACCATCGAAGCAATGTTCCGGGCTGCCCGCCGTTAACTCCCTTGCAACCCGCCGAAGCCTATCGATGCGGGTCTGGGAGGGTGCAATGGACGGACGGCTTCAGGTGCGGGGACCAGCAACCGGCTTTGATGTTCCGCCCCGCTTTGGCGAAGCCGATGAGCGCCGGATGCATGCCCGGGCGCATCAATATTGGTCCGGCCTGTTGAAAGGCCGGGCATTTCCCAGTGTCGCGGAACTGCACCCGGCGAGTCTGGAGGATTTCGGGCCGACCAGCATATTGCTCGACTTTTCCGCCGACCCAAATGCCCCGCGTCTCAAATTTGTCGGGACCCAGCTGCGGCGGGAATGCGGTCTGAACGGCTTTGACTTGCGTGTTGATGATGTCCCGGCCCGCTCGCTCATCTCCCGGCTGACCGATCATTTTCACGAGATTCTAGCCAACCGCGCGCCGATTGGATTTGAGGCGGAGTTCGTGTCGCTGCGCGGGGTGCAGACCCTGTACCGGGGCATCCTGATGCCCTTGTCATCGAACGGCTGTTCGATCGACTATGTGTTCGGCGTCATCAACTGGAAGGAAATGGCCGATCGCGACCTGACGGCGGCGATCGTTCGCGAGCTGGCATCGGTTGAGAATGTCAATTTGCCGGTCATCGGTGTCGGTCGGCGACTCGCTGCGGCCCGGTCGGCGGCAGGCGTTTTTGAGCAGGCCGATCAGCGATCCGCTGCTGCCCTGCACCGCGCGCTGGCGGCCGCCTATGAGCTTTATCTGGCAGGGATGGCTGAACCGGGCGAGCATGACTGGCTGGCGGTGGAGTCGCGGCTGAAACTGCCGCCCAACGTTCCGGCGGGGCAGGTAATCCGGCAGGTTTTTGGCGATGGGCTGGGAAAAAATCGGATTGCCGATTTCACCGCGGCCCTGTCGGTCGCCGCACGCGCAGGCGTTGGAACCGGCGGGTTCCCGGCGTTCATCGAAGCGGCGGGCGGATTGAAAACCCTGGTTGCAGCCGAACGACTGGCGCGGACCGCCCGCAAGACCCGCACCGGCACCAGCCGGAAGATGGAAATCCGGTCGAAACTGCGCATGGCCCCGGGAATCGGCACAATTGCGATTCCGGACGGCAATGATGAATTTGTCCTGTTGATTGCCCGCCGGGAGGCAGATGGCACGGTTTCCGTCGTCGAATCGGTGCCAAATGCAAGAAATTTGCTCGATATTGCGCTCGGCAGGCTCGGTTCGGCCTCTTGCCCGGGATTGAGCCAAGCCGCATAAGCCAAGGTCAATCAGCCCAGATCAAATGGGCATTTTCGGAGGTGCTTGGCGCATGTCGGCGAACCCGGTTGCGACCTCGGGCGAACGCCCGGATGAATTCGCGCAGGCGATCTTTGACGGTGCTCTGCCGGGAGAGATGACCGGGCTGACGGCCGAGATTTCCAGCCGCATCGCCGGGTTCGTCCGGGGCGCAGCGGCAGTGCGGGCAGGGTCCGCTCCGGTGATCCGGCTGGAAAGCCTCGACAGTGCGCCCGGCCGCCGGATCATGGCGCTGGCCATCGTGAATGACGACATGCCGTTTCTGGTCGACTCGGTCTCGGCCGTCATCGGTGCAACCGGCCTCCGGATCGAGCGGTTGCTGCACCCGACCGCCGTGGTGTCGCGTGATGCGGACGGCCGACTGACGGCCATCGGGTCGGGCGACCGCCGAGAGTCGCTCATCTACATCGAATTGTCGCGCGCCAATGCCCGGGCGCGGGCGGACCTGGTCGACCAATTGACCCACGTGCTCGCCGACGTCCGCGCGGCGGTGACCGACTGGCCGACGATGTTGTCGGCGATGAAGGCGGCTGGCAAGGATTTGCGGGACAATCCGCCACCGCTGGCCCCGCACGAAATTGGCGAGGCTGCGGCCTTTCTGGAATGGCTCGCCGCCGACAATTTCACGCTGCTCGGTTATCATGCCTATAGCTTCGATGCCGTTCAGGCCGATGCGCAGTTCGTGCCCGAGGGAGATCGCGGCCTTGGCCTGCTGCGCAACCCGCATTTTGCGCTGTGGCAAGGCGCGGATGCGATGGAGGTCCTGCCGGACGGGTTGCGCCAGTTCATGGCCGGGCCGCAGCCGTTGCTGGTCACCAAAGCCAGTGCGCTGTCGACCGTCCACCGCCGCGCCGCGCTCGACTATATCGGCGTCAAACGCTTTGACCGCTCCGGTCAGGTAGTTGGGGAGCACCGGTTCATTGGACTTTATACCAGCCAAGCGCTGGTTGCGGCCCCGCGAGAAATCCCGATCCTGCGGCGCAAGGTGGCCGAAGTCAGCGACCGGCTGGGCTTTGCCCCAAGCGGCCACGCCGGGAAAGCGTTGGCGCACATCCTCGACACGCTGCCGAAGGACGAGCTGTTGCAGGTGGGCGTTGACCGGCTGTGCGAAGTTGCACTGGGGTTACTCTCGCTGCTCGACCGCCCGCGCCCGAAGCTGTTTGTCCGTGGCGACGCCTTTGGCAGGTTCGTGTCGGCGCTCGTTTATGTTCCACGCGACGATTATACCGGCGGTATCCGGGAGAATGCCGGGGCGATGCTGGAGCGGGCCTTTGATGCCAAGCTGGCAGGCTATGAGGTCGAATTGCGCGGTGAAGGGCTGGCCCGGGTCCACTATACCCTGACCACGCGTCCCGGCAGCGTTCCGGACGTGGACGAGGCCGATCTGGATCAGCGGCTGACCGCGTTGGTGCGCGGTTGGGGGGACAGTCTGGAAACCGCTCTCGCCGAACTGTCGGGGGCGCAGCGCGCGGCCCGCCTGACGCTCAGCTACGGCCATGCCTTTTCAGCCAGCTATCAGGCGCAGTTTACTGCGGGCGATGCCGCGGATGATATTCTCCGGATGGCAGCGCTTCCCGATGCCAAGGCGCGGGACGTCAATCTCTACCGTTACGACGGTGACGCACCGGGACAGTTACGCCTCAAAATCTACCGCAATGGGCCGATCATCGCCCTGTCGGAGGCGGTGCCGGTGCTGGAGAATTTCGGCTTCCGGGTTATCGAGGAATTCCCGTTTGACCTGGGTGGCGGCAAGCTGGGGCATATCCACGACTTCCTGCTCGATGCCGCCGAATCCGCGTCGCTGGACCTTGCAGCGCTCGAAGCCCGCGTCGAACCAGCGCTCCGCAGTGTTTTGACGGGTGCGCAGGAAAATGACCTGTTCAACGCCCTCGTCATGGGGGCTGGCCTCGATGCCCGTGCGGTCGGGCTGCTGCGGGCCTATTTCCGCTATCTGCGCCAAACCGGCGTCACTTATGGGTTGGCGACCGTCGTTGATGCGCTCCGCCGCTATCCGGCCATTGCGGCTGACCTTGTAGCGCTGTTTGAGGCGCGGTTTGATCCCGCTGGAACCGTCGATGCCGACGCCGTTTTGCAACGGATCGAAACCGGGCTCGCAGCGGTCACCGCCATTGATGATGATCGTATTCTCCGCCTGTACCGCTCGGTCATCACCGCAACGCTGCGCACCAATGCCTATGCCCCCGGCGGGGCGGAGGCGCTGGCGTTCAAGTTTGAATCGCACAAGGTCCCCAACCTGCCGCCGCCGGTGCCCTACCGTGAAATCTGGGTCTATTCCCCGCGCGTCGAGGGCATCCACTTGCGCGGCGGACCGATTGCGCGTGGCGGGCTGCGCTGGTCTGACCGCCGCGACGATTTCCGGACCGAGGTGCTGGGGCTGGTCAAGGCGCAGATGGTTAAGAATGCCGTGATCGTGCCGACTGGGGCCAAGGGCGGATTCTATCCCAAACAGCTGCCGAGTGCCGCGAACCGCGATGCCTGGCTGGCGGAAGGCACCGAAAGCTACCGGATTTTCATTCGCGCCCTTTTGTCGGTCACCGACAATCTGGCGGCGGACGGCTCGATCATTCCTCCGCTTGGGGTGCGCGCCCATGATGCGCCTGACCCCTATCTGGTGGTGGCGGCAGACAAGGGCACGGCGACCTTCTCCGATATCGCCAATGCCATTTCGGAGGCGCACGGATTCTGGCTGGGTGATGCCTTCGCGTCGGGCGGGCGCTTTGGCTATGACCACAAGGCGATGGGCATCACCGCGAAGGGGGCCTGGGTTTCGGTCCAGCGCCATTTCCGCGAACTTGGGGTCGATGTGCAGCGCGACCCGGTCCGGGTGATCGGTGTTGGTGACATGTCGGGTGACGTGTTCGGCAATGGCATGTTGCTGTCGGAGTCGCTGAAACTTGTTGCGGCCTTTGACCATCGCCACATTTTCCTCGATCCGGACCCCGATACCGCCCGCAGCTTCAAGGAACGGCAACGCCTGTTCGTGCTGCCAAGATCAAGCTGGGCCGACTATGATGCCAAGCTGCTGTCGGCGGGCGGTGGCATCTTCCCGCGTGATCAGAAATCAATTCCGCTGTCGGGGCAGGTTCAGGCAATGCTTGGCCTCACCGTGGACAGCGCCTCACCCGCCGACCTGATGACGGCGATCCTGAGGGCGCAGGCCGATCTTGCCTGGTTTGGCGGTATCGGCACCTATGTGAAGGCGGCGTCGGAATCGAACGCCGATGTCGGCGACCGGGCCAATGATGCAATCCGAATCAACGGTGCTGACCTCAGGGTCCGGGTGATTGGCGAGGGGGCCAATCTTGGCACAACCCAGGCAGGACGCATTGAATTTGCCCGTCGGGGCGGACGGATCAACACCGATTTCATCGACAATTCGGCGGGCGTCGATACGTCCGACAATGAGGTCAACATCAAGATTGCGCTCGCCGCGACGCCGTTGACGCTCGACGAGCGAAACGCCCTGCTGGTGGAAATGACCGACGAGGTCGAGCGGCTGGTGCTGCGCGACAACATCATGCAGACGCAGGCGCTGTCCGTCGCGGAGGCAGGCGGTGCCAGTGCCCTGCCGTCACAGCTGCGGGTGATCCAGACCCTCGAGGCGGCCGGTCGGCTCAACCGTGCGGTTGAGGGGTTGCCGGGGGATGACGTCCTGATCCAGCGGATGCAGGCGGGCCAGGGACTGGAGCGTCCGGAACTTGCGGTGCTGCTCGCCTATACCAAGATGGCGCTGAAGGACGAACTGGTCGCCTCCGCCCTGGTCGATGATCCGGTGTTGATCGGCGACCTGCATGCCGCCTTCCCCGATGCGCTGGTTGAACGCTTTGTCGGCAGCATCGACGGCCACCGACTGCGGCGGGAGCTGATCGCCACCAAACTCGCCAACCAGATTGTCAATCGCGGCGGTATCCCGCTGGCATTTGAACTGGCGGAGGAGCTTGGGGCCAGTCTGGCGCAGGTTGCCGGGGCCTTTGTCGCGGCGCGCGAACTGTTTGATCTGCGGACCCTGTGGCGGGCGATTGACGCCAGCACCGCCTCCGCCGCCGTCCAGATCGATCTGCACCGGCACGCGATCGAAGGCCTGCGCACCCAGATGGGCGATTTGCTGCGCGGCGATGAGTCCGGGATCGCGCCGTCTGCGGTCATCGCCCGGCTGCACGCTGGTATCGCGCGGATTGCTGACCAGATCGATGCGATCCTTCGTCCCGAACCGCGCGCCCAAATCGAACGCTTTGCCCAGACACTGGCGAAAAATGGGGCGCCGGACGATATCGCCAAAATGCTGGTCCGGCTGGAGGCGCAGGACGGTGCCGTCGGCGTGGCCCGGCTCGCCGCCGATTTGGGCGCGGCGGAGCGGGAGGCGGTTGATGCCTATGCCCTGCTCGGCGAAGCGCTCGGGCTGGATTGGGCAAAGGGGACTGCGGCCCAGATGCATCCAGCCGATCCGTGGGAGCGGCTGCTGGTTGCCGGACTAACGCGCGATTTCGAGCATTTGCGGCTCGACCTCATCCGCCGGATCGCGGCTTCGGGGACCGGGCCGGTCGCCGCTGTTCAGGCGTGGCTGGCCGCCAACCAAGGTCGGGTGGAACGGCTGGCCGGGACGATCAAGCGGGCCAGGAGCACCAATGTCACCACCGCAATGCTGGCGCATCTGGGGGCGCAGGCCCGCGCAACTCTGTCGGTTTGAACAACTGGCGGGTTCGACAGCCTCCCCTTTTCGTGCCTTGCAGGCGCTGCAAGCCCGGTGTTAGGCCGCAATCAGTCTAACAAGGAGGGTCGTCATGGACGTCCAGTTCAGCGCTGAAGATATCGCGTTCCGCGATGAGGTTCGCGCCTTCATCGCCGAAAATTACCCGCAGCACCTGACCGGTGGGAACATGGACCGCGACGAGCTGTCGCGCGAAGATTTTCTCGCCTGGCACAAAATCCTTGGCAAAAAGGGCTGGTCGGCTCCCGCCTGGCCGGTTGAATATGGCGGCCCGGGCTGGACCTCGGTGCAGCGCTTCATCTGGTCCGAGGAAAATGCCCGCGCCGATACCATTCCGCCGTTGCCGTTTGGCATCAACATGGTCGCGCCGGTCATCTACACCTTTGGAACACCGGAGCAGAAGGCGAAGCATCTTCCCGATATCCTCGCCGGCAATGTCTGGTGGTGTCAGGGCTATTCGGAACCGGGGTCGGGATCTGACCTAGCCAGTGTCCGCACCAAGGCGGAGCGGATTACCGAGGACGGCAAGGACTATTATCTGGTCAATGGCCAGAAAACCTGGACGACGCTCGCCCAGCACGCCGACTGGGGCTTTTTCCTGGTCCGCACCGACCCGACTGCGAAGGCGCAGGAGGGCATTTCCTTCCTGCTGATCGACATGAAGTCGCCCGGTGTGACCGTCCGCCCGATCATCACGCTCGGCGGGGAGCATGAGGTCAACGAAGTCTGGTTGGAAAACGTCAAGGTGCCGGTTGAGAACCGGGTGTTTCACGAGAACAAGGGCTGGACCTGCGCCAAGTTCCTGCTGGCGCACGAACGCACCGGTATTGCCGGTGTCGCCCGATCCAAGCGTGGGATCGAGCGCATCCGCGCCATTGCAGCAACTGAATTGGACGAGGGCCAGCCGCTGCTCGCCAACCCGTTCTTCAAGCGCAAGGTCGCCGAGCTGGAGATTGACCTGACTGCGCTGGAATATACCGAACTCCGCACCTTGGCGTCGGAATCGTCGGGCAAGGGTCCGGGGCCGGAATCTTCGCTCCTCAAGATCAAGGGCACCGAAATCCAGCAGCGGATCACTGAATTGGTGCTGGAGGCCGTCAGCCATTATGGCGCGCCCTATTTCCGGGGCTTTCCGGAAGAAGGCGACAACATGCCGCCGATGGTCCCCGAATATGCCGAGCGCGCCGCCACCGGCTATCTCAACATGCGCAAGACCAGCATTTACGGCGGGTCGAACGAAATCCAGCGCAACATCATCGCCAAGATGGTGCTGGGACTTTAACCAGTCCCCTCTCCCCGTGAGGGAGAGGGCGACTCGCTGCCAAGCGAGCGGGGTGAGGGGACAGTGCCCGAGCCCCCTCACCCCGGCGCTTCGCGCCACCCCTCTCCCTCAAGGGGAGGGGGAAAGGAGATGAAATGGACTTCAGCCTCAACGACACCCAGACCATGCTGCGCGACACGTTGCAGCGTTACCTGCTGGACCGCTACGACCATGACACCCGCATGAAGATCAGCCTCAAGGACGGCTGGTCGGCGGATACGTGGAAGGCCTTTGCCGAAGAACTCGGCATCCTCGGCGCATCCTTTTCGGAAAGTCAGGGCGGCCTTGGCGGCGGCGTGGTCGACAATATGATTGTGATGGAGGAACTCGGCAGCAAGCTGGTGCTTGAACCCTATCTGTCCACCGTGGTGATCGGCGGCGGCGCCCTGAAACACAGCGGCGGGCGCGACGATGTGATTGGCGGCATCATCGCCGGAGAGGTGATCATCGCCTTTGCCTATGCCGAACCACAGGGCCGCTATGACTGGGCCAATCTGAAAACCACCGCGACCAAATCGGGCAGCGGCTATGTCCTGAACGGGCACAAGGCTGTCGTCCGCGACGCACCATTTGCCACCCATCTGCTGGTCACTGCCCGCACCGGTGGCAGCCAGACCGAGGCAGGCGGCGTGTCGCTGTTCCTGATCGACAAGGCAACCAGCGGCGTTTCAACCCGCGATTATCCGACCATCGACGGTGGGCGTGCATCGGAAATTACCTTTGATAACGCCAGCATCCCCAGCGACGCACTGGTTGGGGCCGAAGGCGGCGCGCTGCCGCTGATCGAACAGATCATCGACGAAGCAACCACTGCCATTTGCTCGGAAGCCGTCGGTATCACCCGGCAAATCCACGCCCAGACAATGGACTATGCCAAACAGCGCAAGCAGTTCGGCAAGGCGATTTCGGAATTTCAGGTCCTCCAGCACCGGATGGTCGACATGTTCCTTGAGGTTGAACAGTCGGTCAGCATGACCCTGATGGCGACCCTTCACCTCGATGCCGACCCAGCAGAGCGCATGGCCGCCGTGTCAGCCGCCAAATCCCGCGTCGGCAAGGCCTGCAAATTCGTCGGCCAGTCTGCCATCCAGATCCACGGCGGCATGGGCATGACCGACGAGCTGGCGGTCGGCCATTATTTCAAACGCGCCACGATGATCGAAGGCCAGTTCGGCTCGGTCGATCACCATCTGCGGCGATATGAGCGGTTGAAGGTCACCTAACGCCAATTCTGCGTCACTCGAAGCTGCGCCATTTCCCGCTCTTCCTGAACGAAGTCGAAGGACCCACAGTCCCGGTGGCGAGGATCGTGCGTCCCTCGACTTCGCTCGGGATGAGCGGCGACGGGTTCGGTCAACCACTGCCGGCTGGTCCTGATCTTGACACTAATTCAATGTTAAACTAAATTCGGTTTATTATTGAATGAAAGGCCAGCCATGCCGACGCGACGTGAGATGTTGGGGATGACGGCGGCGGTGCCGGTTTTGGCATTGTTGGGGGGATGTGCCGACGGGCCGGATGTGGCGGCGGCTTGGCGCGATCCGGGCAAGGGCGAGACCGACATCCGGCGCTGGGCCTTGGCGCATGCGATCCTGACCCCCAATCCGCACAACAAGCAGCCGTGGCTGGTGCAGCTGGTCGGCGATGACCAGCTGATCCTGCGGCCCGATCTAACCCGGATGTTACCTGCGACCGATCCGTTCAACCGGCAGATCACCGTCGGTTGCGGCGCATTTCTGGAACTGCTGGCCATCGCGGCGGCGGAGAAGGGCTGGCGGGCTGAAGCGACCCTGTGGCCGGAGGGTGAACCGCAACCCCGGCTCGATTCCCGCCCGATTGGGACGGTGCGATTTGTGCGGGATGCGGCCGTGAAACCCCATGCCCTGTTCCGGTATGTGTTGGCCCGCCGCACCAACCGGACGGTCTATGATGCCACCCGGACCCCAACCGCGGCGGCCCTCAGCGCGCTGGTGACGGCGGAACGGCCATTGGTCAAAGCCGGTGCCAGCGCCGATCCGGCCCAGCGCGACCGGTTGCGCGCGCTGACCGCCACAGCCTTTCTGGCCGAGACCGATGCGCCTGCCCCACACCACGAGAATGTCGTCAACACCCGGATCGGTGACGCGGAAATCGCTGCCGCCCGCGACGGGCTGCTGCTGTCGGGCACGATGATCGAGATTGGCAACGCTGTTGGACTGGTCACCCGCGAAAAATTCCTGGATCGCGACAGCATCGCCTTTGGCCAGTTCCGCAGCGCCGGCCAGCCGTGGGCTGATAGTTCAATGGCCTTTGCCTGGCTGTCGACGGCGACCAACAGTCGGACCGACCAGATTGAGGCCGGTCGCGCCTATCTGCATATGGCGCTGCTTGCGGTCCGGGAAGGGCTGGCGGTACAACCGATGAGCCAGGGCTTGCAGGAATATCCGGAAATGGCGGCGATCCTCCCGAAGATTGAACAGGAACTGGGCGTCGCGCCGCCGGGGCGGGTGCAGATGCTGGTCCGGCTGGGTTATGCCGACCCGGTCCCGCCCGCGCCGCGCCGGGGCCTTGCACCGATCCTTGCCGCATGACGCCCCGCGATTTCATGCTGCTGGCGACGCTGACCGAGGTTGGCATTGCCTCACAACTGCTCAGTGCCCGGTTTGAACGGACCCGGCCCGGTGGCCTCAATGAGGCGCAGTTTACCGTGCTGCATCATTTCGCGCGGCAGAATCTGGCCGAATCGACGCCGACCAAGCTTGCCCGGGCCTTCCAGCTGTCAAAGGGGGCGCTCACCAACACCCTGCAGCGGCTGGAGGCGCTGGGCTTTGTCGCCCTGACCCCGGACCCCGCCGATGGTCGCGGCAAGATCGTGCGGCCAACGGCGGCGGGTCTCGCGGCCCGGGACGCGGCGCTCGCCGATCTGACCCCGTCGATGGGGGAGGTGTTTGCCGATGTGCCGACCACCGACATCGAGGCTGCCTATCCGTTGCTGCGCAAACTGCGGATGGCGCTCGACGACGCGCCGGACCGCTGATCATTTCACCTGCTTGACCCGCAACGACGGCAGCGCCAGCCTGCGCGAATGACCACATGCATCATTGGCGCCGGCTGTTCAGGCTTCACCACGGCGAAGCGCCTTCAGGATCACGGCCTGCCGTTCGACATTTACGAGAAATCCGACCGGGTTGGCGGCAACTGGGCCTATCGCAACCCGAACGGCATGAGCGCCTGCTATCAGTCGCTGCACATCGACACCTCGAAATGGCGGCTGGCGTTCGAGGATTATCCGGTGCCGGACGGCTGGCCGGACTTTCCCCACCATTCGCTGATCGACGGCTATTTCAACGCCTATGTCGACCATTTCGGGCTGCGGGAACGCATCCGGTTCAACACCGGTGTTGAGCAGTGCGTGCGTCGGGGGGGCGGGACCTGGGACGTGACCCTGTCGACCGGAGAGACCAAGCGCTACGACACGCTGGTCGTCGCCAACGGCCATCACTGGTCGCCGAATACTCCCGACTATCCGGGCCAATTCAATGGGGCTCAGCTCCATGCGCATGACTACCGCACGCCATTTGACCCGATCGATATGGTTGGAAAACGCGTCGTCGTCGTCGGTCTCGGCAACAGTGCCGTCGATGTGGCGTCGGAGCTTGGGCAACGTCCGATTGCGGCAAAACTATTCGTGGCGGCGCGGCGCGGTGTCTGGGTGCTGCCCAAATATTTTAAGGGCCAGCCTTCCGACAAGGTGGCGCTGCCGCCCTGGCTGCCGGGCTGGCTGAAACGGCGGCTGGCGCGCGGGGCTGTCATCCGCGCCGTTGGACGCATGGAGGATTATGGCCTGCCAACGCCGGACCACCAACCGCTGGAGGCGCATCCGACGGTCTCAGGCGAGTTTCTGATGCGCTGCGGATCGGGGGACATCACCGTCAAACCCAATATCGCCGAATTTCGCGGCGATCGGGTGGCGTTCACCGATGGCAGCGAGGAACCTGTAGACGTCATCGTCTACGCGACCGGGTACCGCACCCACTTTCCCTTCCTGTCAGGTGAACTGGCGCCGGTGAAGGACAACCATATCGCGCTCTACAAACGCATGGTGCGCCCGGAGATTCCCAATCTGTGGTTCATGGGCTTGGCCCAGTCACTGCCAACGCTGGTGAATTTTGCCGAACAGCAGTCGAAGCTGCTGGCGGCATGGCTCACTGGCACCTATGCGCTGCCACCGCCCGAGGTGATGGCCCGGACCATCACTGCCGATGAAGCGCTGCATCAGGGCCATTATTACGACTCGCCCCGCCACCGCATGCAGGTCGATTTTGACGTCTACGCCCGCGACGTACAGCGCGAACTGGCGGCGGGCGCGAAGCGGGTGAAGTAGCCATCTCCCCGCCCTGCAAGGGCGGGGAGGTTGTCAAACAAACAGCTTCTTCAACTCGCTCTTGACGATCTTGCCATTGGCGTTTCGCGGCAGGGTCTCGCGCTGGATGATCACCTTCACCGGTACCTTGAACGACGCCAGATGCGCCGCGACATGGGCGCGGAGTTCTTGTTCGGTCGCATCGGTTTCGGGCTTCAGGGTGACGACGGCGCCCGGTTCCTCGCCAAGCGTCCTGTGCGGGATGCCGACAAGTGCCGCGTCCATCACCGCTGGGTGGTCGTACAGGCAGTTCTCCACCTCAATGCAATAGATGTTCTCGCCGCCGCGGATCAGCATATCCTTGGCCCGGTCGATGATGAAGCAAAACCCCTCCTCGTCGATGCGCGCCAGATCGCCGGTATGGACCCAGCCATCGGTGAAGGCCGATGCGGTGGCCTCCGGCTTGTTCCAATAGCCGACGACGACATTCGGCCCCTTGCCCCACAGCTCACCGGTTTCCCCCTGCGGCAGGTCGGCGCCGGTTGCCACATCGACGACTTTCAGGTCGCAAACCGGGACGGCTGGTCCACAGCTGGTCGGGCGGGCGAGATAATCCTCCGCCATATGATGGGTGAAGGTGGCGCTGGTCTCGGTCATGCCCCAGCCGTTGCCGGGCATGGCGTTCGGCCAGACTTCCTTGATCTTGCGGACCAGTTCGGACGCCGACGGCGCGCCGCCATAGGACACTGCCTCCAGACTCGACAGGTCATATTTGTGGCGGTTGGGATGCTCGAGCAACTGCCAGGCAATGGTTGGAACGCCGCCGGCCCCGGTGATCTTCTCCCGCTCGATCAGCGCCATCGCCGGTTCGGCCTCAAACTTGCGCATCAGCACCAGTTTTGCACCCGCGAACAGCGATGGCGACAGCACCGCGTGACAGCCGGTGGCATGGAAGAACGGCACCGACAGCAGGGTCGCCTTCTGCGGGCCGGTCGGGTCGGGTGCAGGCGGCATTTCCCCGCGCCGCAGATAAGACCTTGCCGAGGAAATTGCCGACGCCATGATGTTCGACACGATGTTGCGGTGCGTGCCGAGCGCGCCCTTGGGTCGGCCCGTGGTACCCGAGGTGTAGAAGATTGTGGCTTCGTCCTCAGGCAGCAAATCAACGACGGGGACCGTCCCCTCCGGCAGGTCGGCCCAGCTATTCGGGGTTCCGATGACCGAATCGAGCCGGGTGATCAGCGGATGCGCAATGTCATCGGTGGCGCGAGTGACGTAGATCCGGGCCAATGCCGGACAATTGCCAAGATGCGCTTCCAACCTGGCGAGGCGTTCGGCATCGACACAGAGTATCTTGGCGCTCGAATCGGTCAGGCCATATTCCAGCTCCTCCCCGGTCCACCAGGCGTTGAGTGGTGTGACAATCGCGCCGAGCAACTGCGCCGCAAAAAAGGCCACCGGCCATTCCGGCAGGTTGCGCATGACGACCGCCACCCGGTCACCCTTCTTGACCCCGTCCGTGGCCAACCGGGCCGCAAAGGCCAGGGTGGCCCGCGAAAACGCCTCGAAACTGACGCGCTCATCCTCGTGCACGATGAAGATGCGGCTGCCATGCGCCCGCCCGGCGAGAAATACATCGCGGAGCGTCGGGGGGGCGTTCTTCCATGTCCGGGTCGGAACCCCACGGATGACCACCTCCTCCATCTCGAACGGAGCCCCCGGTGCCGTCAGCAGGGCATGGGCTTGCGCAATCGACATCGCCGGCCAATTCGGCGCGGCAGCGGCATTGGTCATCATCTACTCCCCAAGGCGTCATTCGTTGTGCGCATAGAAGCGGATTGGCGCGGCGAAGGGAAGCCTGTCGGAATTAGGACACGTCCACCTCATCACGCGGATGGACGTGCGGTGTGGCGGTGCGGAGTTGGCGGTTCTGCCATGTGTAGGCGAGCAGGACGGCGAGTGCGATGCCGCCAGCGAGATAGGGGGAGGGCCGCGACAGTTCGTACAAGCCGATGCCGATGGCTGGGGACAGCACGAAACAGCTGCCGTTGATCGCGGTGATCGCTCCGGCGACGGAGCCTTGCTCCTCATCCTCCACAGCCAGAGATGCCCCGGCGGTGAACCCCGGTCGGGCAAAACCGTAGCCAAGGCTGGTGAGCGCGTAAGCGACGACTATGCCATAATAGTCAGGCGCGACAGCGATGCCGAGCGTCCCGATGCTGGCGAGCGCGGTGCCCCAGCGCATCAGCGACTTTGGCGTCATGTGCAGGATGCGGATCAACCCCCATTGCGCCAGCAGGGTCGCAGCTGCCCCGGCCATCAGCGCGATGCCGATGAACCGCTGCGCGCTGGACGCCTGCCCGCCGAAATGGTCGATGATCAAAAACCCCAGCGCCTGTCCGGTCGCAGCCTGAATGCTGCCGGATACAAAACCGTAGATCATGAACGGCTTGATGCGGGGGTCGCGCCAGGACAGGCGCGGCTTGCGCCCGCTGCGCGCCACTGCACCGGCGGCGATGGCGCTCGCCCCGGTCGGCGCACCGCCGACGGTCGGTTCAGAGGCGGCGGCACCGCCACCGGCGCGCCGTGCCGGATTGTCATCGGGCAGGAACCGCGCCACCGCGACAGCCACCGCGAGGGCGATGAACGAAAAGGCGAACATCGGCCCCGACAGCCCGATGAACGGCAGCACGAAGAACGGGGCGACGGCGGGGCCGAGAATGGTGCCAAGCCCGAAGGCCGAGGACAGGGTGGCGACGCCGTTGGTGCGCTCCTCCTCGCTGGTGTGGCTGGCAACATAGGCCTGCGCTGCCGGGTTGGAGGCTGAGCCGAACAGCCCAAAAATCATGCGGGCGCTGGCAAACAGCGCGAATACCGCGACGGCGGGGATCAAATTGTCGAGCCCGGCACGGATGACCAGCGCACACAGCAGCATCGAAACCCCAAAGCCGCCGACCCCGACCAGCATCAAGGTCTTGCGCCCCCGCAAGTCCGACTGCCGCGCCCAGAAGGGGGCGGACACTGTCCAAAGCGCTGCTGAAAAGCTGAAGATGATCGCAATCAGCATGTCGGGAATGCCGATCTCGCGTCCGGCGGCGGGCAGGACCGATTGCAACGCGGTATTCCCGGCCGCCGTCACCAGCAGCACCATGAAGACGAGCGAAAAGTCCCGGCTGGGCAGCTTGGCGGTCATAGCCCCCTGATGGCGGAGCCCGCCGCCCCGGGCAACCTCTCGCCTTGGTTAATGTCAGCCCGCAAACGGTAAATCCAGCGCTTCGGCGACCGCCCGGTGGCGGATGGCTCCGGCGGCGACGTTGAGGCCCATGGCAAGATGCGGATCAGCGCTCATCGCCGCATCCGCACCGAGATTGGCCAGCCGCAGCGCGAATGGTAGCGTCGCATTGTTCAGCGCAAAGGTCGATGTGCGCGCCACCGCCCCCGGCATGTTCGCCACACAATAATGGATGATGCCGTCAACGACATAGACCGGATCCTGATGGGTCGTTGCGTGGCTGGTTTCAAAACAGCCGCCCTGATCAATGGCGATATCGACCAGAACGGTGCCGCGCTTCATCAATTTCAGCATGTCGCGGGTGACCAGTTTTGGGGCCGCAGCACCGGGAATCAGGACAGCGCCGATCACCAGATGCGCCCGCGCTATGGCTGCCTCGATGGCGGCCTTTGACGAAAAGGCGGTTTTGACCCGGCCTTCGAACATCTGGTCAATTTCAGCCAGCCGAGCGGTTGAAATGTCATAGATGGTCACATCCGCCCGGAGGCCGACGGCCATCTGCGCCGCGTTGATGCCTGAAACACCGCCACCCAAGATTGCAACCCGGCCTGGGGCCACGCCCGGAACGCCGCCGAGCAATATGCCGCGTCCGCCCTGTTCCTTTTCCAGATAATGCGCTCCGACCTGCACCGACATCCGGCCGGCAACTTCGGACATCGGGCGCAGCAGCGGCAGGCCACCGCGCGAATCGGTCACCGTTTCATAGGCAATGCAGGTGGCCCCTGATTTCATCAGCGCTTCGGCCTGCGGCTTGTCCGCCGCCAGATGCAGATAGGTGAACAAGGTATGATGCGCCCGCAGCCAGGCGCATTCGTGCAGCTGCGGTTCCTTGACCTTCACGATCATGTCGGCGGCACCGAAAACATCCTGCGGCGCGGCGACAATGCGCGCACCCGCCTCGACATAGTCCGAGTCCTCAAAGTCGATCCCGAGTCCGGCACCGGTTTCCACAATCACCTCGTGGCCTTGCGCGGTCAGTTCGGCGACCGCCGGCGGTGTGAGTCCAACACGATACTCATGAACCTTGATCTCTTTGGGGATGCCAACGCGCATAGAAGAACTCCGGACTCAAAGTTGATGGGTCCTTATAGCGAGCCAAGTCTGGCTTGTCCCGCTGTTGCGGAGCAACTGTGGCTATGCTAACGCCGCCCGCCGCTGACGCGACGCCTTTTGGAATCCGACTGTTTCCGCCTTGGTCTGACGAGCGCTCCCAACATATGAACACTCCCGCCACCGAAACTGCCACCGTGCCAAGCGCGCGGGAGAAGGCTGTCGGACATCCCCCGACTGGTGGTTTTGCCAAGCTGGCGGTTGGCGCGATCGGAATTGTGTTCGGGGATATTGGAACCTCGCCGCTGTATGCGTTCCGTGAAACCTTTGCCGGACATCACCCGATGCCGGTGGATGCGCCCCACGTCTACGGCGTGCTGTCGCTGATTTTCTGGTCAATGATGATCGTGGTCACGGTCAAATATGTCGGCATCATCATGCGGGCCGACAACCGGGGAGAGGGCGGCAGCCTGGCGCTGCTGGCCCTGATCTCCCGCTCCGGGACCGGCACGAAATGGACGGCCGGAATCGTGATGCTCGGGGTGTTTGCAACGGCGCTGTTCTACGGCGACTCGATGATCACCCCGGCAATGTCGGTTTTGTCGGCGGTCGAGGGATTGACGGTTGTCCAACCGGCCTTCGCGCCGCTGGTCGTGCCGATTGCTGTCGTTATCCTCATCGGCCTGTTCATGATCCAGTCGCGCGGGACCGCGCTGGTTGGTGCGATGTTCGGACCGGTCATGCTGACCTATTTTACGGTTCTTGCCGTGCTCGGCATCGTGAATATTGTGGCCCATCCGGAAATCTTTGCCGCCCTGAACCCGCTTTATGCGGTGCAATTTTTTGCACTCGACCCGCTGGTTGCGTTTCTGGCGCTCGGTTCGGTGGTTCTGGCGGTGACCGGTGCCGAGGCGCTGTACGCCGACATGGGACATTTCGGGCGACGGCCGATCAGTGCTGCCTGGTTGTTCTTTGTGCTACCGGCCCTCGTCCTCAACTATTTCGGGCAGGGCGCCATGATCCTTGCGCTGGCGCCGGCAGAGCAAGCCGTCGCGATCAAGAACCCGTTCTTTTTCCTGGCACCGGAAATGCTGCGGCTGCCGTTGGTTATCCTTGCAACCATGGCAACCGTCATCGCCAGCCAGGCGGTGATTTCGGGCGCATTCTCGGTCACCCAGCAGGCGATCCAGCTGGGCTTCATGCCCCGGATGCGGATACAGCACACGAGCGCGTCGACTGCCGGACAAATCTATATCCCGGTGGTCAACTGGGCTTTGATGGTCATGGTGATCCTGCTGGTGGTCACCTTCCGCAGTTCATCAAACCTGGCGGCGGCCTATGGTATTGCGGTGTCAGGCGCGATGCTGATCGATACCTGCCTGCTGGCGGTGGTGCTGTTCAGTCTGTGGAAGTGGAACCGCACCGGGGCCGGGATTTTGCTGTGCGTCCTGTTTGCCATCGACATTGCCTATTTCAGCGCCAACCTGACCAAGGTGCCGGACGGCGGCTGGTTCCCGCTGCTGGTCGGGGTCATTGTCTTCACCTTCCTGACCACCTGGTCAAAGGGGCGTGCCCTGATGATGCAGCGGCTGCGCGAGGCAGCGATGCCGATCGAGATTTTCATCAAATCCTCGGCCTCGACCACCCGGGTTGCCGGGACGGCGGTGTTCATGACATCGACCGGTGACGGGGTGCCGCACGCCCTGCTGCACAATCTCAAACACAATAAGGTCCTGCATCAGCGCATCATCGTCCTCACCGTCGTCATCGACGAGGTTCCCTTTGTCGATGACGAGGACCGGGTTGAACTGATCGACCTTGGTGGCGGATTCTGGCGGATGATCATCCGCTATGGCTTCATGATGGAAACCGACATCCCAGCGGTGCTGAAGTCGATCGAGAATTGCGGTCCAAAGTTCAAGATGATGGACACGAGTTTCTTCCTGGCGCGGCAGACTCTGATTGCCAGCGACAAACCGGGCATGGCGATCTGGCGGGAGAAGCTGTTCGCCTGGATGTTGCGCAACGCGGAATCGGCGATGGAGTTTTTCAAACTGCCGACCAACCGCGTCGTTGAACTCGGCAGCCAGGTCGAGATTTAGCGCCGCGTCATTGACTCGCAGCGCCGGTGACGCTACCCGCCACCGGCTTTTCCCAGAGAAGCGTGAGTGTAATCCACGTCCACGGACGTTCGCCGGTCAGCGCAGGTGCGCCCACCGGCGTATTTGGCGTTGAAGGTAGAACGGGCCTGATGTTCGAAACGTTATCCGAGCGCCTTGGTGGTGTGTTCGACAAGCTTCGGGGGCGCGGCGCGCTGACCGAGCTCGACGTCCGCGCCGCAATGCGCGAGGTGCGGGTCGCGCTGCTCGAAGCCGATGTCGCGCTGCCGGTGGTCAAGGAATTCGTCGATCAGGCCACCGAGCGCGCGATTGGTGCGGAAGTCATCCGCTCGGTCACGCCGGGGCAGCAGGTCGTCAAGATCGTCAATGACGCGCTGGTCGACATGCTCGGCGGTGATGCGCAGGGCCTGAACCTGGAAGTCACGCCGCCGGCCGTGGTGATGATGGTCGGTTTGCAGGGGTCGGGCAAAACCACGACGACGGCGAAGATCGCCAAACGGCTGACCGAGCGTGACCGCAAGAAGGTGATGATGGCGTCGCTCGACGTCAATCGCCCGGCCGCCCAGGAACAGCTCCGCATTCTCGGGGAGCAGGTCAGCGTTGCGACATTGCCGATCATCGCCGGGCAGCAACCGGTGGAGATTGCGAAACGCGCCATGCAGGCGGCGCGGTTGCAGGGTTTTGACGTGCTGATGCTCGACACGGCGGGCCGCCTGCATGTCGATGCCGCGCTGATGGCCGAGATGCAGGCCGTGGCCAGCGCATCGGCACCTGCAGAAATCCTACTCGTGGTCGATGCCCTGACCGGACAGGACGCCGTCAACGTCGCCAAATCCTTTGCCGGTCAGGTCGATCTGTCTGGCGTCGTTCTGACCCGCATGGACGGCGACGCCCGGGGCGGTGCCGCCTTGTCGATGCGGTCGGTCACCCAGAAGCCGATCAAATTTGTCGGGACCGGCGAAAAGCTTGATGCGCTGGATGCCTTTGATCCGGGCCGAGTGGCGGGCCGCATTCTCGGCATGGGCGATGTCGTCGGCCTCGTCGAACGCGCCGCCGAATCGATTGATCAGGCCGAGGCAGAAAAACTCGCCGCCAAAATGTCCAAGGGTCAGTTCGACATGAACGACCTGCGGGCCCAGCTGGCGCAGATGAAGCGCATGGGCGGCATGGGCGCGCTGATGGGCATGATGCCGGGCATGGGCAAGATGCAGGCCCAGGCGACGGCGGCCGGCGTCAATGACAAGACGCTCGGGCGGATGGAGGCGGTCATCCTGTCGATGACGCCGAAGGAACGGACCCGACCGGAATTGCTCAACGCAAAACGCAAGATCCGGATCGCCAATGGTGCCGGGACGACAGTGCAGGAGGTCAACAAGCTCCTGAAAATGCACCTGGAAATGGCCAACGCCATGAAAAAGCTCCGCAAGATGGGCGGACTGAAGGCGATGATGGGGATGATGGGGAAAATGCCGGGTGGCCTTGGCGGCATGCTCGGCGGTGCGGGCGGTGGAATGCCCCAGCTTCCCCCCGGTTTCGACAAGAATTTCAAACGCTAAAAGACAAGAGAAGAAAAGGACTTACCTATGGCAATTGCAATCCGGCTGTCGCGCGGTGGCGCGAAGAAGCGGCCTTATTACCGGATCGTCGTGGCGGATTCGCGCAATGCGCGCGATGGCCGTTTCCTGGAGAAGATCGGCACCTATAACCCGCTGCTCGCCAAGGATTCGCCGGAGCGCGTCAAGCTCGACACCGAGCGTGCGGCGCATTGGCTGAGCGTCGGCGCCCAGCCGTCGGACCGGGTTGCCCGCTTCCTCGATGCCGCCGGCATTCGCCCGCGCGCTGCGTCAGTCAATCCCAACAAGGGCAAGCCCGGCGAAAAGGCCGTGGAGCGCGTCGAAGCCAAGGCCAAGAAGGCCGCTGACCTGGAAGCCGCACTGGCCGCCGCAGCTGCCCAGCCTGAGCCGGAGCCGGTTGTCGAAGCCGAAGTCGAGGCCGTTGCTGAAGCCGAAGTCGCGGCGGAGGCCCCGGCTGCCGACGCCGAAACCACCGAGGCGTAGGACAAATGGGGGTGACGCAGGCGGACGGCGCACGCGTCACCCTCGCCGCAATTGCCGGGGCGCACGGCGTCAGCGGTGAAGTGCGGCTGAAATTGTTTGCCGAAACCATCGAGTCGCTGCGCCGCTACAAGGCGTTTGAGGCTGGCGGTGCCACGCTGACACTGAAATCCCTGAAACCCGGCAAACCGGACGCTGTCGCCCGGTTCGCCGAGGTTACCACGCGCGAACGGGCGGAGGCCCTGCGCGGCACCGCCCTGACCGTCGCCCGCGAGACGCTGCCGCCATTGGCGGAGGGCGAATATTATCAGTCAGACCTGATCGGCCTGCCCTGCGTGACCCCGACCGGCGAACCGCTCGGCAAAATCGCCGCCGTCGAGAATTTCGGCGCCGGCGATATCCTCGAAATCGAGCGACCTGGCGGCAAACGCTTCATGGTGCCGTTCAGGCCCGAAGCGGTGCCGGAGGTTGGCGAGCAGGCGGTGATTGAACCTGGGTTCATCATATAGTATATACTGAATGTATATACGGAGGCGGAAATGGCCGATTCTCATCGCAAGATCGAACGTTCATCAACCGACGTGACACTGACTCGCGCATTCAAGTCGGGTAACTCAACGGCAGTGAGGTTGCCGAAATCATTTGGGATCACGCCCGGAACACCGCTGAAATTGCGCGAGGAGCAGGGCCAGTTCATCGTCGAGCCGGTCCGATCAACGACAGACAAATTCGACGTATGGGCTTTTTATGGGTCGATACCTGATGCGGAGCTGATCACCGATCGATCGATCGATCCGCGCCCGTCCGAGCGGGGAACCGGCGCAAGTGGTTGATCCGTGCTACCTGCTTGACTCGAACATCGCGATTCTGTTGCTGAAAGCGCAGGCACAGCGCGCCGCCGCGCGTCTCGCGGAGGAAAGCCCCGGCACGATTGTAACGTCCGCCATCTGTCTTGGCGAAATGATGATGAAAATGACCGCCGACCAGCAGGCACGGCTGTCGCGATTCCGGGAAATTGTCGCGGTGCTGCCCTATGACGATGCGGCAGCAGCGGCCTATGCCCGATTGCCGTTCAAGCGACATCGGTTCGACCGCCTGATCGCCGCGCACGCGCTGGCGCTTGATGTCACGATTGTCACCGCGAACGAAAAGGACTTCGCCGACGTGCCGGGCTTGCGGGTCGAGAATTGGACAGCCTGATGCTGTGGTCCAGCACTGTCATCACCCTTTACCCGGAGATGTTCCCGGGGCCGCTTGGCGCGAGTCTGGCGGGGCGGGCTTTGTCTGACGGGCTTTGGTCGCTGGATGCGGTTCAACTGCGGGATTTCGCAACGGACAAGCACCGGTCGGTGGATGACACACCCGCTGGCGGCGGGCCGGGGATGGTGTTGCGGGCTGATGTGCTCGCGGCAGCCGTCGATGCGGTAAGGGCGCGGCAGCCGGATGCACCGGTTCTCGCCATGTCGCCGCGCGGGAAACCGCTGACGCAGGCCCGGGTGCGCGAACTGGCGGCAGGCCCCGGCGTCACGATCCTTTGCGGCCGGTTCGAGGGGTTTGACGAACGTATCTTCGAAGCGCGGGATATCGAAACCCTCAGCATCGGAGATTTCGTCCTGTCCGGCGGTGAACCGGCGGCGCTCATCCTCCTCGACGCTTGCGTTCGGCTGCTTCCCGGCGTAATGGGCGCGGCTTCGAGCGGTGAGCAGGAAAGCTTTGAGGCCGGACTGCTCGAATATCCGCATTATACCCGACCCCAGATGTGGGAAGGGCGCGCGGTCCCAGAAGTGTTGCGATCGGGGGATCACGCGAAGATCGACGCCTGGCGAAAAGCCACGGCGGAGATCGACACACGGTTAAGGCGACCGGACCTGTGGGAACGCTATGACAGCGTTCGGGTCAAGTCGCCCTCTGGCGCGCGACGACAGAATAAGGACGACAAGGCATGAACCTTCTCCAGCAGATCGAGGCCGAACAGGTCGCGAAATTCGCCGCCAACAAGACCATTCCGAACTTCCGTCCCGGTGACACTGTGCGTGTCGGCGTGAAGGTCGTCGAAGGCGAGCGCAGCCGCGTTCAGTTTTTCGAGGGCGTGTGCATCGCCCGGGCCGAAAAATCGATCAATTCCAATTTCACGGTTCGCAAGGTCAGCTTCGGCGAAGGCGTCGAGCGGGTGTTCCCGCTGTATTCGCCGAACGTTGAATCCATCGAACTGGTCCGCCGCGGCATCGTCCGCCGTGCGAAGCTTTACTATCTGCGTGGCCGTTCGGGCAAATCGGCGCGTATCGCCGAGCGTCGCGATCCACGCCCTGCCAAGGTTGTTGCTGCCGAGTAGGCGCACACCCAAATTTTCGACATGCGGCCGCTGGAGCAATCCGGCGGCCGCTTTCGGTTTGACCGGGTTGACTGGCCTTTTGCCCGATGTCCGGCTAAGGCGCTGCGCATGTCCCGCCGCCCCCAAAAACGCCATGGCACCGCCAACCGCGCCGATGCGCGCTTCCCCCGCTTCTGGGGCCGCCATGCCGTCATCGCCGCGCTTGCCAATGATGCGCGCGTCAAGCGCAAGCTGTGGATTACCCATGACGCCAAGGAGCTGCTCGACATTCCCGCTGGCCTTGAGGTGCAATATGGCGATGCCGCCGATCTGGCGCGCCTGTCCGGCTCGGATGCCCCGCATCAGGGGATGGTTCTGGAGGTCGAGCCGCTGGAGACGCCGTGGATCGACGATATTTTCGCGGCGGGCGAGGGCAACGGCCGCCCCCTGCTGGTGCTCGATCAGGTGACTGACCCCCACAATGTCGGCGCCATCCTGCGCTCGGCAGCGGCCTTCAACGCGCTGGCCATCATCACCCAGGACCGCCACGCCCCGAATGAAAGCGGTGCGCTGGCCAAGGCCGCGTCTGGCACGCTGGAGACCGTGCCGTGGGTGCGCGTCGTTAATCTGTCCCGCGCTCTCGATGAAATTGCCGAGGCTGGCTTCTGGCGCATCGGCCTGACCGGTGAAGCGACGATGACACTGGACGCTGCCCTAGGGGCAACGCGTCCGGCCTTTGTGCTCGGGGCGGAGGGCGAAGGCATGCGCCACAACACCGCCCTCCACTGCGATCAACTGGCGCGGCTGCCGATCTCCAATGCGGTCGAAAGCCTGAATGTCTCCAACGCGGCGGCCATCGCCCTTTATGCGGCGGCAAGCCGACCGGGGTCGTGAACCTCGCGATTGAAATCGCCGGCTGGATCGCCGCGCTGCTCATCCTCATGGCTTACGGCCTGCTGTCGAGCGGGCGGATGACCTCCAACAGCCTGACCTTTCAATGGATGAACATCGTCGGCGCCGCCGGGTTCATCGTCAACGGCGTCTGGAATCAGGCCTATCCGTCCGCCGCCCTCAACATTGCATGGATGGCCATCGGCTTCGCGACACTCTGGCGGATGCGCAGCAACACCTAGCGTCGTTCGCAGATTACTTAAACCATTTCAGTTTCGGTTCACGATGGCAGCAACTCGTGTGCACCAGCATACCGAGGTGGCGTGTACGCAGGGTAACTATTTGCCCTCGTCCGGCGTACAAGGGAGCAGTCCAACTGGAGTTTCACCTGATGTACCGTCCTTTGCGTATCCTGTTCCTTACGGCCTCTGCTGCCCTCACCGTTGCCGCGACGCCGGGGCCGGGTCTCGCCACCGCTGTGTTTGCCGGGGGGTGTTTCTGGTCGATGGAGCATGACATGGAAAAGGTCGCCGGGGTGACCGAGGTGGTGTCTGGCTATACCGGCGGGCGGCTGGCCAATCCCACCTATGAGGATGTGGTGACCGAGACCACCGGCCACTATGAGGCGGTGCGGGTCACCTATGATCCGCGCCGGATCAGCTATGCTCAGCTGGCCGATGCCTATTTCCGCACCACCGATCCAACCGACGCGGGCGGGGCTTTCTGCGACCGGGGTGAAAGCTATGGCCCGGCGATTTTTGCCACGCCGCAGCAGCGCCTTGAGGCGGAGGCTGCCAAAGCCCGTGCGGCGAAACAGCTTGACCGACCGCTCGCCACCAAAATCCTCGCCGCAGCGCGCTTCTATCCAGCCGAAAGCTACCACCAGAATTACGCCGCCCGGAACCGGCTCCACTACGGTGCCTACCGCGTCGGTTGCGGCAAAGACCGCCGGTTGACGCAATTGTGGGGAAAGAAGGCCTGACCCGGCGTGCGGATGCGGGTTACGGCCCGACTTTGACCCAGGTGGGCTGTTCAGGGTCCAGATCTTCTGATTCCACCGGGCCATTGCCGATGACCTGAACGATCACCTCTTCGGCATGGTTGGACCCGTCCCAGTGAACGCCGTTCGCCGGGTGAAACATATAGCTACCCGCTGGGAGCTGCATCGCCTTGGCAGGATCAAAATCCTTGCCGGTGCCGACCGACCATCTACCGCTCAGCACGGTGACATAGCGGTCCTTTGAATGGAAATGCGGCCGGTCCATGACATAGGGCGGAAATTTGACACGGATCACATAAACGCCGGCTTTGGTCGGATCGCCTGCGACCAGAGCCGCCTGCACGCCCAGCCCCCCCTTAACGCTGCGCCAGACAATCTGGTCGGGGGCGATGACCTTGAAGCTTCCGTCGACTGGCTGGGCGGTGGCGTTTGTTGCCAGCGCAGCTGCCGCCAATCCGCCGAGGATTATGACGAGGTGATGGGGTCGCATGCAGGCCTCCCTTGTGAGGCAAGAGGATGGCACAGCTCGGGCGCACAACCAATCCCCGCCGACATCATTGCGCGCTCGCTGGCCGCTTGCCTTGCGAATCCGGCCCCTAGCGCTAGACTGTGTCCAAGCTGATTTTGACCGAAAGGCGAATAAACGCCGGAGAGGTCAGGACAGTCGGGGCCTGGTTCCGCAGCTAGCATCGGGTCAGCAGGTCTGCGTGGCTGAATCAGGGGAGTCTGCATGTCCTATCGCTTGGGTGTCGACGTTGGCGGGACCTTTACCGATCTGTTGCTGTTTGATGATGCCACCGGAGATTTCTGGCGGACCAAGACGCCATCGACACCGCATGACAGCAGTGAAGGCATTTTGAACGGGGTTGAAGCGATTTGCGCCCAGGCCGGGGTCAAGCCTTCCCAGATTGAGGTGTTCCTGCACGGAACCACGGTCGCCACCAACGCGATGCTGGAGGGCAAGGGCGCGCGGGTCGGGCTGGTGACGACGGCAGGCTACCGGCAGGTGATGCAGATTGCGCGCAGCTTCGTGCCGGGTGGCCTTGCCGGGTGGATTGTCTGGCCGAAGCCGACCCCGCTTGCAGCGCTGGAGGATACGGTCGAGGTCAAAGGCCGGATGGATGCGCAGGGCCGCGAACTCCAACCGCTCGACGAAGCCGATGTGCGGGCGCAACTGGCCGTGCTCAAGGCCCGGGGGATTGAGGCGCTGACCGTCAGCCTGGTCAACGCCTATCTGAACGGCGCGCATGAAAAACGGATTGGCGAGATTGCCGCCGAAATGCTGCCGGGTGTGCCGCTGTCGCTGAGCCATGTCGTGCTGCCGGAGATGCAGGAATATGAGCGGACGCTGACCACGGTCGCCAACGCGGCGGTCAGGCCTTTGGTCGGGCGCTATGTCCGCAATCTGCGCGGGCGGCTGGAGCAGGTCGGGATGACCGGCAAGCTGTCGCTGCTGCGCTCCGACGGCGGTCTGATGTCATCGCAAAAGGCCGAGGAACATCCGGTGGCCCTGCTGATGTCGGGTCCGGCAGGCGGGGTGACCGGGGCGCTGTGGGTGGCAAAGAATGCCGGTCTCAAGAACATCCTGACGCTCGACGTTGGCGGCACCTCCACCGATGTGGCGCTGATCGAACATGGCGAGCCGCGCCGGGTGCGGACGACTGAAGTCGGCCATTTGTCGGTGCGGGCGTCATCGCTTGACGTGAAAACAGTTGGCGCAGGGGGTGGGTCGATTGCCTATGTGCCGGAACTGACCGGGGCGCTGCGCGTTGGTCCACAATCGGCAGGCGCGGTGCCGGGGCCGGCGGCCTACGGCAAGGGCGGAGAGCTGCCGACAGTGACCGACGCCAATGTCGTGCTGGGCTATTTGCCCGAAAATCTGCTGGGCGGGGCGTTCAAGCTCGACAGGCCGGCCGCGACAAAGGCGGTGCAAACGATCGCCGACGCCCTGTCGATCCCGCTGATGGCGGCGGCGCGCGGCATCATCGACATCGTCAACGAGAATATGTTCGGGGCGCTCCGGATGATCTCGGTCCAGCAGGGCTATGACCCGCGCGACTTTGCGCTGATGGGCTTTGGCGGGGCGGGGCCGCTGCATGTCAACGCTGTAGCCCGCTTGATGGGCAGCTATCCGGCGGTGTCGCCGGTGTCGCCCGGGGTGCTCTGCGCACTCGGCGATGCGACGACCCGGACCCGGACCGAAACCGCGCGGTCGCTGTCGAAGCGGGTGTCGGAAACCAGCGCTGCCGAAGTGCTCGGACTGCTCGCCGACATGGATGCGCAGGTCCGGGCCGAATTGGCCGCCGACGGAGTGGCCTCTGCCGACATCGAAACCTCGTTCGAGATTGATGTCCGCTATTCGGGCCAGGCGTTTGAAGTGCCGATGACCATCGATCTGGCCACGCTGAAGGCCGGCGGGATTGCGGCGCTGACCAAACGCTTCGACGACGAACATCGCCGCCTGTTCACCTTCAACATGGACAGCGAACATGAACTGGTGAACCTGCGCGCCGTGGCGCTTGGGCGCGCCCTTGAGCTTCCGGCCCACCAACTGCCCAAGGGCGACGGCAATCCGGTCGCGGCCAAGTTGCGGGACCACGAACTGTGGATGGACGGCGCGGCGCAGGCTGCGGTCATTTACGACCGTGCAAAACTGCGGGCCGGGGACATCATCAGGGGCTCGGCCATCGTTACCGAGATGGATTCGACCACACTCATTGAGACGCGCCACATCGGCACGGTCGACGGGTTCGGCAACATCATGATCACTCCGGCCTGAGGGACACAGACCCCATGCGCGCCACCATCATCCAAGCCAACCAAACCCCGTTCGAGCGGCGGCCGATTGATCCGGTTACTCTCGACATCATCGAGAATGCGCTGCGGAATGCGCGCGTTGAGATGGACACCACGCTGGTCCGCACTGCTATGTCGCCCGGTATCCGCGAGCAGGGCGATGCCTTCCCGCTGATTGCCGACCACAAGGGCCGGATGATCGTCGGCCAGTTTGGCAGCTATATCGGCCCATTCCTCGATGGGTTCGACGGCACGGTCGAAGACGGGGACATGATCTTCCTGTCCGATCCCTATTCGGTCGAAGGGGCGATCAGTCATAACAATGACTGGCTGGTGCTGCTGCCGGTGTTCAAGGACGGGCGGCTGGTCGCCTATACCTCGATGTTCGGACACCAGAGCGACATTGGTGGCAAGGTCGCCGGGTCGATGCCGATTGATGCGACGTCGATCTTCCAGGAAGGCGTGCGGATTCCGCCGGTCAAAATCTGGAAACAGGGCGTCTATAACGAAGACCTGGTCAAGCTGGTGATGCACCAGACGCGCACCCCCGAATGGTGCAAGGCCGACTTGAACGCGCTGATCGCGTCCTGCCGGGTCGCGGCGCGCCGGGTCATCGAAATGTGCGAACGCTTTGGCGACGACGTGTTTGTCTCCGCCTGCGAGGATTTGCTGGCGCGCAATCACCGCGCGATGAAGCAGCTGATCGAAACCGCTATCGGCGAGGCTCCGGTCAGTTTTGAGGATTATATCTGCGACGACGGCATGGGCTACGGCCCGTACAAGATCAAATGCACGATGTGGCGGGAGAACGGCCGGGTGGTGCTGGATTTCACCGGCACCGATCCGCAGTCCAAGGGCTCGATCAACTTCCTGCTCAACGAGAATATGATGCGGATGTTCTTCGGCATCTACATGATCATGGTGTTCGACCCTCAGATCCTGTTCAACGATGGCTATTATGACCTGATCGATGTGCGCATTCCGGACGGGTCGCTGTTGAAACCGAAATTCCCGGCGGCGTTGTCGGGCCGGACCCATGCGCTGGGGCGGATTTTCGATATCCTCGGCGGATTGCTCGGCCAGAAAACGCCGGACTTCCTGTGCGCCGCCGGATTTTCCTCCTCCCCGCATCTATTCTACTCCGGCACCGACAAGACCGGGACCTGGTTCCAGCTGTTCCAGATTGGCTTTGGCGGCATTCCGGGACGCCCCTTTGGTGACGGGCCGGATGGCCATTCACTGTGGCCGAACTTCACCAATGTGCCGAACGAGTTCCTCGAACGCTATTTCCCGCTGATCATCGAACGCTATGAGACGGTGGCGGATTCGGGCGGGGCTGGCTTCTTCCGGGGCGGCAACGGCATTTTGATGACCTACCGCTTTCTGGAGCCGGGGCAGATCGCCATCCATGATGACCGCTGGTTCGTGCCGCCCTGGGGTGTCAATGGCGGGGAACCGGGAACCCGGGCGCGGAAGGTCCTTCGCAAAGCGGATGGCACCGAAACCATCGTCGGCAACAAGAAGGAAGATATCGAGGTCGAGGCTGGTGATGAGCTCGATTTCATCACCTGGGGCGGCGGCGGCTGGGGCGACCCGCTGACCCGCGACCCGGAGCTGGTGGCGAAGGAAGTCGTGCAGGGACTGGTGAGCGAAGGCGGTGCGCGGCGGTACGGCGTCGTGATTGCGGGCGACCGCAGCGTCGATGTTGCAGCCACCGAGCAGTTGCGCACCGAGATGCGGGCCAATCGTCCGGCGGTGCTGCCCACCTTCAACATGGGGCCGGATATCACGACGCTGCGCGCTAATTCACTGGCGGAGACTGGCCTGCCGGCGCCGAAACAGCCGGTGTGGGCGCGGCCCCAAGCCATCGCTGCCGAGTAAGGCCGGGTGACACAGGCAGAAGAGCTTGGGGCGAACTATGCCAAGGCTTACGGCACCCGCGTGGGCTTTGGCCAGCGGCCAGCCCTCATCCTCGTGGATTTCTGCCAGGGCTATTTCGACCCGGACTGCGACCTTTATGCCGGGGTGGATGATGCGCTGGCCTCGGCGCTCCGGGTCCGCGCTGCTGCCCGCGCCGCCGGGGTTCCGGTGATCCTGACCAATGTGGTTTACCACCCGACCGCAATCGACGGGGGGCGGTTTTTCGAGAAGGCGGCGCCGCTGCGTTATTTTCTTCAGGGCAGCACGATGGGGGGCTGGCCAGCGGGGCTGGTGCCGCAGCCGGACGAACTGATCATCTCCAAACAATATCCCAGCGCGTTTTTCGGGACGTCCCTGGCATCGACCCTGACGGCGCGCGGAATCGATAGCGTGCTACTGACCGGCCTCACCACCAGCGGGTGCGTGCGGGCGACCTGCGTTGATGCGATGTCGCACGGCTTTCGCACCACCGTCATCGCCGAAGCCTGCGGCGACCGCCACCCGGGCCCGCACGAAGCCAATTTGTTCGACATGAACGCCAAATATGCCGACGTGGTGTCAGAGGCCGATGCCACCGGCTTTCTGGGCGGGCTTCGCTAGCTGCGTCACGCCATACCAGTTCCACCCTTGTCCGAGCGCCGGTCATTTGTATACAAATTGGCGCGGATTGCGGGCTGCGCGCTAAGGGCGGGGCAGCACGGGCAAAGGGATGACGGCAAATGACACAGGGTGCGTTGCAGGGCTTGCGTCTGATCGAGATGGGCCAGCTGATCGCCGGGCCGTTCTGTGGACAGCTGATGGCCGATCATGGCGCCGAGGTGATCAAGATCGAACCCCCCAAAGTCGGTGATCCGATGCGCGCCTGGGGCCGGGGCAAGCCGGTGTGGTTTCCGGTCGTTGCCCGCAACAAGAAGTGCATCACGCTCGACCTCCGTTCGGCCAAGGGGCAGGACATCGTCCGCCGCTTGGTTGGGAAAAGCGATTTCCTGCTGGAAAATTTCCGGCCCGGTACGATGGAAAAATGGGGTCTGGGCTATGACGCGCTGCGCGCGGTCAACCGGGGCATCATCATGATCCGGGTGTCAGGGTTCGGCCAGACCGGCCCCTATGCCAAGCGCGCGGGCTATGGCTCGATTGGCGAAGCGATGGGCGGGATGCGCAATCTGGCGGGCGACCCATCGACGCCGCCGTCGCGGGTCGGCCTGTCGATCGGCGATTCGCTGGCAGCGACCTTTGCCTGCCTCGGCGCGCTGATGGCCCTCAATCACCGCCATAACACCGGCGATGGCCAGATCGTCGATTCCGCCATCTATGAAGCGGTGCTGGCCATGATGGAATCGACGGTCCCGGAATATACCGAGGCCGGGGTCATCCGCGAACGCACCGGGTCGATCCTACCCAAGATCGCGCCATCCAATGTCTATCCGTGCCGCGACGGGGAAATCCTGATCGGGGCCAATCAGGATTCAGTCTGGAAGCGCATGGCGGAGGCGATGGGACGCCCGGAATTGGGCGATGATGCCCGGTTCGCCAGCCATGTGGCACGTGGTGACAATCAGACCGAAATCGATGCGTTGATCGGCGAATGGACCAAGGATTTTGCCGCGAATGACCTGCTCGCCCTGCTGGAGGAGAAGGGGGTGCCAGCCGGCAAGATTTTCAAGGCACCGGATATGGTGGAGGACCCGCAGTTTATCGCCCGCCAGTCGCTGGTGAAGGTTGCCCATCCGGAATTCGCCAACCTGGTCATGCAATCGGTATTCCCAAAACTGTCGGCGACCCCCGGCGCCGTCGACTGGTCCGGCCCCGACCTCGGTGCGCATAATGAGGAAGTCTATGGCAGTATCCTCGGCATGGGGCGGGCGGAGATTGCTGCCCTGACCGATGAAGGCGTGATTTAGTCCCGCTCGCGGTTCACCCCGACATAAGTCTCCGCATAGGCGTGAAAGGCGCGGCGGATGTGGCCGGTCATGACGGCGCGGGCCCATTCGCTGTCGCCTTTGCCGAGTGCCGCAAGCAGTTCGTCATGTTCGGCGTGGCTCCGCAGCAGCTGGGTATGATCATAATGGCGGGCGGTGCGCTGGATCACCGGTTGCTGGATCAGCCTAGACAGCATTGACGTCAGGCGCTCCGACCCGGCGGCCTCCAGGATCAACGCGTGAAAGGCGCGGTTGTGGGTGAGGAAGGCGTCAAGGTCCGGCGCCCCATCGATGGCTGCGGCAATCGCCTGATTGTGCGCCGCGAGTGCCGCCAGTCCCGCCGGACCAATGCGCCGGGCGGCCCGCGCCGCCGCATGTCCCTCCAGCATGCCGCGCAGGGTGAACATGTCATCGATATCATCCATCGACCAGTCGGCAACGAAGCTGCGGGAGCCGCCGAGGCGCTCAACATGCATTTCGGCCTCTAGTCGCCGCAGCGCATCGCGAACCGGTGTTCGGCTGACGCCGCAGCTTTCCGCCAGTTCCTCCTCCTTCAGCGCGGCTCCTGGCGGCAGGGCACCAGACAGGATGCGGGCCCGGATTTCGGTGTAGGCCCGCTCCGATGCCTTCGACATGTACGCCCCCAAAACTGTTGCGCCAAAGTTACGCCCGACCGGCGACAAGAGACTAGCGGGTTAGAGCGCTTGACCCAAGACTTGTATACAATATCGTCGCGGCATTGGGTCAAGCGGGAGACAGTCGATGCAGGTTCGGATGGCAGTGAGCGCAAGCGTAATCGCCTGGGTGTTGGCCGCAGGTGCCGTCCAAGCCCAGACCGCCCCCGCAGCGGCCGCCGCCGCCGATGTGGAGGACAGCGGCGAGATCATCGTGACAGCACGGCGGGTGTCGGAAAGCCTGTCGGAGGTTCCAGCCTCGGTCACCGCGTTCAGCGCCGACGCCATCATCAAGGCCGACATCCAGCGGGCCGAGGATTTCATCAAGCTGACCCCGGGTGTCACCATCGTGACCAGCACGGCGGAGGCCGGGGATTCGCAGATCAACATTCGCGGGATCAACGGCGCGCGCGATGCCGAAAGCTCGGTGGCGCTGGTGGTTGACGGTATCCTGAAAACCAACACCGCCGCCCTGAACCAAAATCAGGGAACGCTCCGCCAGATCGAAGTGCTGAAGGGTCCGCAGGGCGCGCTGTACGGGCGGAATGCCGCTGCCGGAGCGATCGTGCTCCAGACCCTGAAGCCGACCGAGACGCTGACCGGCGCGATGAAGGCCAGCTATGCCAATGAGACCACGGTTACCGCCAACGCCCATATCGCCGGACCGGTGAGCGATAGTGTCGGGTTCCTATTGTCCGCTGATTACCGGACCACCGACGGCTTTTACCGGAATGTCTTCCTCAACCGGAAGGTCGTCGACGATCAGGAAAGCTTCAACATCAACGGCCGCCTGACTGGCGACATTGGGGACGCCACCAAATTTGACGCCAAGCTGAAATATGGCGAGCTTTCGGGGGCATCGATCAACTTCAACGCCTCCTTCCACCTGCCGAATTTTGCGGCGGTGAACGCGGCGTTCAACGAGAATGTCAATCGGCACCCCTTCCGCTATTATTCCAACATCCGCCCGACCAACGATCAGCAGACCTTCGAAGCCTCCTTCAAGCTTGACCATGATTTCGGGGCAACGACGCTGACCGCCTGGGCGCTGGTCAGCAGCATCCAGAATGACCTGACCGCTGACGGCACTTCCGCCGATTTCGCCCGCTACATTTCGGCAGCGACGGCCGCGGGGGCGACCGGGGTCAACCGCTGCTTTGCCACAACGGCGGCGCTGACCGGCTTCCCGCAGAATCCGCCGACCTTTATCGGGCAGATCCCGGTGCCGTTCATCTTTGCGCCGGCCAACGGATCGACCTTCGGGGCCTATTCCCCGACCACTTGCGACGGCACCCAATATCAGCTGCGCAACCAGACCGATTACAGTGGCGAAATCCGGCTGGCGTCCAATGGCGACAATCAGTTCGACTGGCAGCTTGGGGCCTATTATCTGCACATCAACCGGCATGTCGGCGTCAGCCTGGGGGCCGACACCGGGGCGGGCGTGACCCAGCAGCTGTACAATGCCCCGACCAGCACCAACCCGACGTCGCAGCTGTTTGATGACCGGTTCGGCACCAATGTCTATGCCGCCTTTGCCTCGGGCGAGTATGAGGTGAGCGACAGCTTCGATATCAGCGCTGCGCTGCGCTATGATATCGAGCGGCGTCGGGTGACCAATTTGGTCCCCAATGTCGTCGATCCGTTCACCGGTGCCAAGATTAACCCTGGCCTTCCCGCCACCGGATCGATCGCGCCGCAGGCCGAGACGTTCAAGCAACTGGAGCCGAAGATTAGCGTCCGCTGGGAAGTCGCCCCGCAGACCAACCTTTATGCGGACTGGGGCATTGGCTTCAAATCCGGTGGCTTCAATAATAGCGGCTCAAAGGCCATCGTCGATGCCTCCTTCAACGCGTTTTTCGGCGCCGGTGTGACCATCAATGACAAGTTCCGCAAAGAACGGTCGAGCGCGTTTGAGGCCGGCTTGAAGGGCAAAGTGGGGCCGATCACCTATGATCTGGCCGGCTATTACACCCAAGTCACCGACATGCAGTTTTTCGAATTTTTTGTCGGCGCCTTCGGCCTGCTGCGCGTCGTCTCCAACATCGACAAGGTTGACTTGAAGGGGGCCGAACTGAACCTCTCTGCCAAGCTCGCCGACGGCTGGACGGTGTACGGATCGGGCAATGTCACCGATTCCAAGATCAAGCGGAACCGGTCGCGGCCGGACACCGTCGGCAACAAGTCGCCCTATACCGCCGACTATACCCTGAATTTCGGCACCCAGATCGACTATCCGGTCAGCGACGCCATCGATGTCGTCGCCCGCGCCGATTACCGGGTCACTGGGCCGACCTATTTCCACACCGTGCAGGATCAGGTCCGCCCGACCCTGTTCAGCGGCCTGCTGCCGATTTCCGCCCTCGCCCTGCCCGCCGTGGTCGGCAACGCCCGCTACGGCATTGCCCAGCGGGAGGCTTACGGTACGCTCGACCTGCGCTTCGGCCTTGAAGGCGGCAACTGGTCGGTCACCGCCTTTGCCGACAATGTCACCGACAAGAAATATTTGAGCGAAGTGATCACCGCAGTCGAGTTCGGCGGCTCGTTCATCTCGCCCGGCGCCCGCCGGATGTTCGGGGTCGAGGTCGGCTATAAATTCTAAGGGCAGCGTAGGGGGGGTGTTCAATAAGCCTCGGCGGCACTCCTCCACCCCTGTCATCCCGGCCTTGAGCCGGGACTCAGCCAAACCATGATTGTACGCGCCCACCCCGCTCAGGATGAGCGGGTTTGGTGTAGCTCAAACGAAGTGAAATTGACGCACCACCATCCCGGTCGCGCCTGTTGGCGGCCGGAGGACAAACAAGGACCGGCGCGTTCTCTGCAAGAACGCTCGGGGCTCGGTACGCTGAGACTTGGTTACTGCATCACACCGAGACTGGTGTCTGGAGCCTTGGTCCGTCGTCCTTTCAGCACATGCAATTGGACGCTCTTTGGCAGACCTCACCAGACGGGCAGGTCGCGAAGCTTCGGCTGGTTACCCGAACGATTCCGCGCCGGTCCTGGGCGGGCGGCCTGTAACAGCCACAAACCCGTGTCCGCCCCGAACGTGGCCACGTCGGAGCAACCGCGCATCTAACCGATCTGGTTGTGAATGTCAAGAACAAAATGGGAACATGATGCTGTAAAAAGAAAACACCCGCGCAGTTGGCTGCGCGGGTGGTCCCTCCTCCCCGGAGATCGTTGGGCGGGCCTATTCGGCCGCCTGTTTGAATTGGGCGGCTTCGGTGGATTCGCCCAGCGCGGTGGTTGAGGACTGGCCTCCGCTGATCGCCTGGGCGATTTCGTCGAAATAGCCGGTGCCGACTTCGCGCTGATGGCGGGTGGCGGTGTAGCCATTGGCTTCACTGGCGAATTCAGCCTGCTGCAGCTCCGAATAGGCGGCCATGCCGCGATCCTTGTAGCCGCGTGCCAGTTCATACATGCCGTGGTTGAGGCTGTGGAAGCCGGCCAGCGTCACGAACTGGAACTTGTAGCCCATCGCGCCGATTTCGCGCTGGAACTTGGCGATGGTGTCCTTGTCGAGATTCTTTTCCCAGTTGAACGACGGCGAGCAGTTGTAGGCGAGCATCTTCTCCGGATGCTCCTTCTTGATCGCTTCGGCAAAGCGCTTGGCATCATCGAGATTGGGGTGGCTGGTTTCCCACCACAGCAGATCGGCATGGCTGGCGAAGGCAAGGCCGCGCTTGATGCAATGGTCGACGCCGGTGCCGGGTTTCAGGCGGAAAAAGCCTTCGGGTGTCCGTTCGCCGGTCAGGAATTCATGGTCGCGCTCATCAACGTCGCTGGTCATCAGCATCGCCGACTCCGCGTCGGTGCGGGCACAGATGACGGTCGGCACACCCATGACGTCGGCGGCGAGGCGGGCGGCATCAAGGTTGCGGATATGTGCCTGGGTCGGGATCAGCACCTTGCCGCCGAGGTGACCGCATTTCTTTTCAGACGCGAGTTGGTCCTCATAGTGCACGCCGGCCGCGCCAGCCTCGATATAGGCCTTCATGATCTCAAAACAGTTGAGCGGCCCGCCGAACCCGGCTTCGGCATCGGCGACGATCGGGGCGAACCAGTCGCGCTTGGCTCCGCCTTCGCTATGCTCGATCTGGTCGGCGCGCTGCAGGGCGCGGTTGATGCGCTTGGCCAGCTCCGGCCCGGCGTTCGCTGGATAGAGCGACTGGTCCGGGTACATTGCCCCTGCGGTGTTGTTGTCGGCGGCGACCTGCCAGCCGGACAGGTAAATCGCCTTCAGGCCGGCGCGGACCTGCTGCATCGCCTGGTTACCGGTGATGGCGCCGAGCGAGTTCACATAAGGCTCGGTCTTCAGCAAGTCCCACAGGCGATTGGCACCGCGGGTGGCGAGCGTCTGTTCAATGACGACGGAGCCGCGCAGCCGTTCGACATCGGCAGGCGTATAGGGCCGCTCGATTCCGGCAAAACGTCCGGCGGGGGCGCTGGGGATCAGTTGCTCAAAACTCGTCATATTCCGTCTCCGTGGGCCAGTTGTGCGATTGCAGCTTCGACTGGACTTTTACAAAACAGGCTAAAACGCCTGACCTGCCGACGGTTGCGATCCTCCCCAAGGCCGCAAATCCTGCCCTGCAAATCAGGCGTTGCGCTGCCATGGTGGATAAGCTAGGCCCGCGTCAAGCAGCGAGCACATACAAACGTGTTCACATGTCCGGAATTTTCTTTGACAGATTGTCATTTTGTAAAAACACGCACAAATGACCACCCTCGCCCTTGACCGTAAACTTTATGCCGGACCGCGCCTCAGGCGGCTCAGGCTTCAGCTTGGGCTGACACAAACCCGCATGGCCGATGATCTGGGTGTATCGGTCAGCTATCTGAACCTGATCGAGCGTAATCAGCGCCCGCTGACAGCTGCGGTGCTGCTGCGGTTGGCGCAGGTCTATAACACCGACCTCCGCATGCTGACTGGCGATGATGTTGACCGGGCGTCGGAGGAGGTGCGGGCGGCGCTTGGTGATCCGCTGCTGAGCGGCATCGAGGTGTCGCGGGCTGAACTGCATGATTTCGTCGCCCAGGCTCCGGCGATCGCGCAGGCGTTCCTGCGGCTGCACAATGCCTGGAATGAGCGCGGTGCGGCGCGCGAGGACCGGTCCCCGGTTGATCAGGGCCGGGGTCCGCTGGAGGTGGTGCGGGATTTTGTCCACGAACGGCACAATCACTTCCCCGACATCGATGCCAAGGCCGAGATGCTGGCCGACGAACTGCGGCTGACGGCTGGCGATCTGTATTCCGCAGTCGCGGCCCGGTTGCGGACGCGGCACGGGCTGACCGTTCGTGTGCTGCCCGCAGACGTTCTGCCGACGAGCCTCAGGCGGCTCGATTATCACGGACAGCAGCTGCAATTGTCCGAACTGCTCGATTCAGCGTCGCGGACCTTTCAGGCGAGCTATCAGCTCGCCTTGGTCGAGGCGAAGGCGGAGATTGATGCAGCGGTGCAGACAGCCGGACTGACCGACAAGGCAGCGGAACGGCTGCTGATCCAGACGCTCGCCAGTTACTTCGCCGCAGCGCTGATGATGCCCTATGGCCGGTTCCATGCGGCGGCGGAAACACTCGGCTATGATCTGGAGCTGTTGCAGGCACGCTTTGGGGCGGGGTTCGAGCAGGTGGCACACCGGCTGACCACCTTGCAACGTCCCGGCGCGCGCGGGGTGCCGTTTTTCCTGATCCGCACCGACCGGGCCGGGCAGATTTCCAAGCGCTTCGCCGCCGGGCGGTCACCGTTGGCGCGGATTGGCGGCAATTGCCCGCTGTGGTCGCTGCATGCCGCCTTTGACCGGCCGGGCGCGATCCTGACCCAGGTGATCGAAACCGAGGATATGGCACGCTGGCTGACCATGTCGCGTACCGTCAGGACCTATGCGACGCCCTTTGGGGCGATCCGGCCAGACTATGCCATCGCGCTGGGGTGCGAACTGGCGCACGGCCATAGCCTGACCTATGCGCGGGGCCTCGATCTGGATGCGCCCAATGCGACGCCGGTTGGCCTTGCCTGCCATTTGTGCGAACGCGCCGATTGTCGGCAGCGGTCCGCGCCGCCGGCCAGCCGACGCCTCGTCGTTGACGAACGCTCCCGCGGCATCAACCCATTTCGTTTCACCCAAGATTAGGAGAGTCCCATGGCCGTCGACGGCGTTCAAATTCTCGGCACGATGAAGCCCGGCTATGAAAGCCTGCTGACCGACGACGCACTGGCGTTTCTGGCGACGCTGCACCGCTGGGCCGAACCGACGCGCCGCGCGCTGATGCAGGCCCGGTCCAACCTGCGCCCGTGGTTTGATGCCGGAAACGGCCTCGATTTCCCGCTGGAGACCCATGCGGTCCGCAAAGGCAGTTGGAAGATCAGCGGGACGCCGGCCGACCTGCAGGACCGGCGGGTGGAGATTACCGGGCCGGTTGACCGCAAGATGGTGATCAACGCGCTGAATTCCGGGGCCAAATGTTACATGGCCTGTTTTGAGGATGCGACCGCCCCGAGTTGGGACAATATGATGGAGGGGCAGATCAACCTGCGCGACGCCGTCGCTGGGACGATCAGTCTGGAGGAAAAGGGTAAGACCTATAAGTTGAACGAGAAGACGGCGGTGCTGCTCGCCCGCCCGCGCGGTTGGCATCTGCCGGAATCGCACATCCTGATCGATGGCGAGCGGATCGCCGGGGCGCTGTTCGATTTCGGGCTGTATTTCTTCTGGAACGCCCGGGCGCTGCTGGCCAAAGGGTCCGGTCCCTATTTCTATCTGCCAAAGCTCGAACATTATCTCGAAGCCCGGATGTGGAATCAGGTGTTCATCAATGCCCAGTCGATGCTCGATCTGCCGCTCGGCACCATCAAGGCAACCGTGCTGATCGAGACGCTGCCTGCCGCCTATCAGGCCGATGAAATCCTGTTTGAGCTGCGCGACCATATCGTCGCGCTGAACTGCGGGCGCTGGGACTATATTTTCAGCTTCATCAAAACCTATCGCAACAATCCGGACAAGGTGCTGCCCGACCGGGCATCGGTGAACATGACGGTGCCGTTCATGGCGGACTATGCCGCGCATATCGTGCGGACCTGCCACCGGCGCGGCGCCCATGCGATGGGCGGCATGTCGGCCTTCATTCCGGTGAAGAATGATGATGCCGCCAATGACAAGGCCTTTGCCGCCGTGCGCGCCGACAAGGAGCGGGAGGCAAAGCTTGGCCATGACGGCACCTGGGTGGCGCATCCCGGCCTGATCGGGGTGGCAATGGAGGTGTTCGACCGGATCATGCCCGGCCCGAACCAGCTGGACAAAATTCCGGCTGGCGAGGCCGATGCGGCGGCACTCAGCACGCCCGCGCCGGGTCCGAAGACGCGCGCCGGGCTCGACATGAATGTCAATGTCGGCATCGGCTATATCGCGGCCTGGCTGCGCGGACAGGGGGCGGTGCCGCTGCACAATATGATGGAGGATGCGGCCACGGCAGAAATCAGCCGCACCCAGCTTTGGCAGTGGCGCAACACCGGTCAGCGGCTGGACAGCGGCGAGCTGGTCGATGCCGACCTGCTGTACAAAGCCATCGAGGAGCAGCTGGCGGTGTGGAAAGCGGCCGTTGGCGACAATTTCTTCGAGTCCGGCCGCTATGCCGATGCCGCCGCGATCTTCACCGACCTGGTGCTCGACGCGGAATTGTCGCTGTTCCTGACCAACGAAGCCTATGACGCGAATTTCGCGCCGCGGCGGTGATCAATCACCGATGTGGGGCCAGTCGCGTTGGAAACTATCATAAGTGGTTGAATCGGTGACGGCGAACAGGGGCTTGCGAACGACCAGCTGTTGTCCGCCGTCACGAATCAGCGGATGCCAGGCCACGCCGACGCCACTGCGGACGTGCCGGTTGAACACCAGGTCGAGAGGGATCGTAATAAAAATGCCCTTGTCGAACCGGCCTTCACCGAACTCAGCAGCGCTGACGTCGGTGAAGGTTGCGAAAGCCCCAACAGTCGCGCCTGAGCGGAACCGACGGCTGAGCTGAAACGTCCCCCCCATGTCCTTGGCTAGATAGCGGCCAAGGCGCACACTCGCGGTAATCTCAGGACCGGAAAACCGGTAAGAGCCGGTGACGAACCCGGTCAGGGTGCTGTAATTCTGGAAACCGAAACGCCCTTTGAAACTGCGTTGCTTGACCCACGCCAACTCCGCACCCACTGTCCATTTCGCATCATAGGGTCGCCAAAGCACTTCGCCGCCAACCCCACCGAACATTTCCTCAAGCAGCCCGCCATAGACATGGCCGAACAGCGACGGCGTGATATTGAAACTATAGTCGGCTTGAAGGTTGGCGATCGCAGTGCGGCCCTCCTTCAGATATTGATCAATATCTGACCGGACGTGTTGGAGCTGACTGTCCGAGCGAATACGCAACTGGTTGAAATTGTCGGACAGGTTTAACGTGACACTGCCTGAGACCGAGAGCCCCGGTTTTACCTCCAAGCTGCCGGCGACCCGGACGAACGCCTGATAGAGAATGAACTGCTCAGGCCGGCCCAAAGTATTGCGGAGGCCGGGGTTAACCCCCCAGAATAGTCTCGGTGGTGATGTCAGGACGGAGCCACGGTAACTGATTTCATCTTCGTCCGGCATCGGCGGTGGCGGTGCGAATTCGATCTTTTTCCAGAGCACTTCACCCGACCCCGCTCCCGGGTTCACAGCTTCGGCGAGCAGATGTCGGTATATTTTGACAGACGTCGTTCGGATGCCGCCTTCGACAAACACGACATTAAGCGCTTCATAGGATACCGGCAAAACCGTGAAGGCAGCCCGCGATAAGCGGCCGAGACCCTGCGCCATATCCACGAACCGGGTCTGGGCAACATACACGGTCGCAACCGTCCCACCCAGGTCAGCGGCAAAGAGTACAGCGCCCTGATCGACCATTGCCCTCTCCAGTGCGAGTCCCAGCGCGCTGGTCGGGGTCATGGCTACTGGAACGGCTGGTTCGGACGCCGCAGCTGCCGGAGTCGGGTCCGGAGCGCCGTCGCGACGCATCGGCGGTGCCGGCGGGTCAATCTTGGGAATAGTGGGCTTGTTGTGTACGTTGGTGGACATGGAAAAGCGCAACCCAACGCGATTCCCACGCTCGAGACTTGCCCCAAGCTGGAGCCATGACCGCAGCTGATAGCTTACTCCGATGTTGATCGCTGAGCGAACTGGAAACCGATTGTTCCGTGCCTCAGACTGGTAATCATTCGGGTCATACTCAACCAATGCGGTCAACCCCTTAATCGGGGTATCATATCGGAGGCCACCGAAAAACGAAACACGTTCTCCCTTGAAGTAATAATTATTCAAGGTTCCACCGCCCGCGACCGACCCGCCCCGGTCACGATAGCTGTCGGATAGCAACCCCAACGGGTTCGCAATATGCCCACGTGTTCCCAGAAGCCCCCAGCCGATCCCGAATGACACATCCAAGGGGCCGATTTGTTTGCTGGCTACGACATATTCCGCTTGAAAGAGCCCGGTACCCAGAAAATCCCGTGCGCCGACGACGACGGCAGGACGCCAGGTAGTCTCTTCCAGCAACTTCAACTTGAAATCGAGACCCCGATCCTTGTCACTCTGATCGCCGCTGAATTCCGGCACTTCTGAAAAAAGGCGATTGCCGATCGAACTGTATCTGAGCGTTGTCTCGAGCCAGGGCATCGCCTGAAATGTGACTGCGTAACGTTCATAGGGTGAAACCCGATTGCCCGTGAATGACAGCTGGCCGTCCGGGGCGAAACGCGCGGTCGGTGTCTGGATTAATCCAACTCCACCGAAATCACTCGCGATGGGGACCACCGGAAATGGGTCCCAGTACTCAGCGGCCCATGCATTTGAGGCGCCAAACATTGTCATCGCAATAACCGACCCGCGCAACCCAACGGCGGACCATCGGCGCGACCTCTGTCGCCAAGTCGGAAAAAATCTTGCGTGCCTACCAGCCGTACAACCCGAAGCAACGTGCAGAATCGCCCCCAGTGGGCTATCAACCGGTGCATGATCAAACATCTGACGCGCCGTCATGCCATCATGGCCGCTGCCGCACTCGGTCTTTCCTCCTGCAGCACGGGCCTTGGCCGGTCGGCCTTCTGGAGCACCGTCAGCGCCAGCATTGCCGGGAGGGCGGGGGAATCGCCGGTCACCCAGGAGCGCATTGCGAGTATCCCCTATGCCAGTATCGCCGCCGGGTTTGCCGGGGCCACACCTGCCATGCTCATATTGGGCGAGATCGAAGTTGATGGTTCGCATGTCTGGTATGCGTCGCGAAAACAGTTGATTGCGACGTGGGGACCATTTGTCACCCGCGTTATCGGCATTGAAATTGATTTGGTCGGCGTTGAGTTTGGTGCCGGCTGGACCAAGGACCTGAGGTTGATGGTCGGCAAAAGGGTACAGCGGACCTTGACTTTCGGTACAGACCGCCGTGTGACTGCCACAGAAACGTCGCGCTTTTCGATTGGTGGTGTTGACGATATCGAAATCTACGGGCGCAAACTCCGGCTCCGGAAAATCGTCGAGCGTGTGTCGGCGGAAGGGGTACACCGGTTCTCAAATCACTACTGGATCGACGACACGGGATTTTGCTGGAAGAGCCAACAGACCGTCATCCCGACAGCCGGACCGTTTAACATTGAAGTGCTGAGGCCCTCACTCGCCACCCCATGATATGGACCATCGGTTGAACCGACGGCCCATATTCATCCAAAATATCAGACCGCTTACCGCGTCGTGGAGGTAGCCGTCGTGGTCGCAGTGGTCGTGGCCGTGGCCGTGGCCGTGGCCGTGGCCGTGGCCGTCACGGTTGGTGGCGTCACAGGTGGAACAACAGCGTCAGGTGGGGTTTCACCACCTGTTGCAGCAACCACAACGCCGGCTACAACACCTGCCACCCCGAGACCCACCCCGACCAAGCCAAGCGTCCCCAATCCGAAACCACCGGCGAGCCCGCCGGCGGCTGCTCCGCCGACAGCTCCCCCAGCAGCTCCACCAGCAGCTCCGCCAGCAGCTCCGCCAGCAGCTCCGCCGGTACCGCCGGCACCTCCGCCGGTACCGCCGACAGTACCCTGAGCGAAGCCGATGGACACATGGGTGAGCAGGGCAGCCCCTGCGAGAATTTTGATCAGAGCGCGCATATAGTCCCCTATTGGGTTGCCAGTGATGAATCAGTTGATGTGATGGATAGCAGATTTTGGCGAGCGTGCAACGCCTTGTGCGGTCGCCCCCATCGTGTGACGCGGGCATTTCGCCGCATGTTGACTTTGCGGACGGGTCACAAACCTCTAACGACGGTTGGATGATAAGACTTTTGGGTACCCGCCGGTTCGGGCCATTGTTTGCAACGCAGTTTCTGGGTGCGTTCAACGACAATCTCTACAAGACGGCCATGCTGTTCCTTATCACCTATCGATTGATGGGGGACGACCCAAAAGCCGGTACGTTGATGGTGGCAATAGCCAGTGGCGTCTTCATCCTGCCGTTTTTCCTGTTTTCGGCGGTGGCCGGTCAAATTTCGGATGCAATTGACAAAGCTCGGGTGGTTCGTGCCGTCAAAATGGCGGAAATTGCGATCATGCTGGTGGGTGCGGTCGGGCTGCTGACAGGATCGATGCCGGTTCTGATAACGGCCTTGTTTGCGATGGGGGCCCATTCCACTTTTTTCGGCCCGGTGAAATATGCCATCCTGCCCCAGCATCTTGCGGACACTGAATTGCTGGGCGGCACTGGATTGGTCGAAGCGGGGACCTTTGTTGCAATTCTTGCCGGCCAGATCATCGCAGGGCTGGTGTCGGAGCAGACCGCGGCTGTCGGCGTGCTGATTGTCGCCGGCCTTGGGTTGATCAGCGGCATGCGGGTACCACCCGCCCCTGCTTCTGCTACAGCCGCCACCCAGGTTGACTGGAACATTGCACGCGCCTCGGCGCGACTGCTGCGTGAGGTACTTCAGGACAGACGCCAAACCCTCGCGATCATGTTTATTTCCTGGTTCTGGGCTGTTGGCGCGGTCCTGACCAGCCTGTTTGTCCCACTGGTCAAGGAAGCCCTCCATGCCAGTGAGGCGGTCGCCACGATGTTCCTTACCGTATTTTCGGTTGGCATTGCCATTGGGTCATTGGCAGCAAATCGCCTGTTGCGCGGTCAGGTTTCCGCCCGGTTTGCACCATGGGCCGCGGCTGCAATGAGCTTATCCCTTTATGATTTGTACAGCGTGATCAGCGCCGGCACGTCTCAGTCATCGGCGCCCCTGCTTGGTCCAGCAGCGTTTTTGGCAAGCCCAGCAGCCTGGCGTTATGCTGTGGACCTCTTTGGTTTATCGATCGCTGCCGGCGTCTTTGTCGTGCCGTTATATGCAATGTTGCAGCAAGGCGCTTGCCCCAGTGAACGGGCGCGCGTGATCGCAGCAAACAATATCGTGAATTCCGGATTCATGGTTCTGGCCTCGCTGGGGACGACAGCCGTGATTGCTGCGGGCAATCCGATCAGCACCGTGATCGGGTTGCTGGCTTTACTGAACATCGGTGCGGTCCTGGGAACCCGGCAGCTAAGGCACCTTGAAATGCGCTGATGTGATCGTACTGCGCAACCCGGATTCCGGTCCCATAAGTCGACCACCTTCAATGATCCGATCCGGGAACACCGTTGACCCGGATTTTCCGACGACCTAACAAACCCAGCAAATTTTCGGTGAGCATGATGAATATCTGGTTGATGACAGTGGGGGAGCCGCTCCCGAAATTCAATTCGGCTAATCGCGCATTGAGAACCCAGGTTCTAGCACAGACACTGAGTGCTCGTGGGCACAATGTTACCTGGTGGACCTCTACATTCGACCATTTCGGAAAAGTTCATTTTCCGATTGAGTCTGAAATTGTCAACATCGACAATATTTACAATTTGCAGTTTATTCACGGTGTTGAATACAAAAAAAATATATCATGGCAAAGATTTATGAATCATTGGCAAATAGCACGTGATTTTACTGCCAAATCGGCCAAATTTGACCGACCAGATGTGATAATATGCTCACTGCCAACACTTGAGTTATCGGATGCTGCTGTGAAATTTGGCAGGAAGATTGGTTGCCCTGTTATTCTGGATGTGCGTGATCTGTGGCCTGACGAGATTGTTGCCCGGTTCCCGGTCGCTCTTCAGGCTTTGGGACGAATGCTTGTCCTGCCACTCACCCGCATGAGCAAGCGCGCGGCCATCGGCGCGACAGCCATTGTGGGCGTTTCAAGGGCTTATCTTGATTGGGGACTTGCCCATGCAGGGCGTGGGAAAGGCCCTTGTGATGCTGTTATCCCGCTCGGGCATCCTGGGCGATCACCGACAGTTCCGTCCGACAATGGGGCATTGGCCCGACTGGTCGCGCTCGGCGTAGATCCGAGCAAGACGATCATTGCATCGGTCGGCACATTCGGAAACAGCGTCGATCTTGGCACGGTTATCGATGCTTCGAACATTATGGATCGAGACGATGTCCAGTTCGTATTTGCCGGGACCGGTGATCGCGATGTTGAGTGGCGGGACATGGCGCGCAACAATCCGAGGATCATTTTCACAGGCTGGGTTGGCGGGGCAGAGATTGCTGCGCTTCTTGAGCATGCGAAAATCGGCCTCGTTTCCTATCGGCCTGGAACATTGATCGCCATGCCCAACAAAATCTTCGAATATCTTTGCTATGGCGTGCCGCTGATGAACTCAATTCCCGGAGAGGCCGCGACCCTAGTACGCGACAATGGTGTCGGGCTGAATTATGAAGCGGGAAATATTGCGGACCTCACCCGGGCTTTAACATCTCTCTTGGCCGATCAGCCCCGACACCATCAAATGGCCGCCGCAGCATCGGCACTCTTTGCTACGGCATTCAGTTCGGCAAGCGTTTACGGCCGCTATAGTGACCTAATCGAAACAGTCGCAAACCAAGGATGCGGGACAACTCCGGAGAGCAGCAGCCCCCGGTCTGGCACTATATCTCACGCCATTGATTCTGGCGGGTAGTGACTGACGGCGCCAGTGATGTCGGAGAGCCATGTCCATTGGGGACGTGGCGAGTGAGGCGTTCCGGCGGCTTGTATATGTTGCGCTTTCGTCGGCTTTGCCGCTAAAGCGAGGCGTGGCTCGGGGCTCCCTGAGCTTGTTGAGCAGCAGAAGTCGTTGAACTAACGCTAATTTGCTGATGGGCTGCAATTTTTTGACTGGGCACCATAATGAACCGTTGCAGAGTGGTTATGGATCGAAAAGTGCGTTTTGCCGTCGTCGGTTGTGGACGCATTTCTGCCAATCATTTCGGTGCCATGGAAACGCATTCTGATCGCTGCGAGATCACCGATGTATGCGATACAGACCCAACCGCGCTGGCGGCCGCGGTCGCGCGCACGGGGGCCAGAGGCCATTCGTCCCTGACCAATATGCTGGCCGAAACAAGCGCTGATTGTGTCGTCCTGACGACACCGTCGGGTTTGCATCCATCACAAACGATCGAAGTTGCGAAGTCCGGGTTACATGTCATTACAGAAAAGCCAATGGCCACGCGTTGGCAAGACGGGCTGGCCATGGTCAACGCCTGTGACCAGGCAGGTGTGCGCCTGTTTGTTGTAAAGCAAAACAGGAAAAACCGCACCCTTCAACTCTTGAAGCAGGCGATAACCAAGGGACGTTTTGGCCGTATATATATGGTAAATGTCAATGTATTCTGGACACGGCCACAGGAATATTACGACAGCGCGCGTTGGCGCGGCACCTGGGAGTATGACGGCGGTGCTTTCATGAACCAGGCAAGTCACTATGTGGACTTGCTGAACTGGTTGGTTGGCCCGGTTGCGAGCGTCATGGCTTACACTGGAACGCTGGCGCGAAACATAGAAGTCGAAGATACCGGCGTGGCCGCGCTGAAGTGGCGGAACGGTGCCATGGGCACCATCAACGTGACCATGCTGACCTATCCGAAGAACCTTGAAGGTTCGATCACCATCCTTGGCGAGACGGGTTCGGTGCGGATCGGCGGTGTCGCAGTCAACGAGATCCAGAACTGGGACTTCGCCGACAGTGATCCCATGGATGAGACGCTGGCTGAGGCCAATTACCAGACGAGTTCGGTCTATGGCTATGGGCATCCACTATATTACGATAATGCCATCAACGCGTTACGCGGTGAGGCCGAACCGGAGACCGATGGTCGCGAAGGCTTAACCTCGCTCGAACTTCTTATCGCCATGTACCTATCGGCGCGTGATGGACGCCGGATCAACCTCCCGCTGACCTATTGAGCAGAATATGACTTTGACTATTCACGCCAGTGCAATCGTCGATCCGGGCGCCCGAATTGGTGACAGGACACGCATCTGGCATTTTGTGCATGTGTGCAGTGAGGCGGTGATCGGATCAGGATGCTCACTTGGGCAGAATGTGTTCGTCGGAAACAAAGTAACCATCGGAAACAACGTAAAAATCCAGAATAATGTTTCAGTCTATGACAATGTCACCCTCGAAGATGACGTATTCTGTGGTCCAAGCGTGGTATTCACGAATGTTTACAACCCCCGTTCCGCTGTTACCCGCAAGGATGAATATCGCGATACGCTTGTTCGAAAGGGGGCAAGCCTTGGAGCCAATTCCACGATCGTGTGCGGGGTAACGATTGGTAAATTTGCCTTTGTGGCGGCTGGCGCGGTCGTCAATCGAGATGTGCCGGACTACGCGCTCGTGGCCGGTGTTCCCGCGCGCCATATTGGCTGGATGAGCCGGTTCGGCGAACAACTTGAATTCCCTTCCGGGGGAGATGCAACGACGACATGTTCGCATACAGGAGACCGATATGGTCTTCGGGATGGGCGCGTCATGATACTGGAGGACATCTAGTGCAGTTCACCGACCTCAAAGCTCAATATCAGGCCTTGAAACCGCTGATCGATAGTCGAATCCAGGCGGTTCTCGACCATGGCCAATATATATTGGGCCCGGAGGTCGGTGAACTGGAGCGCAAGCTGGTTGCCTATACCGGAGCGGCGCATTGTGTGACCGTGGCGAGTGGGACCGAGGCATTGCTTATTGCCTTGATGGCGCTTGATATTGGGCCTGGCGACGAAGTTATCACAACGCCGTTCACCTTCGCAGCAACGGCAGAAGTGATTGTTCTGGCCGGTGCGACGCCTGTATTCGTTGATGTGGAACCAGACACCTGTAATATCGATGTCAGCCTGATTGAGGCAGCTATAACACCGCGAACAAAGGCGATCATGCCGGTCGGCCTTTATGGTCAAGTCGCTGATATGGCAGAAATCAATGCCATTGCGGCCCGGCATGGCAACATCGCCGTGATCGAAGATGCAGCACAAAGTTTCGGCGCGACCTATCGCGGCAGCAAAAGCTGCAATCTTTCGACATTTGGCTGCACAAGCTTTTTCCCATCCAAGCCGCTCGGTTGCTATGGAGATGGCGGGGCGTTGTTCACCAACGACCCGAATTTTGCGCAAGCGGCGCGGGAAATTCGGGTTCATGGCCAAAGCAGCCGCTACAATCATACACGGATCGGTGTCGGCGGCCGGATGGACACGCTTCAGTGCGCGATTGTACTCGCTAAATTCGAGCGTTTCGAATGGGAAATCGAGCAGCGCAAAGCGAAGGGCGCCATTTATGGTGAATTGATCCGGCAGTCCGGCCTGCCAGTTGAGCTGATCGCGGTCCGCACCGATCGCGATTGCGTGTGGGGCCAATATACCATTCAGGTTGAGGATCGCCCATCGGTCCAGGCGCTGCTGACCGGGCGGGGGGTACCGACGGCGATTCATTATCCCAAGCCACTTAATCAGCAACCAGCCTACGCAGTCTATGGCAAGGGCGCGAGTTTTCCACATAGTGACGCAGTGGCCAGTCGCGTGATCAGCCTGCCAATGAGCGCGGATTTGACAGCTGAGGATCAACGCGCAGTCATAAATGCGCTTTCGGAGGCCACAGTTCGGCTAAGCGTCGCGAGCTGAGCCCGCGGAAGTGGAGAGTCGCAACTTCTGGCGCAGCATCGCGATTGTTCTCGGGGGAGCAAGCGTCGCTCAGGCTATACCGATTCTGGGCGCATTGATTCTCGCACGGCTGTTTCTACCAGATCAATTTGGTTTGTTCGCTGCCTGGCTCGGCCTGGTAACCATCCTTTCCGTGATCGTAACCGGACGGTTCGAGGTCATGTTGGCAATTGTTGGTGATGGGGCACCACGACACCATGCGGCGTGCGCCACTCTGGTAACGATCATCATTGCAAGCCTTGCCCTGGCGATAGCCTGGTATGGCATACGTCCATTTGGCTGGTTTTCATCGATTTGGCTGCGCGAAATATCGGCGCCATTCGTTCTTGGAGCTGCGCTCTTGGCAGGCAGTCAGGTTTTTCAGTCACTGGCAGCGGCCGACGGCAACTATCGTAGCCTGAATATCATGCGCATAACCCAGGCTGGAAGCATTACGCTCCTCCAGATCGGTGGCGGGCTCTACGATCCAACTGCGAGCACACTGGCGTTGTGCAATCTTGCTGGCCTGCTGATCGGGCTGGCAGTGGCGGTTTCGGTGTCGTCGACCAACCTAGGATCAGGCCTGCTCCATGCATCCAAACCCAAGGAACTGTTTGCTTTTTGGCAGCAGTATCGTCGATTTCCCCTGATCTCCCTACCCGCCGATGCAACGAACGCGGCGTCGGTCCAATTGCCAGTGATTCTTCTGACCAGTCGGTTCGGCCCCGATCTGGCAGGATATCTTGCATTGACCTTTCGTGTCCTTGGTGCCCCGATCTCACTGTTGGCCAATGCGGTTCTTGATGTGTTCAAACGGCGCGCCGCAGCAGCATGGCGACAGCGTGGCGAGTGCCGAGCCGAATATACTGAAACAGCCATCATTCTTGGACTGGGGGCAGCTGCATTCTCATGTGCTGTCATGCTGAGCTCTGGCTGGTTGTTTGCAGCTGCCTTCGGCGAAAAATGGCGACCCGCAGGTGATATTGCCATTTGGGTGCTGCCGTTGTTTGCACTGCGGTTTGTTGCAAGCCCGCTCAGTTATGTTCTTTATATCGCCGATCGGCAGCACATAGATTTGGCATGGCAGCTTTCTTTGCTCGCCGTTGTGCTGGCTAGTTTTCACGTCTCAGCGACAGCAGAAGCCGCCATCCGAGCCTATGCAATCGGCTATGGTTTGCTCTACGTCGTGTATCTTGTTCTCTCTTACCGTGCGAGTGCCGGAGCAAAGCCGTGATTGCAATTATCGACTATGACATCGGCAACCTGGGCGCGGTTTCCAATATGCTGGGCCGGATTGGTGCCCATGCCATCATTACCGCAGATCCTGAGGTGGTTGCGAAGGCAGACAAGATCGTCCTGCCCGGAAACGGGGCATTCGATTCATGTATGCGAGGCCTTCGCGCCTCAGGTCTTGTGCCTCTTTTGGAGCAAAGAGTTCTTGGCGACCATGTTCCGCTGCTGGGGATTTGCGTCGGCGCACAGATGTTAGGTAATGGCAGCGAGGAGGGTGTCGAACTTGGGCTCGGATGGCTCCCGATGCAGGTGAAACGCTTTCCGGCGGAGCTTGGACTACGGGTTCCGCAAATGGGTTGGAATTCGGTTGTGCCGCGCCAACCGAACCACATCCTGCTCGAAGGTATGCGCCCCGACGCCCGATTTTATTTTGTGCACAGCTTTTTCATGGAACCCATCAACCCCGAGGATGTACTGCTCGAAACGACCTACGGGCTTCCGATTGCGGCCGCAGTCGGTCGGGGGCATATTGCCGGCCTGCAGTTTCACCCGGAAAAGAGCCATAAATTTGGTCTCCATCTCCTTGGCAGATTTGCGACAGCCTTCTGATGATCAGGCCACGTATCATTCCGGCGCTGTTGCTGCGAGACCGCGGCCTTGTGAAGACCGTCAAATTCAAGGCTCCGGTCTACATCGGTGACCCCGTCAATGCCGTCCGGATTTTTAACGACAAGGAGGTGGATGAGCTGGTCATCCTCGATATCGATGCATCGCGAGACGGACGCGGACCGGACTATGAGCTGATCGCCGAGATCGCCGGTGAATGTTTCATGCCACTTGGTTACGGCGGGGGCGTGACCACACTCGAGCAGGTTCGCGGCGTTATCAGATCAGGTGTTGAAAAGGTCATCATCAACACCGCCGCAGGTCAATCTACCCGGTTGATCTCAGAGGCGGCCGCTGTTTTTGGCAGTCAGGCCATCGTTGCCGGAATTGATGTTCGCAAAAAACTCCTGGGCGGCTACCGCGTCTACACCAGATCGGGCGCTGTCGAGCTTAAGGCCAGCTTGAACGAGCATGTGCGGGCAGTGGCAGCAGCAGGCGCTGGCGAAATTTTGGTTAACAGCATTGATCGTGACGGCACAATGGCCGGTTATGACCTGGAGTTGATCCGACAGGTCGCGGCGGACTGCACCGTGCCATTGGTGGCAATTGGTGGGGCAGGAACACAAGCCCACCTTGCGGAGGCATTGGCTGCTGGGGCGTCTGCAGTTTCGGCGGGCAGTATGTTCGTCTTTCATGGTCGCCACCGCGCCGTGTTGATCAGCTACCCCGATCAACACCAGCTTGATGCGCTGGCGTCTGGCTGAATTTTGCCCTAGATACTGTCTCATTGTGGCGCACCGCAATCCCCCTTATGAATTGCCCCTTGCCGGGCCATAGCGCTCTCGAAAACAGGCTGAATCATGCAATATCAGATTTGTACCCGTTGCGTCATGGATACATCCGATCCCGAGATCAAGTTCGACGAAGCTGGAATCTGCAGCCATTGCCGCGAGTTTGATGAAGTTACCAGCAAGCAGTGGTTTCCCAATGCCGAGGGTCAGCGGCGGCTCGAGCAGCTGATCGCCCAGATTAAGCGTTCCGGTCAAGGTAAGGAATATGATTGCATCCTTGGCCTCAGCGGCGGCGTGGACAGTTCCTATCTTGCAATTAAGGCCAAGGAATGGGGGCTGCGACCGCTAGTCATGCACGTTGACGCCGGATGGAACTCCGAACTGGCGGTTGCCAATGTCGAACGTATCGTAAAATTCTGTAACTATGACCTGCACACACGCGTGATGAATTGGGAGGAAATGCGCGACCTGCACGTCGCATACCTCCAATCAGGTGTTGCGAACCAGGACATACCGCAAGATCATGCTTTTGCAGCGTCACTATACAAATTCGCTGTGGAAAATGATATTCACTACGTCATGAGCGGTGGGAATATTGCCACCGAAAGCATTCTACCCTTGTCATGGCAGGGGCCCAATATGGATGGCATTTCGATCCGTGGGATACACAAATTATTTGGGAAAAAACCACTTGCTGATTACAAAACGGTGTCATTTTTTGAATATTATCTGAAGTTTCCATTCATAGACAAGCTTAATGTTGTAAGGCCATTAAATTTTTTAGACTATAATAAAGATATGGCCATCGAGGAGATGGTAAAACTAACAGGTTGGCGACCATATGAGCGCAAACATGGTGAATCTTTATTCACCAAATTATTCCAGAATTATTATCTGCCCGTAAAATTCGGATTTGATAAACGTCGCCCGCATTATTCCAGCTTAATCGTATCAGGGCAGGCCACACGCGAGTGGGCACTGAGCAAGCTTGTCGAACCACTATACGATCCGCAGGAATTGGAAGTAGATATTGCTTTTTTTACAAAGAAATTACGCATAAGCAGGAAGCAATTTGATGACTACATGACTGCTGATAATAAACATTGTACAGATTATCCAAACTGGAATAGTCGCAGAGCATTACTCAAGCTTTGTCAGCGAATAGTTGAGCGACTATTAGGTCACAAAGTAGAGGCATATTCCTGATGTCACTGCTGAAAAATATTGTTCAAGTCACGACTGTACATCCACGATATGATGTCCGTATTTTGCACAAAGAATGTGCAACCCTAAAAGCCACTGGGTACAATGTGACCCTAATTGTAGCTGACAGCTTAGGTAATGAGCGTGTCGGCGCTGTCCCTTTGATTGACATCGGCGGCAATACCGGAAGCAGTCGGATCATTCGGTTGTTAACACGACCAAGGCGTGCCCTAGCGGCCATTCTGGCACTTGAACCGGATGTTGTCCACGTGCATGATCCGGAGTTACTGACGATCGCCGGTCCCTTGCTGCGCCGTGGGATCAAGTTTGTCTATGATTCCCATGAAGATGTTCCTCGACAAATCATGACGAAATACTGGATTCCATCGTCGTTGAGACGTCTGGTCGCGTTTTTTTGGGAAATTTATGAAGATCATATTGCGAGGAAGCTAAGTGGAATCATTTCAGCAACGCCGTTAATAACAGCTAGGTTCTCTCGTCAGAATGCGCTCAGCATCAATGTGAATAATTTCCCGTTGCTGTCTGAATTTGAATATTCAGATATCGACGCTGCTGGTGCAGATTGTCGGAATATCTGTTATATCGGCGGTATAAATGAAGTGCGTGGCATAAGGGAAATTATCCAGGCGTTACCACAAGTACCAGATTGCCGCCTTATACTTTGTGGGCCTATTGCGCCGGAGAGCTTTGGTCACGAACTTCGTGCACTTCCTGGTTGGGGGCAAGTGGACTATCGTGGATCGGTTGATCGCGCTGGGGTCCGGGCAGCTATGTCTGAATCGCGCTGCGGGATGGTGACATTGCTTCCGATGGTCAATTTTCTCGATTCGTTGCCGGTGAAAATGTTTGAATACATGGCTGCCAGCTTACCCATCATTGCTTCGGATTTTCCGCTTTGGCGCGGGATCGTCGAGGATGCTGGATGCGGTTATTGTGTTGATCCGACCTCAATCGCTGACATAGCTTCTGCCATCAAGCGAGTATTGGATGATCCAAGCTCTGCTGAATTAGGCAAAGCAGGTCGGCGAGCGGTCGAATCAACCTATAACTGGGGCCAAGAATCTACGAAGCTACTCAAATTTTACGAGGAGCTAGCGCAGTAAGCTGTGAAGTGTGGCTACCCGCCCGTGCGGCTCGTTACCACTTCGCTGGCCCCCGGTGGTGGGGCTGGCTGCAAGGGCTCTTGCCGTGCTGCGACGCGGCGAAGGTCTGTCGCCACACCTAGGTCTTCAAGTACGACGGCAACACTGCGCAGGGCCGACTCTCGGGACAGGATTGCGATGGCGGTCAACCAGATCAGACGCAGGTCCAAAAGGATAGAGCGGTTGTCTATGTAGATCAGGCCCAGTTGGCTCTTATAGGGCCGGATAAGCTGGTTGTAGGCCAGATCAGGATCTGCCTTATCGGCAAGAATATCCCCTTCGTCCGAAAAGACGATCGAGGCGATGTCCGTAATGCCCGGACGCACAGTCAACAGCCGCTTTTCCACCTGGGTGTAAAGATCGGTTTCCCGCTTCACATTCGGGCGCGGCCCAACCAGACTCATATCACCTCTCAGGACGTTCCAAAGCTGTGAAACTTCGTCGAGTTTATAGCGTCGGACAAATCGTCCGACAGCGGTAATGCGATTGTCATTTGCCCCGGTCGAATCCACCCCGGACTTGTCGGCGTTGATCACCATTGACCGCAGCTTGACCATCCGGAAGGGGGCCTCACCCGCCCCGACCCGGGGGGCGATGTAAAACGGCGAGTGCTTGTCCTGCCACCAAATCAGAAACATCGTCGGCAACAAAATTGGCGACAGGGCCACAAGGCCAAGCGATGACAGAAGGATGTCAAGGAGGCGCTTGATCATGCCACAGGCCTTACTGAGCTGCATTGCGCCCTCACGGCCGCGACAACATCCTCTGCCGAAATATAGTAGAGCGATTCGAGCGCACGGCTGGTCGGGGCAGGCGCATCCGGCAGGGTCAGGCGCAGAGGCCGGGTCTTCATTGCGCGTGGATCAACCCGCTCGCATACACCGGCGATAACCTCGCCAGCCATGCCGCAGGTTCGCCACCCACCATCCACAGCAACAAGTCGCCCGGTCTTTTCGACGGATGCGGCGATAAGATCATAGCGGAGCGGGTTCAGGACGCGAAGATCAATCACATCAACCGAGATTCCCTCTGCCTCCAACAAATCAGCTGCAAGTCCGCATAAATGAGCGGAATAGCCGACCCCCACCAGAGTCGCGTCTGAACCGGTACGACGAATGACCGGCCCCTCTTGCGCCAAAATGGGCTCACGAACGTCCGTCATGGGGCATTCCACCTCGTAGAGCCACCGGTCATCAATATAGAGAACCGGATCGTCACACAGGGTCGCAGCGATCAGCAGGTCACGGGCATCGGTGGGCGTCGACGGCATCACCACACGAAGACCGGGAATATGCGCATACCAGGAATGCAATGCCTGGGAATGTTGTGCCCCCTGCTCGCCGCCCCGGTTGATGATGCCGCGGAACGTGACGCCGGGCGCACTTTGCCCGCCAAGCATATGATTCCATTTTGCAGCCTGGTTCACCATCGCGTCGGCTGCAAGAATCATGAAGTCCATCCTGGGATGGATCACAATCGGGCGATAACCGCACAGAGCCGCGCCAAGGGCTGCGCCTGTACAAGCGGCTTCAGAAACCGGCGTATCAATCACCCGGTCGCGTCCGAACCGTCTCTCAAGGTCCGTCATGGTATTGCCAACATACCACGGACTCCAAAGTCCCTGCCCAATCGTGAAAACACTTGGGTGATTTTCCAGGAGATGTTCGAATCCGTGCCGGATGGCATCGCCATATGCAAGAGTTTCAGCAGTCATATCAATCGTTTGCCTTTGCATAGACGCAATCGAGTAGCTGGCTTGGTTCGGGATAGGGAGATTCAAGAGCCCTCTCCATTGCGCTTGCAACCTGAGCAACCACGGCGGATTTGACGCTATCCACATCAGCGCTGGTCATCATCCCGGCTGCCATCATGGCGTCAGCAAGCCGTTTTACCGGGTCCCGCCCCTTCCAGGCCCGCAGCTGATCCATCGAGCGATTGACACCAACGTCGATATCTTCGTTCGGGCCGACATGGCCGCGCCAGCGAAACGTCACGGCCTCAATAAAGCCCGGTCCTTCACCCGCCCGCGCCCGGCCAATCAGGCGATCTGCGGTTGCAGCCATCGCGACGACATCATTGCCGTCGACCGTCTCAGATGTGATCCCGTGCGCCTTGGCGTAGCGGGCCACACTGTTGGAGGGTTGTCGCAGATCGATATCGAGGTGGCTTGAAAACAAATTATTCTCAACGACAAAGATCATGGGGAGCTTCATGACGCTCGCCAGGTTCATCGATTCATGAACAACCCCCTCCTCAGTCGCACCGTCGCCAAAAAAGGCCAGAGCGACATCGCCCGTACCATCCATCTTGGCGGCAAGCGCTGCACCCACCGCGACCGGCACCGTGCCGGCCACAATTGGCACGGACCCCTTGAAGCCGACGCCGCCCGCGAACAGATGCTGCGATCCCCCCATGCCCCGGGAGCAGCCATCGACCCGGCCCAGCACCTCGGCAAACAGGGCAAAGACATCGCCGCCCACGGCCAGATATTGCGCATGTGATCGGTGACCGCCAAACGTTCGGTCCGTCGGTCGAAGGACAGCGGAAATGCCCACCGGCGTTGCTTCCTGTCCGATGGCCAGGTGGCACGGACATTTGACCTTACCCGCGATGACCCAATCCGCGATACCTTCCTCGCATTCACGGACAAGCATCATCATCCGCAGAAAATCGTGAAGCTGCCTCGGAGCGCGTCCGGCAAGCTTCAACGGTTCATTCAGCAGGCTGGGGTCGGCGAGCGCCCCCAAATCACCGGTCCCCATCGAGATCGCTTTCAAGCCGGTAAATTGTAAAAGGACCGAACCGAAGTCGTGATGTGGGCAACGTCCTCATCACTCAACGCCGTATGCATCGGCAGCATGAAGCACCGTTCGAAGAAGCGGTCTGTCACGGGCAGGGAAATGTCAAAGCCCAGTTCCTTGAATTGATGAACAGGCGTGCCGGCCCACTGGATGATGGTACGGATACCCCGTTCCTCCAGATGTTTGCGCAAGGCATCGCGTTGACCTGCTTCCATCTCGTAATTCTGATAAACGTCAAAATGACGATTGTCCGCCGATGGTCCGGGTGGAACCGTGATATCGGCGATACCTCTGAAAGCCGCATCATAGCGGGCGGCAATTTCGCGCCGCCGCGCAATATCCTGATCATAGGTCTTGAGCTTGTAATCAAGGAAGGCGGCCTGAAGATTGTCCAGTCGCGAGTTTGTACCCCACGCAACAACGACGCCGTCTTCATTCCGGCCGTGGTCGCGGAGCAGACCGATCTGCTCGGCTACCTTGTCATCGTTGGTGACGATAGCGCCACCATCCCCAAAACAGCCCAGAACCTTGGCAGGGTAAAAACTGAATGTCCCAAAAGCACCAAACGTGCCGGCGCACCGGCCCTTGAATTTCGAACCCAGAGCTTGAGCAGCATCTTCGACGATCAGCAACCCATGCTTGTCTGCTATGGCCTGTAGTGCGTCCATATCAGACGTACGGCCATTGACCTGCACCGGCATAATCGCCTTCGTCCGCGGTGTGATTGCTAACTCGACAGCTGCTGCATCGATCATATGGTCTGGGCCCATTTCAACCAGTACCGGGGTCGCGCCAACAAGGTGGATCGAGGCGGCAGAGGCAATATAGGTATGGGACGGCACGATGACCTCGTCGCCGGTGCCTATTCCAACGGCCTTGAGTCCAATGATGAGGGCATTGGTGCCGTCCGCAACCCCGAACGCATATTTGACGCCGAGAAACGCCGCCAAATTTGTTTCCAGGTCACGTAAATCGCGTTGCATGATGAACGCGCCACGCGACATAACATCACTGAAGATGTCGATATAGGACTGCCGGTCATTCTCGAAGAGAGCCGAATAGTTGAAAAACGGTATCATGCGTTGCGTAGGCATGTGATCTCCAAAATCCATCAAATTTGTCTCGCGAGGGCAGAGGGGCATTCTGAACTGGACCGCCCAACGCCCGCGCCATCGTTATCGTTATCGTTATCGTTATCGTTATCGTTTGGCTTTCCAACCCGTGATCGCAGCGGACTAGCTGCCCATTGCGAAAATTACAACGATCTATCCGCTCGGTCAGGCCGATTGATCTACCCGTTGGGCGGCACAGAGCACAACTTTGTGAGCTGTATCCGGTGCGCCTGCCATGATCGGCGTCAAGTGAGTGGGTGCCCTCGCCGCTTCCGATGATATCTCGTGCGGGAACGGCTGCATTTCCCCAAAGACCAATCTTTTGAGCAACGCCTTGCCAGCCATGCTTTTTGGCATCAGCCCAAGCCCGACCACCACTTTCTTGATGGGACGCAGCATTTTTTGGCGCCAGGATACCGCCGATACGGGAATATCTCCCCAGAACTGCGTTTGGAACCCTACTGAACCAAACAAATCGCCGAGTTCGGCGACACCATGATAAACATGGCTGTAAGGGCTCGGGTTGAAGTCGAATAGATCCTTGTTTGCATTGGAGACTAGGACAACACCGTCAGGCCGTAGCACCCGGGAGCATTCAGCGACAAATCGCTGTGCGTCAGGTACATAGTAGAGAGCCTCGAAAATAATCACGACATCGAGGCTGGCGTCCGCGAACGGCAGACTCAGGGCATCCATGACGCGAATATCAATTCGAGAGCCATAATGCGCACGGGCCCGTGACAGGATTTCATCCGAAATATCCCCTGCAACTAATGATCGAGCCGCCGCCTTAAGGGCTCCGAGGCCGGGCCCTGTGCCGCACGCAATCTCAAGAACATCGCGATCGGCACAATATGGCATCGCCCACGCATAGCGCGTCCTGACCCGTTCAACTTGCTCGCTCGAGACATCTGCTCCGGCTAGTTCGGTAACTTCGACAAAATCAGTCATCGCTTCTCTCTGTAGTGTAGCATCGATCTTACATATCGACCGTGCGGGGTTCATACGTCAGTGAACTTATGGCGTACTGCCTGTCAAAGGCTGATAACAGGCAAAAACACCGTTGGCAGCGCTCAGCCAGATAACCTAGTTTCCATGGAGATCACCAACAGCAGCACTTCGGCGTTGCCGGACTAGGAACACCCCAATCAGCGGAATAACCCCGAATCCATGCGTGAGCCACACCGTCGTGTAGTCACTTTGCGCAAACTTTTGCGCTGAAACAAGCATGGCGGCTAGCACAGCCAAGCCAAGCCCACCGGGAATGCGACGGGTGAGCAACATTACAACATCGCTGGCCAGTAAAAGGAAAATTGACAAACCGAGGCTGTCAATTCCGAAAACAGCGTAAAAATAGAAAAGATAGCCGCCGGTGGCACTGATTGAGCCGATCACATCATGACCGTAAAACCCTGGCGCATAGGTGAGACCAATGAAGTTGGGCAGATCAAAATAGGGCTTATCAAACAAGACTGCGAGGGGCCGCAATGCCGCTATCCCTGCCGGCCCTCCGCCTTGCTGAGTGTAATCCACATACCAGATGTCGACCATGAACGGCACGACAAGCGATCGCGCGGCGGTAGCTTGAACGGCTCCGGTCGAATTTGTTGCAACATCTAGGTCAGGGCTCGACATCAAAACGGTTATGAGCACGGCTGGGAGCAAGATCGCCACCGTTGCTGCTGCAAAGCCGACCAGCGACAGCTGCAGCTTTCGATAAAAGGCTAAGGCAACGAACCCAGTCATCACTTGAAAGACAAGAATGCCTTTTGCGCCCGAGAGCATGCAGGCCGACCAAATTGCCAGCAACAACAACACCTGTGCGCTGCGACGTGCCCAGGAGTTCGTTGTCCAGTGCTGCACAAGATCAAGGGTGCAAAGACCGGTCAGAATTGGCCCGACCGAAGCTGCAAGAAGCATCAATGCGTAACGTGGTATCGATGACGTCACAAGTTTGACCGACGTTTCCCGCGCCAGTGAAAAGGCTTCTGGATCGTCGCCCGACAGCAGCGAATATAGCCCAGTCTGTGTAAAAGGAACGAAAGCAAGATAGGCGGCAACCATAACCACAGCAATCAACGTCAGAGGTTGAATGCTTGATCGCAGGTCATCCAGACTGGCTGCCGTTATCCCCTGCCAGGTGTCCCAGGCAGCGCTGCGGAAACCAAAGGGAGCTAGGAGAAGCCCCCCCAGCAGATAACCATGGACAAGCAAGGCCACCTCCCCCGGCCGAGGCAGAGCGGCATAAATGACATCCGAACCGATCACGAGCGGCACTTGAAACAACAGGACACTGACGGCGAGAATTAGCAGACTGGGCTTGACGAACAGCCATCGCTGACGTCGCCAGAGGCGGACCAGTAAAGCAAAAGCCAGCAGCGTGCAGGCTGTATTTACCAGAAAGAAGCTGTCTGAGGTCATGGCGCTGCCCTGCTCATTGCCAGCGGACCAGTCCACACAGCCCTGTAGGTGAAGTCATAGCCCCGATCTGTGAAACCCGGAAGAGGTTCGGATGGACCATGGTTCTGCAATAGGGGCAGACAGACCCCAGCACTCGCTGCTATCGGACTGCTTGCCCGCTTTCGAGGGCATTGTGGCCACGGTAAAACTCTTGAGGGGCGATATGAATATCAACTGGCGGCTGAAATCGTCGATCTTCAGGGTCATTGATAGCTTTTCGCTCTACAAAATCCTGTATCTGCTTCAGAAATATGTGACTGGGCGCTCCACCGTATCCATAACTGCGGTGAACCCGAACTGGGTAACGCACGTAGCAAATCTGGAAACGATCAGCCGACCTGCGGTTCTCGAATTCGGGGCTGGCAAGAGCCTTGCCCAGAATATCTATCTTTCAAGCGTCGCCTCAACTCAGACTGTGGTTGACCTGTTTGACATGATCGATATCTCGCAGTTCGACGATGCCGCTCGCCAGATATCAACTTTTTCAGATGTCCCATATCATCGCGTGAACACCCTGTCCGATATCGAGGCCAAATATGCGATCCGCTACATCGCGCCCTTTGATGTCACCCAAACAGATTACAGCGACGGGACATTCGATGCCTGCATATCGACAAATACGCTGGAGCACATTCCCGAGGAGTCGATTGTCAGCATCTTCCGGGAACTGAAACGCATCATCCGCCCCGGGGGGCTCATATCTGCGGTCATCGATTATTCAGACCATTATGCCCATACGGACCGCAACATTTCCTACCTTAATTTTCTGACATTCTCGGCAGCCGAGTTTGCCCGACACAATCACTCTGTTCATTATCAGAACCGGTTGCGTCATTCCGACTATGAGCGGATTTTCACCAATCTCGGTTTCGAGGTTCTGAGGAATGAGACGCTCAACCCGGTCGAGTTGCCTGAACATGTGTCAAGCGAGTTCGATACAAAAAATCCGACAATCACCGCAACGAAGGGCATCTTCCTGCTGGCGGTGCCGACGGCGTGACGCCGGTTTGGTTGGCACATAACATTCGATTTACCTCCTGCACGATCTTGGGCACGACCAGTGTCGCGCCAAAATTTGAAAGGTGATTCCGATCGTAGAAATAGGATCGCTGCAGGGTGCCTATCCGGCAGATTCCAGCACAAAGCTCCGGAGTGACATCGATGACAACGCCGCCTTTCGATGATGACCTTATCAGCTTATCAAGCAATGCGGTGTTCGAGACATGCTCTCTTTCCAGCAAGCTTAGTTTCTCTATCGTTCTCACTGGGCTCGACCCGAACAAAAATGCCGCCGCGTAAGCCTTTGTTGGCTCGATTTTCTGAACGGGGGGCTGTAGGAGTATTATGGTGGGAAGTCCGGAGCGATGTAGGTAATCCACGGTATTCTGAAGCTGATCGCCAAAGAGCGCCTTGCCATCACGGCCATTGGATTTATCGTCATGCCCTACAGCTTTTATTGGCTGGATTTGGCCGGTTATGTCTCCCGTGCCATAATAACTCCACCGCGCGATCAGAATAGCCAACGACGCACCCTTCAGGGCAGCTGGACTGAAGGCCATACTGTTTCTGGCATTGCAATCCAGCATTATATCATCGTGGCGGATTACATTCGTATTTCGAAGTGGAGGACAGCCACTGATAGACGAGGCGGTAACGCCAATGTCCTGATCATTCAGTGCGTCTGTCAAAGGTGACAAATACGACAGGACGTGGCTGTCCCCAATGATCGCAACATTTCGACCGCTCACCTGAGCATTCAGTGTGCAGTACCAGTCTTCCGGGACGTCGATATCACGGCGTCGGAAATCATAGCACCTATCCTGCAATGCCCTGACCTGTAGATCAGCCATAGCGAGTGGTGGAATTCGGGACTGGGCAGCAAACCCGTTTGTGACATAGGCTGCGAGTCCAACGATGGTGAGTACAAGGCCGACCAAGCCAACGCCCAGAGCGCGCGTGCGATTTGCCTGCAAATAACCGCGCGGTGAAGCCCGCAACGGTCGCTCGATAAACCACCATGTTAACATCCCGAGGACCACGGCAACAAAACACAATCCGACTATAGGAATAGTATCGAGCGGTTCGACTGTTCGAATGCGTGCCAGTGCGAACAATGGCTGGTGCCAAAGATAGATGCTGTAACTGCTCAGTCCTATGGCCACCAGCGGCCGAAAAGATAAGAACCGGGCACCAGCATTCGCAGCCGTCCCCGCTAATATGAGCATAACTGTCGCTAGTACCAGCGGGACCAAAGCCAGCGAGGGAAATGACGCGCTAGGTGGCAGGAATACTCCGTAGGCCAAAAAAACGATTATGGACCCTATAGACATGAGAGTTGCGGTAACTGGTTGTGGTCGCCAGTGGCTGTATGCGCAGGCTGCGCCAACAAGAAACTCCCACAAGCGAGTTGGCAATAAGTAAAAATTTCCGCTTGGTGAACGAGATGAAAAATACTCACTAGCCACAATGCTTAAAAATATTATTGAAAACCACAGATATAGTGATCTATGTTTGTATTTTGAATAAAAAACCATTAGCGTTATTGGAAATAATATGTAGAATTGCTCTTCTAATCCCAAACTCCATGTGTGTATTAAAACTTTTTGACCGCTTGATTCATCAAAGTATCCGCTAATATTCCAAAAATAAATATTTGATACTGCCAACATTGTAGTTACAATGCTTCCAGCATATTGCTTTATTTGTACATAGTTCATCCACATAATTGCCAATGGGAAAGAGCATAATATAACAAATATAAGAGCTGGATAAATTCTTAAGAATCTACGCAGATAAAAATTCATTAGGCTAAAATTGTTATCAGCGTTTTCTCTAAGTATTTTGCTGCAAATTAGAAATCCAGATATGACAAAGAATATATCTACACCGATATATCCTCCTGGCAATATTCCGATGTTACTGTGGAAAATAACAACAAATATAACAGCAATTGCACGAATGCCATCTATGTCTGGGCGATATATGTCAGTTTTTTCCAAATTTAGATCACTTTAAAAATTATTGTTTGAGCCCAATTTTCCATTCCAGATACTCACTGAATGCTGTGAACCTAGGCTCACCCCAGCCCTGATTTGAAATAGCTTCGCCCTCACCAACCCAAAGCCGGAATAGCCGACGTTCAACAGCCGTGCGAACCGCATCCGGCACCAATGCCGACTGTCCGGATTGCGCAGAAAGGACCATGAACCGGCTTACGAAATAGAGGTAATGCAATTCATCCAATCGGGGTAGCTGCGCGGTATCACAGTCGGGAAAGCGCGCGAAATGGGCCGCAAGATCTGCCTTCCAACCAGGGATATTATATCGAAATGCAATATGCATGGGGATCATTAATTCATACTGGGCATCCTGGGCTGTACGACCTCGACGAGAACCGGATCCATCACAAATCGATTGCGCTAGAATTTCTGACTCATAGGATTTCCAGTAAGCAATATCGCGCGAATCTGGTCTTTCGGTTTCGGATAGGGCTGCCAGACGGGTAAGATGCGCGACCTGCTCATTGCTCATCCAGTTAAACGGCCCAAAGAACGCTGCATACTCAGTTGGACTAAAGGGAAGGGCAAGTGAGATATGCCGATATGCTTCGCGGATTGCAGGCGACTTAAGCTCTGACCACCAACCGTAGACGAACGTCCCTGAAAGCTGGAATGGTCCGTAGCTTTCGTTGGCGACGCCATTCCAGCGGAAAAGTCCGTTCCGCCCATCCATATAATTGTTAAGCCGGTACGTACGAAAATGCCTGTCCGGCGGGACCAGCACTTGACGTTCAAACTGTCGGGCCAATCCGGTACGCAGCGAGCGATAATAAGCGGGCCTGTCTGCCAACTCGAAACTGTTCAGCCACAACGGCCATCGAGAGAAATGTGACGAATCCCACGAAATTCCGGGGATCCGGGATTCAGAGACCGTACCTTCCATTGTACTTCGGCCTGCAAAAGCAAAATCCCGATGGTCGGAATAGGCACCCGGCTCGAAAACCCATCCATCTCCGCTTGGCACCACAGCCTTTCGGTGCAGGCGAAATGCCGCCTCCGACATGACGCCCAGCACTGGCAGATCCGGTATTCCAGTTATCCGCCGGTAGGTCCGAACGTCAGCGCCTATCGCGAGAACGTAGCCATCCCAGTCGGTAAATGCACCTGAATAGCTCGCTGGCTTGCCTCTAACTGTTATGGCAAGGCCAGCCAAAGCCGCCGCAATCACCAGCAGCAGCGCCCATCGTGTCACAATCGGTCTGCTACAGGCCATATTGTTTCTTCCGACTTAGGGGGCTCAGAGGCGCTTACGAGTCAGTGATCTGAGTCACCCCGAAACTTGCGGATCCATATAAGGCGGTTTTCTGCGAACAACGCAGCCAGTATTCCAAAAGCGATTCCGAGCAGTGCACCGTAAATAAGCATCTTAGCGGGCCGTGGCTTCTCCGGTGCGGCCGATAACAGGATCGAACCGAATGGCTCTGCTGCAAAGGGTGCATTCGAACTGGCCATCATCAGCAGACGTTCCTGCGTCCCCAGCGCATCAGCCAGGGCGACCCGGTGTTCGCCAACCGTAGTCAGTGCGATACGGCGTTCCAAATATGTCACATAAGTTGAGGCGCGTGCCAGTGTCCGCTCTCTAAGGGCCTGATCGGATATTTGGTGCAAACGCTCCAAAAATCTGCCTGCGAACTGCTTGTTCTTGTGGTAAAATTTCATGGTGACGATGTTTCGTTTTTGATCTTCCGTCACTTCAACGGAGTCGAGCATGAAGAGATAAAGATCTTCACCAGCTGGCGGCCCCCATACTGCCACTGGCAGCCCGAGCACACCCTTCACAAAACGCCGCGCTGTGACATTAAGCGACACTGCGGGCTGCTTCCATGTCCGATTTGCGGAATCCCACTGGTCCTCGAACACGACTTTCATGATCTCCGGATCACGGCTCATGCGGTTGGCGATTTCGCGGCCTTTTAGAGATTCCACATACAGGCCGAATGGGCTGACAGTTTGGTTCTTCGGCAAGCTGACCCCAGCAAGCGAAGCAAGACCGCTGAGGTTGCTCATCATCGAGCTGCTGTCGGCCTGCACTGGTGTCACGCGCAGTTCAGCCGAATATTGGAAAACCGATAGTTGCAGCCGGACAATCGTGCCCACGATACACATCGCAACCACCCCGGCGATCAGGAGCTTGCGTCGCCACAGCAGCCGGAATAGCGCGAACACGTCAATCCCGATGGAGGGTTGCACGCCAAGTGAATCTGTTACCACAATATCTCCACTTGATGTCGCTCTTGCTTCCCGGTTGAATCGGTTGCCATCCAGACCTCACACATGATCGTATATGTCCATGAGGATTGCTGCGGCAAGTGCCTATGTAATCTAGGCTTAGGGGGCCGGAGGGGGTCAATCGTAGCAGTGGAAGGCAAGCATGGCGATGTCAGGGATTCGTGCTCGTCGACTGCTTTATCGTGGTGATGGGTTGCGCCTGACCCCGACCTGGGATAGGCACAACCCATTAAATAAAAGCGTTTTCTGCCAGTCTTTTGGGTCGAGCTAGGCAGATAGATCGCGGATTTGGTGGCAGGAATGGTGCCGTGTTCGAAATTAGCGCGCGATTTTTAACAATGCCCCGCTGGGCGAAAATTGGCGTTGCCATGAGTTGCGACGCCCTTTTGGCGCTGGCGTCAAGCTGGCTGGCGCTCTCTGCGGCCACCAATGAGTTGCTATTCCCCAGACTGGCGCATGTGCCATTTTACCTGGCTGCAGTCATTATCAGTGTTCCCATATTCACACATCTGGGACTTTACAGGGCCATTTATCGCCATACCGGCCTCCGCTCGCTGCAAGTCATTTTTGGGGCGCTTTGCCTTTACGCAGCCCTGTTTCTTGCACTCGGCGCCCTGACCTTTTCCCAGGCAGCGCCATATTCTGCCACCTTGCTTCAGCCAGTTCTATTCTTGGTACTTTTGGGCGGATCGAGAATATTGGCCCGCACCTGGTTTGGAATTGACCGGACACGTAGCACCCGGGCAAACCTCAGCCGCGTAATTGTCTATGGTGCCGGCGGGGCCGGAATGCAGTTGGCACGGGCCATCATGACAAGCCACAACTTCGAGCTGATTGGCTTTCTGGACGATAATATTGCTCTGCATAAGAGCTCGATTAACGGTGTGAATGTGTATGCGCCCACGGACATCGCCAGATTGATTGAAGATTATGGGGTGACGGACATTCTTCTGGCCATCCCATCTGCTAAATCCATACGACGTCTGGAAATTCTGGAAACATTGCGTCAGCATAAAATACGGATTCGCTCCATCCCCGGCCTGACCGACCTGGCGCAAGGGCGCGTCGAATTGTCCGGGATCCGAGAGCTTGATGTTGCTGACTTGCTTGGTCGCAATGCAGTTCCGCCTGATGAAGATTTACTGAGCAAGAAAATTAGTGACCGAATTGTGCTGGTAACCGGGGCCGGCGGAAGTATTGGAAGTGAATTATGCCGTCAAATTGTTGCGCGCAAACCACATACATTAATTCTAGTCGATCACAGTGAATATAATCTCTACGAGATTAACAATGAATTATCTGAACGATGTGAAAATAGTGGGATTTCTATTGTTCCGATGCTAGCGGATGTCGCTGACTACGCACGAATTGATAGAATAATACGGGCATGGCACCCTCAGACCATCTATCATGCTGCGGCCTATAAGCATGTCCCTTTGGTTCAGCATAATGTTAGTGAGGGTCTGCACAATAATGTCGTCGGCTCGCTTGCAACTGCAGTGGCGGCAGCTAGGTCAAACGTCGAAGATTTTGTGCTTGTAAGCACGGATAAAGCTGTCAGGCCGACAAACGTGATGGGGGCCAGCAAACGTCTAGCAGAGTTGATTCTGCAAGCTTTGGCAGCCGAACCTGCCCCAAGAATCGCAGCATTTGGTGGGATCCCCAGCGGGCGAATTTTTAATCGGACCCGATTTTCAATGGTTCGATTTGGAAATGTACTGGGATCGTCGGGATCGGTTGTACCCCGTTTTCGCCAACAGATCCGCGATGGTGGGCCAATCACGCTGACCGATGCCGAGGTCACGCGCTATTTTATGACGATCGCCGAGGCAGCCCAATTGGTCATCCAGGCAGGCGCCATGGCTGAGGGCGGTGAAGTCTTCGTGCTCGACATGGGGGCGCCCATCAAGGTGATCGACCTCGCCAAACGTATGGTGGATCTCTCAGGACTAACCTTGATCTCAGCGGACGAACCGGGTGGTGATATTGAGATTCGGACCGTTGGACTCCGGCCGGGCGAGAAGCTCTATGAGGAGTTGCTGATTGGTGATTCGCCTCAGCCAACTTCACACGCAAGGATCATGAAAGCGAACGAAGCGTTCATTCCATGGGATAAGCTTGCGCGGCGACTGGCGAGCCTCATCGCACTTGCCGATGCAAACGAAACCCCTGGTGTCTATGTTGCGCTGGCAGAACTGGTTGATGGCTTCCCTGATCGTGGGCCTATCGTTGACAATCTCTACCTAACAGAGTCTGCGACCGTGGCCCGGTCAGCCTGACTGAACAGACCCAACCCGGGACCGCTAGGGCTGTATCGCAATAATCAAGCAACCTGGTGGAGCCGAGGGGGATCGAACCCCTGACCTCTGCAATGCCATCGCAGCGCTCTCCCAGCTGAGCTACGGCCCCTAACTCTGATCCGTCCGCCGTGGGCAGCGAACGGCGCGATTCTTATACCAAGTCCCTCGGAAGCTGACTCACTGCGTGGGATTCCCAAAGCGGCCATGATCTGATTCAACATCGCATACTGTGGGAGGTATGCGATGGCATCGGCGGTTATGCTTCGGGACGATTTTGATGGGCCTGGTCTTCGAAGGCTGGCGCGTTTGAGCGGGGACGCGCCAATGTTCGGCGTTGACTTTTATCTCGCCGGGGCGAGCCTGTTCATCGTCGCGCTGGCCGCGCTTTCGGCCCTGCTGATGCGGATTGGGCTGTTCAGGCTTCCGGCCTGTCTCTGGATCACCAGCGGCCTGTTCGGCCTGCTGTCCACGCTGACGGGCGATGGTTTCGCGTTTGCCGCGGCAGGGGTGGCGCTCGGCGCGGGTTATGTGGCCGCCGCTCGCTTGCTGTTGGCCAGACGGCCCGTCGGCTTTGCCTTTAATCAGGTGACAATTGGCTGTGACGACCCGGCAGTGTCAGCCGCCTTCTACAGAACGCTGGGCTTCAAGCAGATCGTCGACAGCCCAGCCAATGGCTATGCCCGCTTCGAAGCGCCGGACTGCACGACCTTGTCTCTTCACCGGGGCGGCCCGGCATCAGAGGCCATGGTCATCTATTTCGAACATCCCGAGCTCGACGCCTGGTGCAAGATGCTGACGTCTCAAGGGCTAACGTTCGACCAAATGCCGCGCGACGAGAGCTGGGGGTGGCGCGAAGCCCGCCTCCGCGACCCCTTCGGCAACCG
>CALRKY020000010.1:0-100161 GCA_943368345.1 Synechococcus sp. UW140 | reverse complement strand
CGGGAAATCGATGACGCGGAGCACTGTCCCTGCCGGTGGCGGGCAGACGCCCTTGTGTGCAGTGATATCGTCCAAGGCCATGACAGGGCTGGGGGCCGCGCCCGTCCTCCAAAGATTGTCGCTGCGGAACGGCGCGCCGGGGAGAGCGAACCCTGCCGGGGTCGGCCCATCCTCTGCGATGCGCGAACGGCCGTCCGCACCAATCTCCGTCACAACGCGCCGAACTTGCGGGAGCGGGGCCAGCGTCATGCGCCGAGCCTTTGTTTGATCGTCCGCAGCGTCGCGGTACCGTAGGGCGGTTTGAACCCACCCAGTTTGGCGACATCGATCTTCGGCTGGCGGTAGATCGCCTTGGCATGGCTGAAGGTCTTGAAGCCATCGATGCCGTGGTAACTGCCCATGCCGGACGGGCCGGTGCCGCCGAATGGCAAATCCTCCGCCGAAACGTGAAAGATCACGTCGTTCACGGTGACGCCGCCGGATATCGTCCGGTTGAGCACCTGCTGCTCCTCAGCTGCGTCCTCACCGAAGTAATAGAGGCCGAGCGGGCGGTCGTGGGCGTTCACATAGTCGATGGCCTCCCCGACCGCCTTGTAGGTCTTCACCGGCAGCAGCGGCCCGAAAATCTCCTCCTGCATCACCGTCATGTCATCCGACACGCCGCGGATGATGTGCAGCGGCATTTTGTGGGTATTCTGCTGGCTGAAATCCTCATTCGCCGGGTTGACGACAATCACTTCGGCACCCTTGGCCCTGGCGTCGTTGACATGCGCCTCCAACCGCTCCCGGTGCCGTCCGTTGATGACCGAGGTATAGTCCGGGTTGGCGAGCATTGTGGGATACATGCTGGCGGTCGCCGCCTGCAGGCCGCCGATGACGGCATGTTCCTGCTCCTCTGGCACCAACAAATAGTCCGGCGCGAGGCAGATTTGCCCGGCATTCATCAGCTTGCCGAGCGCAATGCGGGCGGTCGCCGATCCAACATCGGCGGAGCGGGACAGGATCGTGGGGGACTTCCCGCCAAGCTCCAGCGTCACCGGGGTCAGATTGTCCGCAGCGGCGTGGAGAATATGGCGGCCAATCGGCGTTGCACCGGTAAAGATCAGATGATCAAACGGCAGTTCGGAGAAAGCCTTGCCGACTTCCGGACCACCGGTGATGAACGCCAGTTCGCTCGCGTCGAAAAGCGAGGCAGCGAGTTCGGCCATCAGAGCAGATGTCACCGGCGTATATTCCGACGGTTTGACCATCGCCCGGTTGCCGGCAGCAAAGATATTGGCGAGCGGCGCAAAAGTAAGATTAACCGGAAAATTCCACGGCGAAATGACCCCGACAACGCCCTTCGGCTGATATTCGACCCGGGCCTTCGCCCCCAGCAGGCCGAGCGGAAAGTCGAGCTTGCGCTTTTCCGGCTGCATCCAGCTGTCGACATGCTTCAGCGCGTGCGCGAGCGGCCCAACGGCGGCCATGATATCGGTCAGCATCGACAGCTCGGTCGAGCGGTGGCCGAAATCGTCGCTGAGCGCCCTGGCGAGCGCGACCCGGTTGTCCTTGACCAGCGCCATGGCACGTTTCAGCCGGTCCTTGCGAACGGCGGCGGTGACGGGAAGATCGGCCATGAACGCCCGGCGCTGGGTTTCAAGCGTTGCGCGCATGTCGGTTGCTGTCACCATATCGGCCTCCCAATCAGTTCGGCAGCCCATCGATGAAGGCTGCGACGTCCGCCGCCGAACGGTCCGGGGCTTCTTCCATCGGTATATGCCCAATACCGTCATAAATGACACTGCGACTTCCGGTAATGGTGGCGGCGTACCAGTCCGCAGCGGTGACGGGGATCAACTTATCCTCCCGCCCCCACATGATCAGCGTCGGCACCGCAAAGCCGTCAAACCGGGCTTTGTTGAGGCCGGTATAGGCCGTGCTGAACCGGTCAATGGTGGCACGCCGGTTGCCGGGATAGCGCAGCAGTTCCCAATAACGATCAACCGCCTCAGGCGTCACGATGGCCTGAACCGACACCGATTGGCGCAGCGACTTTTCGACCAGCGACCGGGGGGTGATGCTCTCCATTAAATCCCGGATCACCGGGGTTCGGGCGATGCGGAAGCCAATCGGCAACGACCCGGTACGCTTTGATGGCGCACCGCCCGCATCGACCAAGATCAGCCCGCTGAGCTTTGCCGGATGGGTCAGGGCATAATGCATGGCAATGCCGCCGCCCATCGAATTGCCAGCCAGCGCAAAGCGACCGAGACCGCGCTGCGTCGCCACCGCATCAACCACCGCCACGCTGCTGGCAGCTGTATAGTCGCGGCGCGGCGATGGGCCGGTCAGGCCGTGACCGGGCAGATCAACGCTGATGATCCGGTAGCGATCCTTCAACCGCGCCACCCAGGGCTCCCAGGTGTGCAGCGAGGCGTTGGAGCCGTGCAGCAGCAGCAACACCGGGCCGTCGACCTTGCCCTCATCACGCAGATGGACGGTCAGTCCCGGTTCCAGCTGAACAAATTCGCTTTCGGCATTGGCATATTTGGACCGGGCCTCTGCAACCGGCATGTCCGGCGTCCAAAGCAGCGCGATCAGGATGCCGAGGGTGACGAGCGGCACCCCGACGATCCACGGCCAGATGCGGCGGCGGCGCGCGGCCATCAGATGCGCTCCAGCCGGATCGGCAGGCCGTCCCGCGGCTTTGGCATCGGGAACATCGCGAAATCGCAGTCATAGCCCTCTGGCAGGACCAGCTTGCGGTCTTTCAGCAGCTGCCACAGGAAGGTTTTGGCCTGCATATAAGCAAAGTGCAGACCAAGACACATGTGCGCGCCGCCACCGAACGGCACCCAGGCATATTTGTGGCGGCCCTTGGAATTTTCCGCCGTGAACCGGGTTGGGTCAAACCGGTCCGGATCGGGCCAGAGTTCGGGCAGGCGGTGGGTCATCATCGGGTTGATCCCGACATGCGCGCCCGCCGGCACCTGGAAATTGCCAATGGTGAAGTCCCGCATCGCGCGGCGGGGAATGCCCGGCACCGGTGCATTCAGCCGCATCGCTTCCTTGAACGCCATTTCGCAGCGTTCCAGCTTGCCCAGCGACTCATAGGTCAGCTCCGGAACGCCCGCGATTTCCTCCCGCACCCATTCCTGCCACTCGGGGTTCTTCGCGAGGAAATAGATTGTGGAGGTGAGGGATGAGGTCAGCGTGTCATGCGCCGCCATCATCAGGAAGTTCATATGATCGATGACCTCCTGATCGGTCAGCAAGTTCCCGTCATCATCGGTCGCGTTGCAGAATTGGGTGAAAAAATCATCGCCCGCAGCACCACGGCGCTTCGGGATTTCGCGCTGGAAAAACGCCGACATATAGCGGCGACCGAGCCAGCCCTTGAACATCAGCGACCCCGGGATCGGCACCCGCACGATGCCAACCGATGCCTGAACCATGTCGACAAACGCCCGGTTGATTTTCTGCGCCTCTGGCCCCCATTCGATACCGAGGAAGGACGTTGCGGCGAGATCGAGCGTCAGTTCCTTGATCGCCGGGTAGAATTTCATCTCCTCTGGCCACGCGGTGACACCGCGCGCAATTCCGTCGGACAATTCGTTGAAATAATGCTTCATCGGCGCCGGCTTGAACGCAACGCCCAGGGTCTTGCGGTGGGTCCGGTGTTCATCACCGTCCATCAGCATCAGCCCGCGCGGAAACAGGAATTCCAGCACCGGGTTCCAGCCCTGTTCGGACGAGAAGAGATTGTCGCGGTTCATCAGAACCAGTTCATTGGCCTCCGGCCCAACCATCGCGACATTCCAGCCGCCGAAATTGTTGACCCGGTACACCCGGCCAAATTCGGCAACCCGGGCCCGGACAAAATTCAGCGGGTCTTTCAGGAATTTGATCGTGGTCCACAGGGGGAACGCATTCTTTGGCAGTCCCGGCAAATGCGCCAATCCGGCATACCCGGCCTCCGGCAATTTCCGGTAGCGATCACGCCAAGTTTCGGCAGGAACAAGGGTCTTGTGGTCAACGGGCGCGTTCACGGCAATCTCCAGACTCGGAACCAAGTACGGAGCGATGATACGCACTTTTATTTCGAGCGCAACTCGAAAGACCACCAGCCCCATTTCCGCCAGTGGACAGCCCGCGAACCGCACGCCAGATTGCGGCAAACCAAGGCATCGGGAGCCCGGAATGACGACCACGATCACCGAACTGCAGGTGTCACGCGCCGATCTGCACACCACCAGAATCGCCGCGGCCGATGTAAGTCTGAAGGCCGGACAGGCGCTGTTCCTGGTGGAGCAGTTCGCCCTGACCGCCAACAATATCACCTATGCCGCGCACGGTGACGACATGGGCTATTGGGGGTTCTACCCCGCTGCGGCAGGCTGGGGCATCGTCCCGATCTGGGGCTTTGCCCGGGTGGTTGATGCGGGCGGTATCGACGGACTGACGGTCGGTGACCGCATTTACGGCTATTGGCCGCTGGCGAGCCATGCCGTGCTCGAACCCGCCAAGGTCACCCGGCGCGGCTTCGTCGATACAGCGGCCCACCGGCAGCATCTGGCGTCAATCTACAACAGCTATCAACTGGTGGCAGGCAGCGATTTCGGCGACGAGCGGGCCTATGCGATCTTCCGCCCGCTCTACACCACATCGTTCCTGATCGACGCCTGGATCGCCGAGGAGGCGGCAACAACCGATGCGGTGATCATCTCAAGCGCATCTTCGAAGACCGCGCTGGGGCTGGCCCAGGCCCTCAAGGTGCGCGGCAGCGGTGGTCCAAAGGTCATCGGCTTGACCTCCGCCGCCAACCGCAGCTTCGTCGAATCGACCGGATATTATGATGTCGTCACCAGCTATGACGGGGTTGCGGGCTTGACCGCCGACCGACCGCTGTTCGTGGATTTCGCCGGGTCCGACGCGGTTCGGGCGTCCGTCCACCAGCGGTTCGGCGGCAATCTGCTGGCGTCGATGGTGATTGGCGATACCCATTGGGATTCGGTTGCAGCGCCTACTGCCCTCCCCGGCCCTCGCCCCACCCTGTTCTTTGCACCGACCGAAGCCGTCAAACGTATGGAAGCCTGGGGACCGGCGGGTTTCGGCGCACGGCTGGAGGCGGCATGGCGCATCTTCATGGCCTCCACCGGGCCTTGGCTGCGCATCGTCGAAGACCGGGGGGCGACAGTGGTCGAGGCGCAATATCACGCCATCCTGAACGGCAAAGGCCGTGCCGACGAAGGCGTTGTGCTGTCGATGGCCGGATAGCTAGCGCTGTTCGGGCGGTTTCTCGTTGATAATCGCTTCTTCGCGCTTGCGGACTTTCTTTTCACGCGCGACGAACTTCAGCGAGCAGCCTGCCGAGCCGTTGGGGCCGACCGTGCTGCAGGAGCCGGGACCACCGGCGTTTGAGGCATCCATCGCGCCGAGCGTCCGATCAGTTCCGCCCTCCTCAACCCGCGCGCCGAAATCATCGTCCAGCTGTTTGAACCGGTACCGCTCCTCCTCCGGGCGGCGGGCGCACACGACGATTTCTTCCGGATCAAGCGGCTTCGGGCAGGCATCATTGCCGTACACAGTGACGGTCCGGCTGCGATAGGTTTCATAGGCGGTCGGCTTGTTCGCCGGTGCCGCACCCTGCGCAAACGCCGGCCCCGCCGACGCCAGCAAGGCAATGACCAACAATCGACGCATCTATGCTCTCCCCAACGGTATGACCCGGCACCTATCCCCTACCACCTTAACGGCGGCTGAGTCAGCCCTCCGAAAGATATCCCAAGGTCTTGAAGCTGGCATGGCCGGTGGAGCCGATCACCAGATGATCGTGCACCGAAATGCCGAGGCGTCGGCCGGCATCGACGATGTCGTTGGTCATGTCGATATCGTCGCGGCTGGGGCGCGGGTCGCCGGATGGGTGGTTGTGGACCAGCACCAGCGCGGTCGCGCCAAGTTCCAACGCGCGCTTGATCACCTCCCGCACATAGACCGCCGTCTGGTTGACCGTCCCCTCCTGCATCACTTCATCGCGGATCAGGATATTCTTGCTGTTGAGGAACAACACCCGGAACCGCTCGGTCAGACCGTGCGCCATATCGGCGGTCAGATAGTCGATCACCGCCTGCCAGCTCGACAGGACCGGACGCCCCAGCACCGTTTGTTGCATTGACCGGATCGCCACTTCGCGCGTGAATTTGATCGCGGCAATCCCGGTTTCACCAAGACCGTTGATCCGCGCCAGCTCCGAATGGCTGGCAGCGAGCACCGACGGCAGCGACCCGAATTCCTGGATCAACTGCCGCGCCAGCGGTTTGGTATCCCGGCGCGGCGTAACCAAGCTCAGCAGATATTCGAGCAGCTCATAGTCGTGAAACCCGTCGCCGCCAGCCCGCGCCAGCTTCGCCCGCATACGCGCCCGGTGCCCCGTCGCCACGTCAAAATCGTCAATGTCATCCCGCGCCATGGGGCGAGACTAGGCGGCTCATCCGAAAGTGCCACCCGCCCAACCGGACGGGATTGCGGCGTCAGGAATAGGGTGGCCGGTCCCGCCCGGTCGGGCTGGCGGTGAAAATTTCGCAACCGCTGTCGGTCACGCCGACCGAATGTTCGAACTGGGCCGAAAGCGACCGGTCGCGGGTCACCGCCGTCCAGCCATCGTCGAGCACCTTCACGTCAGCACGACCAAGGTTGATCATCGGCTCGATGGTGAAAAACATGCCGGGCTTCAGCACCACACCCCGCCCTGGTCGACCGACATGGACCACATTGGGGGAATCGTGGAACACCCGCCCCACCCCATGGCCGCAAAAATCCCGGACCACCGAACAGCGCTGCCCTTCGGCATAGGATTGGATGGCATGCCCGACATCGCCAAGCGTATTGCCGGGCTTCACCGCCGCAATGCCGCGCATCAGGCAGTCAAAGGTGATGTCGACCAGTCGCTTCGCCCGAATCGGCACATCCCCGACCAGGAACATCCGGCTGGTATCGCCGTGCCAGCCGTCAACGACCACCGTCACATCGATATTGGCGATGTCGCCGTTCATCAGTTTCTTGTTGCCGGGAATGCCGTGACAGACGACGTGATTGACGCTGATGCACAGCGAATGGCTGTAGCCGCGGTAAAAAATCGTTGCCGGAACAGCGCCTTTCGCCAGCACAAATTCATAGGCGAGCCGGTCGAGATCGAGCGTCGCCACACCGGGGACGACGTGCGGCGCCAGCATATCCAGCACCTCGGCTGCTACCCGGCCAGCCTTGCGCATCCCGGCAAACCCTTCGGCGCCGTGCAATTTTATCGTCGACGTCGGTTCATCGTCGGCGTCATGATCGAGTTCGCTAGCATATGTCATCAAACCGCTTCTAACCGATTGGCGCGGCGCGCGCCACGCGCTAAGCCATTTTCATGACAGTCTCCGCCGACCGCATTTTTACCGCCGCGCTGATCGTGATCGGCGACGAGATATTGTCCGGCCGGACCCAGGACGCCAATCTGGCCTATCTGGCGAAATGGCTCAATGTTCAGGGCATCCGCCTGGCCGAAGTCCGGGTGGTCGCCGACGACATGGATGCCATCGCCGGGGCGGTGAATGCCCTCCGCCCGCCGCACCATGATTATCTGTTCACCACCGGCGGCATCGGGCCGACGCATGATGACATCAGCGTTGATGCCATCGCTGCCGCGCTCGGGCTTTCGGTGGTCATGCACCCGAAGGCCGAGGCGACGCTTCGCGGTTACTATGGCGACAAGATCACCGATGCCCGGTTGCGCATGGCCCGGGTACCGGAAGGCGCTGACCTGCTGCCCAACCCGGTCTCCGGTGCGCCGGGCATCCGCATCGGTGACATTTTCATCATGGCCGGCGTGCCGCAGATCACCCAGGGCATGCTGGCGGGTCTTGATGGCAAGCTTCAGGGCGGGCGTCCGGTACTGGCCCGCACCGTTGGGGCCTGGATCGGCGAAAGTGCGGTTGCCGACCTGCTGGCGGCGACCGAACGCGCCCACGCCGGGGCGCAGATCGGCAGCTATCCCTTCTGGCGCGACGGCAAGGTCGGCGCGAACTTTGTCGTCCGCTCGCCCGACCCCGCCATATTGGCCGCCACCGCCGAAGCTCTGCTGACCGGACTGCGCGCCGCCGGTGTCGACCCTATCGACGGAGAAATCTGAACAGGCCCACGTGGCGGAACCGGTAGACGCCAGAGACTTAAAATCTCTTGCTCCGCAAGGGGCGTGCCGGTTCGAGTCCGGCCGTGGGCACCAATTCTGTTGGCGCGTTACCGCACGCCAACCCAACGCGCGGGTTAGATCTCGCTCCGCGCAAATGCATCATTTCACAGATATCTGTGACGGACGGTTGTGCGGGAAATGGAGCGGGCGAAGGGATTCGAACCCTCGACTTCAACCTTGGCAAGGTTGCGCTCTACCCCTGAGCTACGCCCGCTCGGGCGGCGGTTCGGCGGGCCGAACTGCGGGTGGAGGCGGCTGCTATCATGGGCGTGAAGCGCCGCGCAAGGGATAATTCACTTTGGCGGGGCCTTGGCAGCCGGGGTTGCCACGCCCCATATGGGCGCTGACCAGACCCGTGAAGGAATAAATGTGTCGAGCCTGACAACCGCCGCGTCCGAAAAGGCCAGTATCGAAGCGTTTCGCCGGGATGTGCTGGAAGCCTCCATGACCGGGCTGGTGATCGTCGATTTCCATTCGGATCGCAGCGGTGCCTCACGCACCCTGTCGCCAATGCTCGAGAACGTCGTGGCGACCTATGCGGCGAAGGGCGTCACGCTGGTCAAGATCGACGTTGACCGCAATCAGACGATTGCCGCGCAATTCCGCATTCAGGCCATCCCAACGGTTTATGCCGTCTATCAGGGGCAGCCGGTCGCCGATCTGACCCCGGCCCGGGGCGAGGTTGAACTCAAGGCCTATCTTGACCAGATTTTGGCGCAACTGCCCCCGTCCGCTGCTGGTGGCGAGGCGGCGTCCCAAGCCGATCTGGAACCGCTGATCTTAGCGGCGACGGAAGCGCTGGCGGCGGGTCAGCTTGAAGACGCGGTGCAGATGTTTGCGGTCTTGTCGGCGGAATTACCCGACCGGGTCGATCTTGCCGCCAATCATGCCCGGGCGCTGATCGGTCTGGGCCAGACGGATGCGGCGCAAACACTGATTGATGCGATTGCCGCCGACTCGAAGGACCCGGTCGCCGCTCAGGCGCGGGCGGCGTTGAAGCTCGCCAAGGAGTCGCCGCCGGTTGCCGATCTTGCGGCGGTTCAGGCAAGGGTTGCGGCCGATCCGGACGATCTTGCGGCGCGATTTGAACTGGCGGGCGGGTTGATGGCGCGCGGAGACCGGGACGGGGCCGCCGACCAGCTGCTGGCCAGCATCGCCCGCGACCGGAGTTGGCAGGAGGGCGCAGCGCGCGACCGGCTGCTGACGCTGTTCGGCGCGGTTGGGTTGGAGGACCCCTGGGTGATCTCGACTCGCCGCCGACTTTCGACCATTCTCTTCGCATGACCAGCGACTTCGGATCGGATAGTCTTCCTGACCTGATTCCGCTGTTTCCGCTGTCCGGCACCCTGCTGTTGCCGCGCGCGACGCTGCCGCTCAACATCTTCGAACCGCGCTATCTGGCGATGGTCCGTGATGCGATGGCCGGCGACCGGCTGATCGGCATCATCCAGCCCCGCGGTGCCGCCGAGCCGCAGCCTGCCCTCTACCAAATCGGCGGGGTTGGCCGGATCACCCAATTTGCCGAAACCGGTGACGGGCGGTTCCTGATCTCGCTGACCGGCCTGCAGCGTTTCCGGGTCCGGCGGGAGGTGGAGGCTGACAAGCCCTATCGGCTGGCATCGGTCGACTATGACGGGTTTGCAGCGGACTGGCGGGAGCCGGACCCGCTGCCCGCCCTACTGCGCGCCGACCTGGAAAATTCGCTGCGGGTCTATCTGGACGGTCAGGACCTGTCGGCGGACTGGCAGGCGGTTGGTGCCGCCGACGACGAATCGCTGGTCCACACGCTGGCAACGGTGTGCCCATTTGAGACGGCGGAAAAGCAGGCGCTGATCGAAGCCGCTGACCTGCGCGAGCGGACGGTGACCTTGTCGGCCCTGATGGCCTTTGCGCCGGGTGCGGATGTCCCGGCGGGGGGGACGATGCACTGATGACCGACATCGACCCCCGCTTGCTCGCCATCCTCGTTTGCCCGCTGACCAAGACCCGGCTGCGCCTTGATGCCGAAGCACGGGAATTGGTGAGTGACAGCGCTGGCCTCGCCTATCCGATCAAGGACGGCGTCCCAATCCTGCTGATCGAAGCCGCGCGCGAAATTTGAGGGTCGGCGGCGCTCAGTCCGCCAGCCCGAGTGCGGCCTTGTAGGTATCCAGCAGGGCTTCCTGTTCCATGCGGGCGTCGCGTTCCATTTTGCGGAGCTTGATGATCGAGCGCATGGTTTTTACGTCATAGCCCTGCCCCTTGGACTCGGCGTAGACGTCCTTGATATCGTCGGCGATGCCTTTTTTCTCTTCTTCGAGCCGTTCGATCCGCTCGATGAACAGGCGCAACTGTTCGGCCGACACATTCCCGCTAGACATTCGCTACTCCGATTCTGGAAAGCGCCGGTGCTAGAGGGGCGGGCGGTCCTGATCAAGCGCCATCAAGCGCCCGGTTGCGTGCAACGCTGGCGTCCATTGCGGCCAGCTGCTCCGCCGTCGCCGGAGTTTGGTGTCTCGCCTTATAGTCGGCATAGGTCATGCCGTAGACCCAGTGTCGGGCAGTGTCCTTGTCGATAGCACTTCCTTCCGCCTCAGCAGCTTCCCCAATCCAGTCGCCAAGGCAATTGCGGCAAAATCCGCCGACACCCATCAGATCGACATTCTGGACGTCGGTTCGGCCCCGCAGATGGGTGAGCAGGCGGCGGAAGGCAGCGGCTTCGATCCGGTCGCGGATCTGGGGATCTAGAGGCATCGGTTTGGCCTTTCGGGTTTGCAGCGTCGCCCGCACACTATAGAGCAAAGCGGCATCTGACAGGAGAGTTTGCGTGACAATTGCTGCACAGGATCGGCCCGGTCCGCGCGCCCGCAAGGTCAGGGTGTTGGCAACGCTGGGCCCCGCCTCCAGCACACCGGAGATGATTGCCCGGCTGTTTCGCGCCGGTGCCGATGCCTTCCGGGTCAATATGAGCCACGGCAGCCAGGCCGCGCGCGGCGAACTGATCGCCAATATCCGCAGCCTGGAAAAAACCCTTGGTCGGCCAATGACCATTCTTGCGGATTTGCAGGGGCCAAAACTTCGGGTCGGTAGTTTTGCCGAGGGGCGGGTTGAACTGGTGCGCGGGCAGGCCTTTGCCTTTGATCGGAGCGATGCCCCGGGGGACAGTCACCGGGTCCAGCTGCCCCACAAGGAACTGTTCGCCGCCCTGCAACCGGGCGCGCGGCTGATGCTTGATGACGGGAAAGTGATCGCGCGGGTGACGGCAGTTCATCCCGACCGGATTGAAAGCCTGATTGAAGTCGGCGGTGCCTTGTCCAACAACAAGGGGCTGAATGTTCCCGATGTTGTGGTGCCGATGGCGGCGCTGACCGAGAAGGATCGGCGCGATCTGGCCTTTGCCCTCGACAACGGAGTGGACTGGATTGCGCTGTCCTTTGTGCAGCGACCCGAGGATGTGGCCGAAGCCCGGCAGTTGATCGGCGGGAAGGCGGCGCTGCTGGCCAAGATCGAAAAGCCGGCGGCGATGGAGCGGTTGCCGGAGATTATCGAACTGGCGGATGCAGTGATGGTGGCGCGCGGCGACCTTGGCGTGGAGCTGCCGCCGGAGGAGGTGCCTGCCGCGCAGAAGCGCATCGTGCAGCTGGCCCGTGCTGCGGGAAAGCCGGTGGTTGTGGCAACGCAGATGCTCGAATCGATGATCACCTCCCCCTCGCCGACCCGCGCCGAAGTGTCCGACGTGGCCAATGCCATGTATGACGGAGCCGACGCGGTGATGCTGTCCGCCGAATCCGCCGCTGGGGCCTGGCCGGTGGAAGCCGTCGACATGATGGACCGGATCGCTCGTCAGGTCGAAGGCGACCCGACGCATTTTGAGCGGGTGCATTTTACCGAGACCCTGCCGGAACGGACGACGGCGGACGCCCTGTCGGCGGCGGCGGGTGAGATTGCCCGAACGATCAGCGCAGCGGCGATTGTGTGCTTCACCACGTCGGGTTCCACCGCCCGGCGGGTCAGCCGGGAGCGCATTGCGGTGCCGTTGATGGCGATGACCCCGAAGCTCGCGACCGCGCGCCGCCTGGGCCTGGTTTGGGGTGTGCATGCGGTGCACACGCGTGATGTGTCCGATTTTGAAGAAATGGTGTCGAAATCAAAGCGCATGGCCATCCGCATCGGTGTTGCCAACGGCGGTGACCGGCTGATCGTGATGGCCGGGGTTCCGTTTGGGACGCCGGGATCTACGAACGTCCTGCACATCACCCGCTTGACCGGCGACGAGTTGTCAGGCCGCAGTTAACAGGCTGCGGACAAGTTCCGGCAGATCAGCAGGACGGGCGCAAAGCGCTTTGGCATCGGCGAGTTCGGTGCGGTCCCCGTAGCCCCACAACACGCCCACGGCCGGTATGCCGTGACGGGCTGCGGCGCGGACATCATTGGCCCGGTCCCCGACCATGATCGCCCAGGCCGGATCAAACCCGTCGACCCGGATCATGTGCGCGATCAAATCGCCCTTGTCGTCGAGCGTGCCAGCAAGATCGGCGCCGTAGATCCCAGAAAAATGCTGGGTCAGACCAAAATGATCGAGGATCCGCTCGGCATAAATTTCGGCCTTCGCCGTGCACAGCAACAGGCGGGCCGGAATCCGCCGCATCTCCGCCAGAGCGTCGGCAATACCGTCATACAGCGTGGCATCAAACAGGCCGCCTGCTCCATATTTCGCCCGGTAGATGGCAACCGCCGTCTCCGCGTCCCCAACGCCGCCCAAGAGTTTCGTGAACGTCTGGCGCAGCGGCGGACCTATCGCCCACCCCAGACTGTCGGCTGCCGGGACGGCCGCCGCCATTTCCTGCAAGGCATGCTGGATGGCGGCGATGATCCCGGCGGCAGGATCGGTCAGCGTGCCGTCCAGATCAACAAGAATGCTGTGCATGCGCCGTCCTTGCCATCAGACCCGGTGCCGCACCAGTGACTTGACGCCCCGCCCTTGGTCCCGCACGAAGCGCCCATGTCCCGACCTGATCCGCTCGTTGATCCACCGCCGCCGCGCCGGGGGCTGATGTTCGTCCTCGCCTCCCCCTCCGGCACTGGCAAAACCTCGATGGCCCGCAAGATTCTGGCCGATGATCCGATGATCAGCATGTCGGTTTCGGCGACCACTCGTCCAGCGCGTCCGGGGGAGATTGATGGCAAGGACTATCATTTCGTCGATGGCGCCGAGTTTGAGCGGTTGGTCGAGGCCGGTCTGCTGCTCGAATGGGCGCATGTGTTCGGGCACCGATATGGCACACCGCGCGAACCGGTTCGGGATGCCCTGGCGGCGGGCCATGACGTGTTGTTCGATATCGACTGGCAGGGTACCCAGCAGTTGAAGGCGCGGGATGCCAAGGATGTGGTGTCGGTGTTCCTGCTGCCGCCGTCACTGGGTGAGCTGGAACGGCGTCTGGTGGCACGGGGCACCGACAGCGCCGACATTATCAAGGGTCGGATGGACCGGGCCGCCAATGAAATCAGCCATTGGGGCGAATTTGACTATGTGCTGGTCAATGACGATTTTGACGCCTGCCTGAAGGAAGTCCGGGCGATCCTGCAGGCCGAGCGTCAACGGCGGTCGCGGCGGAAGGCAACGCTCGCCGCAACGGTCCGGGATATGCTGGGCGAGGCGCACTGATCGTTCATCGACGGCTCAGCCACAGCGCGGCAAAGACTGCCCAAGGGTGAATTCGGGATGGCCGGAATGAGACTGTTTCAGCGAATCGCATTGATCACTGCCGGTGTGGCCACCGGACTGATACTGACATTCGGGCTGATCGGAGATGGCCCGTCAGCCCTTGCCCAGCAGGCGAGCGAACTGGCGCGGCAGGCGGCAGGGTCGCAACCCGAACGGACCGTGCCCGCCAATGCCGCGCAGTTGAACCTCAGTTTCGCGCCGGTGACCCGCCGGGTCGCTCCAGCCGTGGTTAACATCTACACCGCCCGTGTCGTGCAGCAGCGCGGCATCATGGACGATCCGATTTTCCGGCAGTTTTTCGGCGGCGGCGGCCCGAGCCAACCCCGGATCGAACAATCGCTGGGGTCCGGCGTCATCGTTGATTCCGAAGGCCTGATTGTTACCAACAATCATGTCGTGGCAGGGGCGGACCAGATATTGGTCGCGCTGGCGGATCGGCGGGAGTTTGCGGCAAAGCTGGTGTTCGCCGACGCCCGGATCGACCTCGCCGTGCTGCGGATTGAGCCGAAGGGCCAGACCCTGCCGGTGGTCCGGCTAGGCGATTCCGACCGTGCCGAGGTTGGTGATGTGGTGATCGCCATCGGCAATCCCTTTGGCGTCGGTCAGACCGTCACCCACGGCATCGTATCTGCCGTCGCCCGGACCGGAATCGGGGTCAGCGACTATCAATTCTTCCTGCAAACCGATGCAGCGATCAATCCGGGCAATTCCGGCGGTGCGCTGGTGGCGATGGACGGGACGCTGGTCGGTATCAACACTGCGATCTTTTCCCGCTCGGGCGGATCCAATGGCATTGGCTTTGCAATTCCGGCCAATATGGTCCGGATATTCCTCGGCGCGTCAAAAACCGGCAAGCTGGTCACCGCATGGATTGGTGCGGAAGGGGAGCCGGTCACGGCGGACACGGCGGCCCGCGTCGGCCTTGATCGTCCTGCGGGCGTGTTGATAACCGGCGTGTCCCCGGCATCGCCCGCCGCAGCCGCCGGTATCCGGCCCGGGGATGTGATCTATGCCATCGACGGCAAGGAAGTCGCCGATGCCGGGATGATGCGGTACCGGATCGCCACCCAACCGGTGGGCGACAAGGCGGTGATAACCCTCATTCGTGCGGGCAAGGCCCAGAATGTCGAACTCCGCCTGGCTCTGCCGCCAGAGGTTCCGCTGCGCCAATTGTCAGTGATCGGCGGCAACAACCTGTTGTCCGGGGTCACGGTCGGCAATCTGTCCCCGGCCTTTGCGCAGGAACTGGGGGCCGGGTTGCCGGAACGCGGCGTGGTGGTGGTGAGCCTCAACGGCAATGCGCCCGCCGCCCGGCTGGGCTTCCTGCGCCCCGGCGACATTATTGCGGCGATCAACGGCAAACCGATCACTACGATCGAACAGCTTCGGCAGGCGGCAGGGACGGCGGCAAATGGCATGGCCGTCCGCTTCATTCGCGGAAGCCAGACCGCCGAATGCAGTTTCACCCCGCCCAACAATTTTGGGTGCCGCACTTAGGCCGGAATTGCGCTACTGCCGCCTGCAAGGGCGCGGGGGATCATGTCGCAGCAGAAACGCAGTTCCGAAATTGGTGGGCGCGCCGTGGCAGCCTCGCTGGGCAACCCGCGCCTGATGGAGGCGGCGCTGGCGCTGTACGACAACCGCTTGTCGGAGGCCGAGCCGCTGTTGAAGGCCCATCTGCGCGATGATCCGTTCGATGCCGCCGCTATCCGGATGCTGGCGGAGCTTGCCGGTCGGATTGGCCGCTACAAGGATGCCGAGGCCCTGCTGCGCCGGGCGCTGGAACTGGCCCCGGATTTCGGGGCGGCCCGCGCCAATCTGGCAACAGCGCTCTACCGTCAGAACCGGCCAGCGGAGGCGATTGCCGAGCTCGATCTGGTCCGGGCGGTTGAACCGGAGAATATCGCCCATACCAACCTGAAGGCCGCAGCCCTTGGCCGGATCGGCGGGTTCGACGAGGCGATTGCGCTTTACGAGGAGGTGCTGCAGGCCGCGCCGCGCCAGCCCAAGGTCTGGATGAGCTATGGCCATATGCTGAAAACCGTCGGGCGGCAGGCCGACGGGATCGCCGCCTACCGGCAGGCGCTGGCGATTGCCCCGACCCTCGGCGAAGTCTGGTGGAGCCTTGCCAACCTGAAGACCGTGCAATTTTCCGCAGACGATATCGGCGCGATGCAGGCCGCGCTGGCGACCAGTGATCTGTCCGACACCGACCGCTTCCACCTCGACTTCGCGCTCGGCAAGGCGTTCGAGGATGCCGGCGACCCGGCCCGGTCCTTCGCCCATTATAACGCCGGCAACCGTTTGCGGCGGGAGTCGGTGGTCTATGATGCCGACGAGACCCGCAATTTTGTCGATGCCAGCCTGAAGCTTTTCACCCGCGAGTTATTCGCCGCCCGCGCCGGTCAGGGCCACCGGGAGCGCGCACCGATTTTCATTCTCGGCATGCCGCGCGCCGGATCGACGCTGGTGGAACAGATATTATCTTCCCACAGCCAGGTGGAGGGCACGTCCGAACTGCCGGATGTACCCGCTCTGGCGCGGCAGTGGCGTGATTATCCCGACGCAGTGACGTCACTGTCGCCGGAGCGTTTGCGGGAACTGGGGGCCGAATATCTCGACCGCACCCGGATCCAGCGCAAGACCGACCGACCGCTGTTCATCGACAAATTGCCCAACAATTGGGCGCATGTGCCGTTCATTCACCTGATCCTGCCGGGCGCGATCATCATCGACGCGCGACGGCATCCGCTCGGTTGCTGTTTCTCCAACTTCAAGCAGCATTTCGCCCGGGGGCAGGCGTTCAGCTATGCGCTGGACGACATGGGCCGATATTATGCCGACTATGTGCGGCTGATGGCGCATGTCGATGACGTCCTGCCGGGGCGGGTCCACCGGGTCATTTATGAGCGGATGGTCACCGATACCGAGGCGGAGGTGCGGGCCCTGCTCGCGGCCTGCGGCCTGCCGTTTGAAGCGGCCTGCCTGCGGTTCCACGAAACCGAGCGCGCCGTGCGGACGGCGTCGTCGGAACAGGTCCGGCAGCCGATTTTTACCGGTGGCACCGATGCCTGGCAGCCGTTCGAGCCCTGGCTTGGCCCGTTGAAGGCGGCGTTGGGGCCGGTTTTGGACGTTTACCCGGCTGTGCCGCGATAGTGGCACAACTGCCACGCCTTGCCGGTCATTTTCGGCAACACACCATATCGGATTGACCCGGAATCCCCTTTCGCGCGACCTTGCCGCAGTTAAGCATTGGGGGATTTTATGACGACGCACCGGGCCATTTGGGCAACATTGCTGACCACGACGATGCTGGCGGGCTCCCCCGTCATGGCGCAACAGGTGGCAGCCGCCGATGCGGCAGAGGCCGGTGATCTGGATGAGATCATCGTGACCGCGCAAAAGCGCGAGGAAAATCTCCAGAATGTGCCGATTTCCATCCAGGCGCTTGGAACCAAGAAGCTCGATCAGTTCAACATCACCAATTTCTCGCAATTCTCCCAATTGCTGCCGAGCGTCAGCTTTCAGACCACCCAGCCGGGATCGACCACGGTCTACATGCGCGGCGTCGCGTCGGGCGGGGACGGCAACCATTCGGGATCACTGCCGTCGGTTGGCTTCTATCTCGACGAGCAGCCGGTCACGACCATCGGCGGTACGCTTGATGTGCATATCTATGACATCGCCCGGATCGAGTCGCTGTCGGGGCCGCAGGGTACCCTGTACGGGGCATCGTCGGAGGCCGGCACGATCCGGATCATCACCAACAAGCCGTCGACTGCCGGGCTGGAAGGTCGCGTCGATGCCGAGGTGAACACCGTCGCCAAGGGCGGTCAGGGTGGCAAGATCGAAGGCATGATCAACCTGCCGGTCAGCGACAATGCCGCCTTCCGCGCCGTCGGCTGGTACCAGCGCAACGCCGGTTATATCGACAATGTGCCGGGCACCCGCCGCTTCCTGCCAGCGGTTGGCGGGATTGTCGTCAACAACACCGCGCTGGTTGAGAAGGACTATAATGACGTCGACATCGTTGGCGGTCGCGCGGCGCTCAAGGTCGACCTGAACGACAGCTGGACCGCGACGCCGACCATCCTCTATCAAAAACAGACCAACAACGGCAGCTTCGCGTCAGACCCGCGTGTCGGTGATCTGCAGGTCCAGCATTTTTCGCCGGAGTTCCGCCGTGACCGGTTCGTGCAGGCCGCGATGACGGTCGAAGGTGAGATCAGCAACTGGGACCTGACCTATGCCGGGGCCTATCTCGACCGCAAGACCGCGTCGTCGAGTGACTATACCGATTATTCCGAAGCTTATGACTCGCTCTATTCGAGCGTTGGCGGCATCGCGGGCTACTTCTATTTCCAGAACGCCGCCGGGGCCAACATCGATCCGCGTCAGACCGTCATCGGCTCCGATCATTTCAAGAAACTGAGCCAGGAACTGCGGCTGTCCTCGCCGCAGGACAAGCCGTTCCGCGTCATCGCCGGTCTGTTCTATCAGCGTCAGTCCAACCTCATCCACCAAGATTATCAGGTCACCAACCTTGCGCCGTTGCTGTCGGTCAACGGCCTCCCCGGTACCCTGTGGCTGACCGAGCAAAAGCGCGTCGACAAGGATTATGCCGCGTTCGGAGAGGCGAGCTATGACATCACGGAAACGGTCACGCTGACCGCCGGTGGCCGTCTGTTCAAATATGACAACTCACTGATCGGGTTCTTCGGCTTTGGTCGCAACCCGGCCTTTGTGCAGGGTGCCGCAGGTAACCCACCGCCAAATGCTGCCGGAAGCTCCCGCACCGGTGTCGCGGGCTGTCTGACCACCCAAGGCCGCACGCTGCGCGATGCTCAATTGGCCGGGGCCGTGACCACCTTGCTGCCAGCCGCTGTGGCCGGTGGCCCCTGCACCAACCTTGGTGATTTTGTGAATGGGTCGGTGGTGCCCAAGCGGACCAAGGACACCGGCTTTACCCACAAGGTGAATCTCAACTGGCAGGCCAGCGACGACGTGATGCTGTACAGCACCTGGTCACGCGGCTTCCGCCCCGGCGGCATCAACCGCCGCTCGACCGTCGCGCCCTATGCAGCCGACTTCCTGACCAACTATGAGTTGGGCATCAAATCGACACTGCTGGACGGCATGCTGCGGGCAAATGCCACGATTTATCAACAGGAATGGAAGAGCTTCCAGTTCTCCTACCTCGGGGCCAACAGCTTCACCGAAATCCACAATGGCCCGAATGCCCGCATTCGCGGCGTTGAGGCTGACCTCAACCTTCGGCCTGCCGATGGGGTCAACTTGACGGCGGCAGCGGCCTATACCGATGCCAAGACGCGGCGGAACCTGTGTGCGATTGACGAACCGACCTTCGCCTGCACCGGCGCGGGCAATTTCATTGCGGCACCAAAGGGCACCCGCTTGCCGGTCACGCCGAAGTTCAAGATCAACGCAACGGCGCGCTACGCTTGGGATATGGGCGAAATGAAGCCCTATGTGCAGGCGCTGGTCGCGCATCAGGGATCGGCAGCGTCGGATATCCGGACCGCCGTACTTGAAGTGTTCAGCGGCAACACGATCAGTCCTGCGGCCCTGACCGGTCGCTTGAAGGCCTATACCACCGCCAATTTTGCGATTGGCACGGAATGGGGCGGGTTCTCCGGCGAATTGTTCCTGCAGAACGCGTTTGACGAACGGGCGCAATTGAGCCGGGGCAGCCAGTGCGGCTCCTGCTACCAGCGCACCTATGTCTATAGCGACACGCCGCGCACCATTGGCCTCCGGTTCGGGACCAAATTCTGAGCCAGCCTGACGCCCGACCCTTTGGCGTCTGGACCGCCGCTGCGCTTGTCGTCGGCGGGATGATCGGGTCCGGCATCTTCGTGATGCCGGCCCAGCTCGCGCCCTATGGCTGGACCAGCATCCCAGCATGGGTTGCCGCGATCAGCGGGGCCTTGCTCCTCGCCTATGTGCTGGCCAAGCTGGCAGAGGCGCGGCCAGACGCGACCGGAACCATCGCCATTGTCGGTGCCGAGCTCGGTGCAATGACCGGGGTATTGGTCGGCTGGGCGTTCTGGGTCAGTGTCTGGTCGGCGATTGCAATCATCGCGGTCACGGCCGTTCGCTATTCCGCAGCGTTCGTCCCGGCGCTGGCTGCGACCCCGTTGGCGCTGGCGCTGTGGTCAACCGCGCTGGTCTGGCTGATGACGTTACTCAATTTACTCGGTGCCAGAACTGCCGGGAATTTTCAGGTGGTGACCACGGTCCTGAAATTGCTACCACTGGTGGCGGTCGTGGTGATCATCGCCGGGTTCGCGGTGGAGGGCGGCCAGCAACTGACTTTACACCCCCATCCCGCCTATTCGGCGTCCGGCCTGACCGCAGCGATGACGCTGGCTTTTTACGCGCTGGTCGGATTTGAAGCGGCGAGTGTTGTCGCCGAACGGGTTCGCGATCCCAAACGCAATATCCTTCGCGCTACCATGATCGGCACGGCGCTGACTGGCTTGCTCTATATCATGGTCAGCACCGGCGTGATGTTTGCTTTGCCGCAGGAGGTGATCGCAGCGGCCCCGGCCCCCATTGCGCTGTTTGTCGAGACATTTTTCGGACGGACCGCTGGGTTGGCGGTGGCGGCCTTCGCCGTCATCGCCACCGTCGGCTGCCTGAACGGCTGGGTGTTGATTCAAGGCGAATTGCCGCTCGGCATGGCCCGCGCCGGGTTGTTGCCGCGTTGGATGACCATCACCAACCGGCAGGACGTGTCGGTCCGGTTACTGGCGCTCGGCAGCAGTTGCGCCAGCGTCCTGATCCTGAGCAGCGCTGCCGGGTCAGCCGGTCTCGGTGGCCTCCTCGATTTCATGTTGAACCTGACGGCTGCAACGTCCCTGTTGCTTTACGCCGGGGCCTGCATCGTTGCACTCCGCATCGGGGTTGTTCGAATCCCGGCGATCATCGGTCTGGCCTTCTGCTGCTGGGCGATGTGGGGGTCAGGCAAGGCCGGACTGCTGGCCGTCGGGCTGATGTTGACGGCATTACCGCTTTATTGGCTCCGTCCCCGGACGCTCACCGAGCCTTAGACTTGTCAAGGTGAATAACCCGTGTAGCTTGCGTTCTGGCGGCGGGAGAGATGGATGTATGTGCTTGATTTGACCACGTCTTATTGTCCGGCCCAGACCGATGCCCCGCTCCTTGATACCAGTGTCGGCGATGTACTGCGCTCCACGGCTGCCCGAACGCCGGACGCTATGGCCCTTCGGGAGGTGGACGGGGACGGCCTGATCCAGCGGGAGTGGCGCTATGCCGAACTGCTCGCCGACAGCGAACGCCTCGCGAAGGCGCTGCTCACCCGCTACCAGCCGGGCGAACGGATTGCGGTCTGGGCGCCAAATATTCCGGAATGGGTGCTGGCCGAATTCGCGCTGGGGCTGGCCGGTCTGGTGCTGGTGACGGTTAACCCCGGCTATCAGCCTCGCGAGCTGAAATATGTGCTCGAACAATCGCGGTCTGTTGGCCTGTTTCTGGTGTCAGAGTTTCGCGGCAATCCGATTGCCAAGATCGGCGCGAGGGTCGCCGCCGAGATTCCGGCCGTCCGCGAAGTGATCGACATGGCCGACCATTCGGCGCTGTTCCGGGAGGCTGGGCCCGTGACGCCGCTGCCCAAAGTGAACCCCCGCGATCCGGCGCAGATCCAATATACCTCCGGCACCACGGGCTTTCCGAAGGGCGTTGTCCTGCATCATCAGGGCATCACCAACAACGCCCTGCACACCCAGCTGCGCATTGGCGGTGAACCGGGAATGCGGTCGATTGTAATGACCCCGATGTTCCATACATCGGGCTGTGTCACGACGCTTGGTGCGGTCTCGCGCGGCCATTCGATCCTGCTGGTCAAGATATTCGATCCGGCCAAGGCCAACGCCCTGATCGAGCAGGAACGCGTCGCCATGTTTGTCGCGGTGCCGACGATGTTGATCGCGATGCTGGAATCCGATGCCGCCCACCCGCGTGACCTGAGCAGTGTCAGCCATATCGCCTCGGGCGGGTCGATGGTGCCGCCCGAACTGGTCAGGCGCACCCGCGACCGGTTCGACTGCGAATTGATGACGGTTTACGGGCTGACCGAAACCTCCCCGCTGATCAGCATGATCCGCCCCAGCGATTCCTTCGAGGACATCTGCAACACCATCGGCCAGCCGATGCCGCAGACCGAGGTGTCGATCCGCGATCCGCAGACCAATGCCATCGTTCCGCTCGGCGCGGTCGGGGAGATTTGTTCGCGCGCCTATAGCGTGATGCTAGGCTATAATGATGACCCCGATGCCACCGCCAAGGCCATTGATGCCGATGGCTGGTTCCACACCGGCGACCTTGGCACCATCGACGGGCGCGGGTTTTTGAAGATCACAGGCCGGGTGAAGGAGATGATCATCCGCGGCGGCGAAAATCTGTTTCCCGCCGAAATCGAGAATATCCTGCTTGAACATGCCGATGTGGCCGAAGTCGCGGTGGTCGGCGTGCCCGAGCCAAGGCTGGGCGAAATTGCGGTTGCGTTTGTCCGGCTGACCCCCGGCGCGACCTTCAACCCGGCGCAGCTCATCGCCCATTGCCGCGCCAACCTCGCCGCCCAGAAAACGCCGTCGCACTGGGTCGAGATCAGCGCCTGGCCGCTGACCGGGTCAGGCAAAATCCAGAAATTCATCCTACGCGATCGCTGGGTGGCCGGGGAGTTTCAACCGGGTTGAACTGTCAGGGTCTGGGCGTCAGCCTAACAATCGACCCAGCACGGACTGATCCCGCAATATCTCGTGCGCCGCATTGTGCCCCGGCGCACCGGTGACGCCGCCGCCGGGGTGGGTGCCAGCGCCGCACATGTACAGGCCCTTGATCGGCGCACGGTAGTCGCCGTGGCCGAGCACAGGCCGCGCTGCCCAGAGTTGGTCGAGCGACATGTGGCCGTGCATGATGTCGCCGCCGATGAGGCCGAATTTGCGCTCCAGATCGACTGGCGAGTGGACTTGCGTCGCTATGATGGACGCCCGGAAATTGGGAGCATGTTTGGTAACGGTATCGATGATGAGGTCAGCGGCCTTGTCTTTCTCGTCATCCCAGTTGCGGCCATCGGGCAATTCCGGGGCGAACTGCTGGCAGAAGAGGCTGGCGATGTGCATCCCCGGTGGGGCGAGACTGTCGTCGACCGAGGTCGGCAACTTCATCTCGACAATCGGCTCGTCGGACCAGCCCTTGGCTTTGGCGTCGGTAAAGGCCTTGTCCATATAATCGAGCGTCGGGGAAATGATGATGCCGCAGGTGTGATGCTCGGCCTTCTCCTTCCCTGGCAGGACCGTGAAATCCGGCAGTTCGGACAGCGCCACATTCATCCGGAACGTCCCCGATCCGGCCTTAAAATTGTCCATTCGCCGCGCGAATTCCGGGGTCATGTCGGACCGGTCTACCAGCTGGCGGAACAGCAGGGCTGGCCCCACATTGGCTGCAACGATGTTGGCTGCAATCTCCTCGCCACTTTCCAGCCGAACCCCGGCGACCTTACCGCCTTCGACCAGCACCTTGGCGACCGGCGCCTCAAGGCTGATCTCGACGCCCATGTCGGTGCAAGCCTCCGCCATATAGCGGGTGATTTCGCCCATGCCGCCGACGCTATGGCCCCACATGCCCTTCTTGCCGTTGATCTCGCCAAAGACGTGGTGGAGCAAAACATAGGCGCTGCCCGGCGTATCGACGCTGGCGTAATTGCCAACCACCGCATCAAAGCCAAACGCCGCCTTGATATGCTCGTTCTCGTACCAGCTATCGAGGAAGCTGCGCGCCGACTTGACGAACAGGTCCATGACGTCGCGCTGGGCCTCCATCGACAGGCCGGCCAATTTGCGGCCTTGCGCTGCCGCAGCGATCAGAGCGCGTATGCCACCCCCGGCGTTGGGCGGCGTGGTCAGCGCCATATCGCGCAGCACCTCTGCCACGCGCTCGAGCGCTTCCTCATATTTCGGGAAGGTCTCGGCATCCTTGGGGGAGTATCGCGCAAACTCGGCCTGCGTCCGCGCTGTTCCGCCTCCGAGTTTCAGATAGCCATTTTCGTGCGGGAAGAAATTGCTGATTGTCCGCTCGATGATCCGCCAGCCGCGTTCATGCAGCCGCATGTCCTTGATGACCTTGGGCCGCAACAGGCTGACGGTGTAGCTGGCGGTGGAATTGCGGAAACCGGGGTGAAATTCCTCTGTCACCGCCGCCCCGCCGACAATGTGGCGACGTTCAAGCACCCGGACTTTCAGCCCGGCTCGCGCCAGATAGAAGGCGCAGACCAAACCATTGTGGCCACCGCCGATGATCAGGGCGTCATATCTTTTGGTCATTCTGCTGGTCCAGATTGCAAGTGGCGGCGGCTCCAGCCGGGCGCCGGAGGAGAGTGAAGCCGGGCTTCGGGGATGATACGGCGCAGCTTGGCGGCGAAGCTGCGGAGGCAAACCTCGGTCTCGCTGAGCGGCCCGACCGAGAAACTAGCCGAAGCCATGCCGTCCTGGACGCGCTGGACCAGCACCGTGTCCTCCGCATTGACGTCGCGGTTGATGCGGGCATTCAGGTAACGCACCGCCCGCATCTCCCGGCGATCATCGGGCAAGGCATAGCACAGCACGCGCAGCCGGGTTTCGGTGGGGGACACCGGCAGGAACTGCATGAAATCAATCTGGTCGGGATAAATATCGAAGGCGATGTTGGGCCAGAGTTTCAGATACCACCAGTCGCGCTGCTTTGCCTCGGGCAAGTGCGGGGTGGCGGGCAGGTGGTGGCGATACAGCCGCTCCGACCAGCTTTCCGGCCCGCCGTCCGGTGTCAGCGGCCCGCCAAGCCAGTCGACCCAGTCCGCCGCCTTGGTCACATAATTGCTGCCGAACAATCGCTTCAGGCCGGGATGGGCGACCGGGATGTGCAGATTGTCGGAATAATTGTCGCAGAGATTCTTCCAATTGACCGCCCGGGGCCGATCCCATGGCGCGCCAATCGGCTGCATGTCGGCAAAGCGGTAGGGCGTGACCTCGGCGTTATAGGGCGACATCATCTCGGCAACGGTTGGGCCGGTCCCCTCCAGCCGCACGAAGATGAAGCCCTGCCAGATTTCCAAATCGACCGGCGTCAGCCCATTGTCCTCCAGCCGCAACCCCGGATAGGTGCCCTTGAGCGGCACGCCGGTCAGCTTGCCGTCCAGCCCGTAGGTCCAGGCGTGATAGGGGCAGATCAACCGTTTCGCGCAGCCGCCCGTGCCGTCGAGCAGCCGCGATCCCCGGTGACGGCAGACATTGGTGAATGCCCGCACCACATGATCATCCCCCCGGATCACGACGATGCTTTCCCGCAGGAATTCCAGCGTCCGCCAATCCCCCGCCGCCGGAATGTCACACACATGGCAGACAATCTGCCAGGATGGCCGCATCACCCGGGCTGCCTCCACCGCAAAATATTCGGGGTCGGCATAAATCCATGCGGGCAGGCTGAAATCCGCATCCGGATCAGTGGACGGGGTGGGGAGCGGGCGGATCGTCATCGGATATCTCTAACGGATCGCGGGACGGGTGGAAACAGGCTGGCTGCCGTGCGGATAGTTGGTGCAGACCGCCAAGATTTGGCAAGAGTATTATTCATGCAATACACGTGTTTCCATGTATCACAATGACTTAAGTGTTTGGCACGACTAATGCACTACCCTCTGTGCAGCCCGATGCTGCTAACAAGCAAAGGATGACCAACATGACCAAATTTGCCATGATCTCAGCCGCATTGGCCGCCACCCTGTTCGCTGGATCGGCTTATGCCGCGCCGGCCCAGAAGGCTGTCAGCTACGCCGACCTGAACCTCGCCAGCGCCGCCGGTGCCAAGTCGCTCGAAACCCGCGTCCGCAACGCTGCCAAGCAGGTTTGCGGTGTCGGCACGGCGCGTGACCTCAGCACGATTGCCGCAACCGAGCGCTGCTATGACGCCGCCGTCAACGAAGCGTCTGCCAAAATGCACCAGGTGATCTCGGCCCGCACCGGCGCGTGACCCGGATCAGGCCGCCGCGCGGGAGGCATCCCGCGCGGCGAGCTCTGACTGGACCCGCGCATGTTCAACCGCATCATGCGGCCAGGACCACATCCGCCAATAGATCTCCAGGGCCCCAAGGCGACGAAAGCGGCAGCGTTTGACGGGTACGATCAGACAGAAACGGGGTTGCAGCCTTCGTTAGCGTCGGCTCCTGTTACGCTGCATCGCCCGGAACTTCTTGTCATCGGCTTCGTCAAGAAGAACTGCGGTTTCGCCGAGAGCCGTTGCCGGAAATGTGCCGCCGGCCCAACGCCAGCCTTCATCTGACATTGACATAACCGCAAATTCGGGCTGCGGAACTTGCTTGCGCTCGTAGCGGGTCCGCAACATGAGCACGACATAAGGCACGCCCTTCCGGAAACAATGTCCCATTTCCGTGCAGGGGATTTGTTTCGCATCGGCCGACAGGACATGAGTTATCGTCAATTCGGCAAGTTCACCGTGACGCCGTTGCGATTGCTGCATCGCCGTGCGCCATCGGCCGAGCTTCACCCAATAGCGCTTGCGAGGGTCGACGATTTGCCATTGGGCCTGAAAATCGTGCTCTCGATAGGCCGAAACAAAATCGTGAAACCGCTCCTCCGCAGCGATTTCCGCCTCGGACTTCCTGTGCGTATCGGGACCGGCCTGAGCTTGCGGAAGGCCAGCGGCTGCGCAGAACAACGACGCCGCAAGAATGCCTAGCGCTCGTATGAAGACAGGCGGCCGCCTCATCATCACCCGCTATTTGGCTGCCACAACCGGTTGGAGGCGGAACAGCGAGGTCGGCGTCCAAGTCCTGCCGTGATCCTGGCTGCTGAACACCTGAAACGCTTTCAATTTTCCACCGTCGAATTGCATAATCGTTCGCGTGTTTATCGGCTTGGAATATCGTTTGTAGATGGTGTCGGCCTTAAGGTTGTCCAGCGTCAGCTGGGTCCCGACAAACACGCCCTGCGCGACGTCAAGCTGCCCGATCCGGTCATCGATCACCGCCAGAACATGTCTCTCAGTCCAGACGTCAAACGACAAATAGCCTTCAAGCTGATATTTACGCGACCTGATGGTGACGCGAAACGCCTTGCCATGTCCCATCAGATGAAAGGAGACCGAACCGGCATCAGCCTCTGCCGGAGCGGCCGACCAGTCGTTCCGTTGCTCGTCCCATGTGAACCTTGACAGCTGCCAGTCGCCGGCAACTCCGGAAACCTGATCCAATCCGGCTGTCTGCCGCGCGACCATTTCGGCGGTCTGCGCTGTGGCCATATTCGGCAGTCCGGGCAGACACGTGCACAGAAGCACCGCGATCAATGCCGTGTTGCGCCGGATCATGGTTGTGCCTTCCCGACAGGCCGCGAAGCCCGTTCGTCGCGGACGAACTGTGCATAGTCGACATAGTCGCGGTGCTCGACGACCTTGCCATCCTCGACCCGTACAATGACGATGAAGGGCGCGCGGGATTCAACCAGACGATTGTCCGGGAATTTGACGCCCCATACCAGGTCACCTTCGACAATCGCATAGTGGCCAGAATGAAGTGTCCGGGTCCGGTGCAGCGTCATTTTGGTGATGGCGGCATAGCCTTCGCGAAATCCGGTCAGGATGTCGGCCTTGCCCTGCTTTTGTGTCGCGCCGAATAAGGTTTCAGCGGTCGGATCATGGAATGTGGCCTTGTCCGCCAACAGCGGCGCAATGCGCTCCCAATCCATCGCGATATAGGCGTCGATATAGGCGTCGGCGACACTGCCGGTGGCCGCACTTTGCTGGGTGTAGCCGACCTTTTGGGCGGCGGCGGGGGCTGACACCGATGCAATGCCGAGCGTCATGCAGAGGAAAGTGGCGGCGAGACAGCGTTTCATGAAATTCTCCGATGGGGCCAAAGATGCCGGCAGCTGTGCCCAACGCCCGATCTGCCGCAAGTTGAGTGGGATGAATGGCGGGATCGATGACGCGAACCCGCATGACAGTCTGTCCTGCGAGGGGTATTGCAGGACCATGGAGGTCGACGACCGATCGAAAAACCCTTGGCGTGACGCAGTCGAGGCTGGCCACCTATTGGTGATCTCGGTGGTTGGCTGGGTGCTGATGGCCGGATTCATGACACTGGCCCGCGCCGAAGATGCCGCAACCCAGGGGCGCCACCTGAATTTCTGGGCGGAATTCGTCCAAACGCTACCGTTTTTCATTCCACTGATGGGGCTGAGCTGGGCGCTACAGCTCGGATTGAAACGCTGGCCGTCGCTAACCCAAGTCCCCAGGAGGTCCGCCCTCCTTTTTCTGGGCGTGCTGTTCCTCTTCTTCCCGGCCTATTTGGTCTATGAGGCAATGATCGGATTGGCTCAGTCGGGCGCGCCGCTGGCCAATCTGCCGTCGGCGCTCAACGGGCAAAGCCGCGTTGGATGGTGGATCGACGGCGTGATTGTGATGGGCGCTGTCGTGCTCCACTACGCCCTCGCAAGTCGATCACGGATGGTCGAGCGGGATGCCGCGCTGCAACGCCAGCTTACCGACAATTTCCAGCTGCGCCTGACCCTTCTCCAATCGCAGCTTGAACCGCATTTCCTATTCAATGCGTTGAACAGCATTTCTGCCCTTGTCCGCTCCGATGATCGAACTTTGGCTTTGGAAGTCCTGGAGCAGGTCAGCGATCTGCTGCGCTATGCACTTCGCGCGAGCCGCTCGAGGATGCTGACGATGCGGGACGAGCTGGACTTCACCAACCGATATCTTTCGGTGCAATCAATGCGGCATGGCGAGCGCCTGCAGATCGATTGCAGGATCCAGGACGAACACTGGAATACGATCAGTTGCCCGCCGCTTTTGCTTCAGCCGCTCATCGAAAATGCGCTGCGCCACGGCGTCGAAGCCATGCCAGGCACAAATCGGGTCATCCTGTCGGTCGGGTGCAGCGGTGGTGCCGTCGTTATTCAGATCACCAACGACATCGACAAGAACGTACCTGCGTCGCCCGGGAATGGCATGGGTCTGTCGCTGGTCCGCGACCGACTTCATGCCTTGTTTGGGACGCGAGCCAGTCTGAGCACCAACCAAAGTGACAGGACGTTCACCGCGACGGTGCAATTTCCAGCCGATGATCATGATGGCTAAGCGCTCGCTGCTGATTGTCGATGACGAGCCGCTTGCGCGGCGGAATCTTGAGCGTGCGCTTGACGATCATCCCGACTGGTACGTGGCCGGATCATGTCAATCGGCCGAAGAGGCCCGCGCTTGGCTGGATGCGAACACTTCCGTCCAACTGATTCTGCTCGATATTCGAATGCCGGGCGAAGGGGGGCTTGCACTTGCAAGATATCTCAGCGGGTTGGCGGACCCACCGATGATCGCCTTTGTCACGGCGTTTGACGAATATGCCATCGACGCTTTCGAATTGTTCGCCATCGACTACCTGCAAAAGCCCTTCTCCGATGATCGATTGGCCCAGCTGCTCGGACGGGCCAAGGCCATGAACGAACTTCGGGTGCGGGCCGATGGCGACCTTCTGCGGGCGCTGGTTGGTGACCTGAGCGCCCGTGACGCCGGTGCGCCACCGCCGCTGCTGACCTGTTTTACCGTTCGCTCGATTGGCTCGGTAGAACGCATTGCGTTGGTGGATGTGCTATTCCTGCGTGGCGCCGGAAATTATGTGGAACTGCGCCTCCACGACCGCATTGTGTTGCACCGGGCATCGCTTGGATCAATCGCGCGTCGGCTTCCCCAGGACCAGTTCCTCCAAATCCATCGCACCGCCATCGTCAGGCGCGATCAACTCGGAGCGCTGAAGACCGACGGGGGAGAGCGCTATTGGCTCGTATTGCGCTGCGGAGACAGCCTGGCGGTCAGCGCCAAATATCTCCCGTCGGTGCGTGCCGAGATTTCGGCCGGGGGACGGACGGGGACCGGCGCGTGACCCGGATCAGGCCGCCGCGCGGGAGGCGTCCCGCGCGGCGAGCTCTGACTGGACCCGCGCATGTTCAACCGCATCATGCGGCCAGGACCACATCCGCCACGACATCACCAGCATGATCGTCGCCGGCAATATCGTGAACAAGGCGATCAGCGAGCCCGTCGCAAAGTCGGTATTCACCGCCCCCGGCGTGGCATTGAAGCCCACCAGCGCCAACACCCCGTAAGCGGCCCCAACCGGAATGGCATAGCCAATCTTGCCGGTTGTGGTCAGCACCGCGGACAGCAGGCCGGTGCGATCGGCACCGGTTTGCAGCCGGTCAACGTCAATCACATCGGCGAGAATGGCGCGAAGCAGGAACGCCCCGGCGGCATAGGGCAGGCCAGCAATCCCCATCCCAACCATCGCCATTTCAAAGCTGTTGGGCGGCAGCAGGACCACCCCGGTTTGGAGGATGGCATAGGCGATCCCGGCAATCGCCAGCGTCCGGTGTTTCGACGCCCGGCGGGCAAGCCAACCCCAGAACGGAATGGTGAGCAGCCCGACCGTGAAATAGATCAACAGCAACGCCCCGGTCTGCCGCCCGTCATAGCCGAGCACATGTTCGAAATAGAAACGGAACAGCGCACCGGTCACCCCAGGGGCAAGGCTGACCAGCAGGTCGGCGACCAGCAGCCGCATCAGCAGCTTGTTCTTGGTCAGGCTGACAATATCGCGCCAGGCGGCATGTTCCGACGGCGCCGTGTTCACCGGCTCCGGCAGCCACAGCAGCACCGGCAAGATGGTAAGCGGCACCATGGCGATGGCAAACCAGCCCATGGCGTGGATATTCTCCGCCGCCGTCCCGCCGAGCAGCGGCGGAATCGCCGCGATCATCAGCAACCCGGCGACATTCAGCAATTGCCACCAGCCAAAAATCCGCGAGCGTTCGTTATAGTCGGCCGACAGTTGCGACCCCCAGGACGTTTGCGACAGCCACAGCGATGACTGTCCGGCGTAGGCGACCAGCAGGAACAGCAGCCCGAGCCACGGCGGCGTACCGGGCTTGGCAAAAAACACCAGCCAGACGCCGATACCCATCAAAAGCCCGCCCGCCCCGATCCACGGTCGGAACCGGCCCCAGCGCGAGTTGGTGCGGTCCATCATCGCGCCAATGAACACATCGAGCGGCAGATCAATGGCGCGGACCAGAAAGAAGATCAGCCCAACCGCCGCCAGACCCATGCCGAGCTCCCCGGCATAATAAGGCGGCAGATACACCACCGCCGGCAACCCCATGGCATGGAGCAACAGCCCCGGCCCGGCAAAATTCAGCAACGTCCGACGCTTGAGCGACACGCGACACCCCTCCCCAGGGAAAGCTCACCTGACCACGCACCGGGGGCGCGGCGCAAGGCTGATCATTGCGGGAGGGGGTGGTGACATGCAGCTCTCCCAATTTGCTACCGCTCACTTTCAACCTGTCATCCCGGCCTCGCGCCGGGACCCAGCCAAACCATGATTGCGCGCGGTAGCGTGCAGCGCGCTCCCGCGCGTTTCTTTGCTGCGCTGGGTCCCGGGGCGAGCCCGGGATGACAGGCGGAGTGAGGGGAATGTTGGTGCGGGCCACGCACGAATAGCCCGGTCGCGCCTGTTGGCGGCCGGGGGACAGACGGGGACCGGCGCGTTCTCTGCAACTACGCTCGGGGCTCGGTACGCTGAGACTTGGTTACTGCATCACACCGAGACTGGTGTCCGGAGCCTTGGTCCGTCGTCCTTTCAGCACATGCAAATGGACGCTCTTTGGCAGACCTCACCAGACGGGCAGGTCGCGAAGCTTCGGCTGGTTACCCGAACGATTCCGCGCCGGTCCTGGGTAGGCGGCCTGTAACAGCCACAAACCCGTGTCCGCCCCGAACGTGGCCACGCCGGAGCAAGTGCGCATCTAACCGATCTGGTTGCGAATGTCAAGAACAAAGTGCGAACATAATGCTGGTCGGCATCACCTTTGCGCGAGACGCGCGGTGGAAAGCGCGGCGCTTAAACACCGCTCTTGAGTCGATTGTCTTTCTTGCACAACATCCGGCAATTTTTAGCGACGGTTTTACCACCCTTACTCCACGGCGTGGTATGGTCTGCTTCCATTTCACCGATCTCGAAGTGCTCGGTACAGGCGGCGCATTTGCCCCCTTGCCGCTCGTAGGCTTCGCGACGCATATTATCGGTGAACGCGCGAATCGATAGCCTGCGCTCGTCACGAGTGATGACGTAGTCGTAAATACCTGACTTCTTGGTAACATCCTCATCCTGCATCAGGCGAGAGACTTCGGCCTCCAGCTTGGCTGTGTCCTGCGGCTTCTGGCCGTGGGCATTGAACAGCGGCCCCCACGCCACCCCCTTCATTTCCTTGCGGTAATTCGGAAACGTCAGATTGGCCCAGGTGATGACGTTCTGAAAATGGGTCCACAGCGGGTTGGCATTCTGGTCATGCTGATGTGCGGCCATGTAATCCTCGATCTTGCCGTGAGAAAGCCAATCCAGCGCGGTTTCCAGATAGTCCTGTCGTATGGGCGTTCCGTTCACCAGCTTGTTACCAATCGCGTAAGCTGGTGCTGACGTTCTCGAAAAATACGTTTTCGCATTCGCCAACCAAGGCCCGGTGTAGATTGCGTTGCGAAGCTCCTGTTCGGTCAGCTTTTCGCCAGCGATGTTGATCACCTTGAACCAGTCGAGCTTTTCGCCTTCACTGCCGTCGCAGATGTAGATCGACAGTTCGTAATCGAGAATCTGCTGTCGGCGTTCAGCGGGCAGATTGGCAAAGCCGAAAGGCTTGCCGTCGATCTCTACCGAATAGTCGCCGTCAACATATTGGCAGATGCTGATCGTGCGCTGCTGCCCATCCATCAGCTCGAAACCCTCACCGGCGACAGCCCAGTACATGGTGTTGAGCGGAAACCCTTTACGCACCGTGTCGATTACGGCGTTGCGCTGCTTTTCTTTGTAAATAAACTCGCGCTGATAGGCCGGACGGATATTGAGTTTACCACCATAGCCGACAACGCCTTGTTCGCCATTGTCAGCGAATGCCTCGATGAGCTCGGCAACCGTTACGTGTCGAAGCTCGATCTTCATCTCATACCTTTCGCTTTATAATTATGCGAGAATACGGGCAGCGCGACTTCCCATTCTGCGTGATAGCGATATCCGTTCGCCCTCGAAAATTTTTCGTAACACCGATACTTTTTCCCAAGTTGCCAAATGGTATTCCGATCAACTCGAATTGAGCTGGATTAAATTTATCCATAAAAGAGTCCGGCACTCCTATAAGCCCCTCAAAATCGCACGGAATGTGTGTTGCTTTTGAAACCTCAATAGCGTCCAGATTGTCATATGTAGGAAATTCATCGGGGTCATATCGCCGATACAACGGCAGCATTTCGTGCCTGTTTGGATTGTCCATGTTCGTAAACCAACGAACCCCCTTAACACGTATATATTTATTTCCTTGTTCGTCGATTCTGTAACCAGCCGCTTGTAACGGATAGTGATCTGGAACACGAAATTCTCGGTCGCCACTGTGTATGCTCTCGCCTAACCAAAGTTGGTTATCACGAAAAAATCCAAATATATCTGAATAGTGTATTGCGTTTAGATTACCAATTATAAGAAAGTTCTTCGAGTGTTTCAGAAGCAGCGCCGTAAACTCCCGAAATAACGAAAACGGCGGGTTTGTCACCACGATATCAGCCTGTTTCAGATATTCGACGCACTCGGCACTACGGAAATCGCCCGCGCTAAATTCGACATCGCCTTTCAGGGGTCGGCAAATATTGGCATTATTGCGAAGAAGCCATTCGACATCAGCAAGGTCAGTCGCGCCATCGCCGTTGGCGTCCGGCACTTCGCTGATCTCGATCGCATACGGTTCGGTGCCCTCCGGCTTTAGCCCTTCGATGTCGAGCAGCGGTAGATAGCCGCCCACAATCGATGATTTGGCGTAGCTTGTTGCGATCAATTTTTTCAGCCCGAGCGCGTTAAAATTGAGCGCGAAGTAGCGGAAAAAATTGCTCTCATACGGGTCATCGCAATTGCAAAACACGATCTTGCCGCGCAACTGCGCGCGATAGTGCTTTAGCTCATTTTCGATATCGACGAGCTGCGTGTAGAACTCATCCTGCTTGGCGCTGCGCGCATTGGACAGTGTGCGATTGCCCGACGTGGAAGTCACCGCTTGAATGGCCATATTAAGTAACACTCATCGATATGTTCCGGTTACGTTCCAATATACATCACCATTCCAACAGTCCACCGCCATCTTGGTGCGGTAGGCATTGACGTGCTGGCGGCTCATGATTGCAACCGTAGCGGAATGCTCCGGCAGGGCAACTGGCGGGACGGTGGAATTGGAAACCGGCGGCCACGTCAATGCCGACATGCTGGCGACGTTCACGAAGGCCCCCACCCAACCCTCCCCCAAGGGGGTGGGATTGCCTACACCCACTTGACCGGATTTTTTGACCAAGCTACCGTCCCCGCATTATGACCATCCATGTCAATATCGGTGAGGCCAAGACGCGGCTTTCGGAGTTGCTGATGGCGATGAAGCGCGGGGAGCGGGTGCAGATCATGCGGGCCGGTCAGCCCGAGGCCGAGCTGGTCCCGGCGCATCTGGCCGACGCCATGAAGCCCGCAAATCTCGGCGACATGCGGCGGGCGGCGTTTGACCGCGCCGCGACGCGCTTTGCCCATCTCGCCGGGTCCGCCGAGACCATCGTGCCGCCGTCGATGACCGAGGACGATATCGCGGCGCGGGAAAGCCGGATCTTTGGACCTGCTGCTTGACACCCAGATTCTGGTGTGGCTGCAAACCGGCGACGCCCGACTGCGGCAACAGGTGCAGGAGGCGCTGTTCGACAGCCGCAATGACCTGTGCGTCTCCGCCGTCACCGCATGGGAGTTCAGCGACCTGGTGAAGCGGGGGCGACTCCCGGCTTTGGGGTCGCTCGATCAGTTGATCCGGGATTATGGCCTCAGCGTGGTGGATTTTCCGGCGCGGGTCTGGCCGGTGGTGATGGCCCTGCCCGACATTCACCGGGACCCGATCGACCGGATGCTGATCGCCCATGCGCTGGTGGATGGGTACACGCTGGTCACAGCGGATGCGACGATCCGCCAGTATCCGGTGAAGACGCTGTGGTAGGGTGAGTGCGGTCGTCAGGAAGAAGGACAGCGCGGGAGTGAATCCCGCTTGTCGTCGGTCGGGTTCGCTTGGGGCTGTGCCCCGTTGCGACCCGCCGTCCGGGCGCGTCGCGGCTCGCTCGCCTGCTAACGATTGCGGGGCAATCGCTTCGCTGGCTCGGTGCGCTACTTGCTTTTCTGGACGTGCTCGAATTCGAGTTCGACGGGGGTGGCGCGGCCGAAGATGCTGACGCTGACCTTGACGCGACCGCGGTCGAAGTCGATTTCCTCGACCAGGCCGATGAAGCTGGCGAACGGGCCGTCGAGGACCTTCACCTGATCGCCGATCTCGAAATCGACCTTCAGCTTGACCTTGGCGGTAGTGACCGTCTCGTCAACCTTGGTGTTGAGGATGCGGGCGGCTTCGGCCTCGCTGATCGGCTGCGGTTTGCCTTGCTGGCCCAGAAATCCGGTGACCTTCGGGGTGTTCTTGACCAGATGGTAGACGTCGTCGGTCATCTCCAGCTTGGCGAGCACATAGCCGGGGAAATATTTGCGGTCGGACACGACTTTCTTGCCACGCCGAACCTCGGTCACCTTTTCAACCGGCACCTCGACGGCATCGACAAACGGCACGAGGCCCATGCGGGTGGCGTCCGCGAGGATCGCGTCGCGAACCTTGTTCTCAAAGCCTGAATAGGCGTGAATGATGTACCAGCGCGACATATTGTGTCTTCGTCTCTCGCCTAATTGCCGGACAGCAGGGATAGCAGCTGCTTGACGCTGAACCCCAGCACCGCGTCAACCACCGTAAAGAACAGCGACAGCACCACCACCATGATCAACACCATGATCGACGCCTGCACGGTTTCACGCCGGGTCGGCCAGGTGATTTTCCCGGCCTCCTTGCGCACCTGCCGAACAAATTCGCCGGGGGATGTCTTCGCCACGCCTCAACGTCCTTCAAACCACAACAGCCGACCGGTGAACCCCCAAAGCTGGCGCTCACCTGCTGGCGAAATCTGCTTCCCGAACCTTCGTCCCTGCCGTCCGCCGATGGCGGCTGGCAGGAGTGGAGGGACTCGAACCCACGGCCCTCGGTTTTGGAGACCGATGCTCTACCAACTGAGCTACACTCCTATCGGTCCGGGAGCGGGGCTGTATAGTTGCCACCACCCCCACACGCAAGCTGGATTCAGGGAAGCGGCAGAGGGTGCCTTGCCCGGGGAGGGCACGGGGGGAGCGGGTAGAGGGAATCGAACCCTCGTATGAAGCTTGGAAGGCTACCGCTCTACCATTGAGCTATACCCGCATCCCGTGCCACCCCGTCATGTGCCAGCCGTGGTTTTGGGCCAAGGCTGGTGGAGGAGGTTGGATTTGAACCAACGTAGGGAAAACCCGGCAGATTTACAGTCTGCTGCCATTGACCGCTCGGCCACTCCTCCACGGAGCGAGGCGGCTAAATGGCGAACGGGTCCGGCAGTGTCAATTGCTTCATCACTTGCACGCCACGCAGCTTGACGGCGGCGGACGCGGGCGGGAAAGGTGGCGGCATGATCCGCTTGCCCGTTTTCGCCCTGATTGCAGCGGTGCTGACCCTGCCCGTCGCCGCCCCCGTCGCGGCCTATGTGCCGACGGCGGAGGATAAATTATATGCGCTGACCCCGACCGATTTCCAGCTGTCGGCCCGGACGCGGACCGAAGCGGCGACGGTCACCATCGACACAGGCCGCGGCTTCATCGAATCGCACGGCCTGATGGCGGGCGATTCGGACGACAATTATCTGCGCGCGGTCATCGACCCGGCGAGTGGCGGCGTCCGCTATCAGGCGGTGCAGACGGTGACCTACAAGGGCGGCTGGCGCTATTTCCACCAGGCCGAGTTCGACGGCGGCGGGGCCAAGCTCGACATCATCGTTCGGGAGGTTGCGGGCTGTTACGGCTCCAAAACCTCCAGCTGCACGCTCCGGGAGGCGGTGGCCTTTGACATCCCGGAAGCGGCGCTGCGGGCACTCGCCGCCAGCTACCGCCCGCGCAGCCGCACCAGCTGGCCCTACCGGCTGAAAGCCACCGCCAACGCCGACTTCGACGGCCGCTTTGCCCCGGCAGAGGCCGCCGGGCTGCTACTGGCGGTCGACAAGTGGACGGCGAAGCGGCGGTAATCCGCGATTGCGGACCATCTGCGTCAAAGCACTGGCCCTGCCGCGCCAGTCTTGCTAAAGCCCCGCCCACGGCAATCGGCACCCGTAGCTCAGCTGGATAGAGTACTGCCCTCCGAAGGCAGGGGTCAGAGGTTCGAATCCTCTCGGGTGCGCCACAAGTACATGCGATGGCCGCCGATCCGCACGACCATCTCACCAAGATGCCAACAGCCCGTCGGTCGCGGCCGACGCCGGCGCAAATTGGCCGCGATGAGTGGACCAAACTTGATCACCCAGCAGCACACCGCCTCGCGGCTGGCCTCGATCCCGCGTTGCACTAGCAGCTCCTCGACATCGCGCACGCTCAGCGTGAAGCGGAAGTACAACCACACCGCCAGGCGGATCGCGTCCGGCGGGATTCGATGACGCTTGAATGAAATCGGCTGCATGCGAACCTCCGGCCCTCGCACTACCGAGCCCTGAACCGGAGACAAGTTAGCGTTAGCCTGTCAGCACCGCCCTCGGTATCTCAACATGAGCGCATCGGTTCGGATCACAGAGTCATCGCTAGCGACAATTGCCCGATGGGCAGTCATCCAGATGGGCGGCCTCGATCTGCAACGTCGCATGGCCGATCCCAAATTCCTGTTCCAGCGATCTGGCCAGGCTGCGCAATACCGCGTCGTCGGACCCCGGTCGCACAATATGGGCGGTCAGCGCGGTTTCCCGCGCGCTGATCGCCCAGATGTGCAGGTCATGGACCGCGAGCACACCCGGTTGCGCCGCCAGAAACGCCCGCACCGCTGCAACATCCTTCCCCCTCGGTGCTGCGTCCAGCGCTAGATCGAGCGATTCCCGCAGCAACCGCCAGCCCGACAGCAGGATGACTGCAACGATCACCAGGCTGGTGGCCGGATCGAGCCACAACCAGCCCGTTGTCTGCATGACAATCGCGGCAACGATGACGCCGAATGACACCGCCGCATCGCCCGCCATGTGCAGGAAGGCACCGCGTTCATTGACGTCATGCCCGCCAATGAACAACCAGGCGGTTAGGCCGTTGATGACCACACCGGCGGCCGCCACCCAGATCACCACCCCGGTTGCCACGTCCGCCGGTTGGTTGAACCGCTGCACGGCTGCCAAGGCGATTGCGCCGCAGGCAAAGATCAGGATCAGTGCATTGGCGAGGGAGGCAAGAACGGTTGCCTTGGCAAAACCATAGGTGCGCTGCGGACCCCCGCTGCGCGTTGACAGCCAGGCCGCGCCCCCGGCCAGCGCCAGACCGAGCACATCCGATAGATTGTGGCCAGCATCGGCCAGCAATGCCGTTGAATTGGTGAGGACCCCGGCAACCGCTTCAACGCCGACAAATGTCAGATTGAGCGCGATGCCGACGCCGTAACGCCAGTCGCGGCTGTGCGCTGCATGATCATGAGCATGGTCATGATGATGATGGCCGCTCACACGCCGTCCTCGGCCAACATCGCCATTGCCGCATAGGTCGCCAGCCAATGCTCGCCCATATAGTCGCCGACGATATGCGGCAGGCTGGCTGCGACATGGCGGTCCGCCGCTGCCAGCGCTGCGTTGCGTTCAGCAACCGGGAGGGACGGAGCCAGTTCGCGCCAGCACCACGCCCGGCTGAGATTCAGTCCATCAAGATGCGCAATCTTGCCGTCACTGCGGTCGCTGACGGTTGCCGGAGCGAACAAAGCGGCGGGTGCGGAATCACCAACCCCCGGCAGGAATGTCGCGAACCAGGCGGCGAACGCTCCCGGGCGCAGCACCCGCAGCATCAGCACTGCCTCGCACAGCGCCGGGGACAGGAATTCATCACCCCCCGGCTCCCACGCCTGACAATCGCGGTCCCCGGCAAACCAGACCCGCGCCCGGTCACCGATCAGCCCGGCAAGATTTGCGTCGGCATAGTCGAGCGCCAGACGCAGCGCGAAGGCGATGTTGAAATGCGTGCCGACCCGCAACGGATAGGTCAGCTTTGGCAGAAAGTCGGTGAACCGCGCCGCGAAAGCCTCCGACAGCGGCGCGAGCGTCACCGACCAGTCCGCATCATGCAGACGCAGTTCCGCCGCCAGTTTCAGCAACCAGGCCCAGCCATATGGGCGCACAAACCCGCGCGACGACGGCGCCGCAAGATAGGCCAGTTCGCCCGCAACGTTGGCGGTCGTGAACTGCGTGTCAAACAACTCCCGAATGGCCGGCGCCTCCGGCATATCGGGACAGGCACGAAGCAGGCGCGCGAGCAGCCAATGGCTATGGACACAGCTGTGCCAGTCGAAACTGCCAAAGAAAATCGGATGCAGGTCGCGCGGCGTCCGCACATCCGCTGGCCCATCCATCACATGATCAAGCTTGTGCGGATATTCCCGCCCGACATGGCCGAGCGCGATGCCGACAAACCGGGAGGCGACATCCGGGGTCATCGGAAGGCCAGAAAATACATGAGCAGCGCATTGGCCAGCAGCATGATGAGCGCGGTTGGTGCCTGCGCCTTGATGACAGCATTGCGGTCGTTGAGGGTCAGCAGGGCGACCGGCAGGATGTTGAAATTGGCCGCCATCGGGGTCAGCAGCGTCCCACAAAATCCTGACAGCATGCCGATGGCTGCAACGACCGCCACGTCGCCGCCAAACTGCGTCACCACGATCGGCAGGCCGATGGCCGCCGTCATCACCGGAAAGGCGGCAAAGGCATTGCCCATGACCATCGTGAACAAAGCCATCCCCACAGCATAGGCGGCAACGGCAGCAAAGGGCGTGGTGAGCGGGACATAATCCGTCGCCAGTTTACCAACCACATCCCCAACACCGGCCAGCGCGAACACCGCACCGAGCGCTGCCAGCATCTGGGGCAGGATGGCCACCCAGCTGATCGAATCGAGCAACCGGCGCGCCTCCTGCACCGGGGCGGTCGCGGGCGGTCGCAACCAGACCAGCGTCACCAGCAGCGCCGCCGCGACGCCGAGGCCCAGCGAGATCAGCGTCACCTGTTTGGGATCGACCCAGCCGCTGTCCTTCAGCAGCAGCGTCCCCAGCAACGCAGTGGCCGGGATGATCAGGGCGGGCAGGAACAGCGCATTGCCGCGCCGGACGGCATTCTCGGTTCGTTGTTCGACCGTGCTGGTTTGCGGCGTGCCGGAACGAAGCCCGCCCGTCCCGGCTATGGTGACCAGAAGGATCACCAGAAACCCGTTGCCGAGGTCGCCCAATTGGTCCCCGGCAAGGAAACTGACGGCCAGTCCGGCCCAGAACAGCGCAGTTGTCCAGCGCCGGCGGTTGCTCCGATCGACCAGGGAGGCGACCGCCACGCCGCCGAACATCAATCCGGCGAGAAGATAGACTGTGGCGAGCGTGATCATTTCGCCGCTCCCGGCTTGAACCGCAGCAACCGGGTCCCGTGCACCACCAGCGCAACAATGGCGGTGGGGATCGCCCAGAGCGACAATTCCAGGGGGCTGACGATAATGCCATTGGCCTCCAGAAAGCCCTTGATCAGCAGGATTGAGGCTATCGCGAGGAAGATGTCCTCTCCGAAGAACAGCGCGATATTGTCGGTGCCCGCTGCCATCGCCCGGACCTTTTCGCGCTCGGCATCGGTCAATGTTGCTTCGCGTTCAGCAGCGGCCTCCGCCATCGGGGCAACCAGCGGGCGAACCGTTTGGGCCTGTCCGCCGACCGAATGCAGCCCGACCGCCGCCGTCAGCTGACGGATGACAAAATAGGCGAGCAACAGCCGTCCGACCGTCGCTGCCCGGATGCCGCCGATCAACAATTTCGCGCGTTCCTGCAAACCGGCCCGCTCCAACAGCCCGATCACCGGCAGCACCAGCCATACCGCGCTGACATACCGGGCATCGTTGAAGGCCTTGCCAAAGGCAGCGATGACCGCGAGCGGATCCAACCCGGCGGCAAGCCCCGTCACCAAAGCCGCAACCGCGACAACCAGCAAGGCGTTGATGCGCAACACGAAGCCCGCAACGATGACGGCGATGCCAAGAAGGGTCAGCATCGACCAAATCCCCCGCCACCCGGCGTTTCGATCACGAACATATCCCCCACCGCAACCTCCACCATTTCGGTTGGCCCAAGCTCCTCGACCCTGCCGTCCACCCGTTCAACGGCATTGCGACCGGCCTTACCGGTTTTGCCGCCAGCCAGGCCGAATGGCGGCACCCGCCGCCGGTTGGACAAGATGCTGGCGGTCATCGCTTCCCGGAACCGGATGCGCCGAATTGCGCCGTCACCGCCCCGGTGACGACCCTGCCCGCCTGAGTCCGATCGGACCGAAAACTCCTCCAACACCACCGGAAATCGCGTCTCCAGCACCTCCGGATCAGTCAGGCGGCTGTTGGTCATATGGGTTTGCACCGGCCCCGTCCCATCAAAATCCGACCCCGCCCCTGACCCACCGGCGATGGTTTCATAATATTGGTGCCGGTCATTGCCGAACGTAAAATTGCTCATCGTCCCGCAACTTGCCGCCATGACCCCCATCGCACCGTACAGCGCGTCGCAGATGACCTGACTGGTTTCAACATTGCCCGCAACGACGGCGGCGGGATAGCGCGGATTGAGCAGCGAGCCGTCCGGTACGATGAGTTCAATCGGGCGCATGCAACCATCATTCAGCGGCAGATCATCATCGACGAGCGCGCGGAACACATAAAGGGTCGCCGCGCGGGTCACCGACAGGGGCGCGTTAAAGTTGTTTGGCTGCTGCGGACTTGTGCCGCTGAAATCGACCCGAGCGGTGCGCTCCTTGCGGTCCACACGGATCGCAACCTGCACGACGGCACCATTGTCCAGTTCGTAGCGAAATTGCCCATCGGCGAGCTTGTCGATCACCCGGCGCACTGCCTCCGCCGCATTGTCCTGTACGTGCCCCATATAGGCGGTGACCACATCACGTCCGACTTCGGCGACCAAGCGGCGCAGTTCGGCGGCACCGGTGGCGCAGGCGGCGACCTGGGCCTTCAGGTCGGCGATGTTCTGCGCCGGATTGCGGGCAGGCCACGGGCCGGACGAAAGCAGGGCGGTGGTTTCGCGTTCCAGAAAATGCCCGGCGTCAACCAGTAGCACGTCATCGATCAGCACGCCTTCCTCCGCCACCGTCCGGCTGGTGGGTGGCATCGACCCCGGCGTGATTCCGCCGATATCAGCCTGGTGCCCGCGCGCCGCCACCCAAAAAGCCAGTTCTCCGGCATCGAAGACCGGCGCGATCACGGTGACGTCGGGAAGGTGGGTGCCGCCATTGTACGGCGCGTTCAGCATATAGGCGTCGCCGTCCCGGATGCCGCGATCCGATCTGGCGCGACCCATCACCGCCTTGACGCTGTCCCCCATCGACCCCAGATGCACCGGCATGTGCGGCGCGTTGGCGATCAAGGCCCCGGTCTGGTCGAACAGCGCGCAGGAAAAATCCAGCCGTTCCTTGATGTTGACCGAATAGGCGGTGGCCTGAAGGGCGGCCCCCATCGCCTCCGCAATTCCCATGAACCGGTTGGCAAAAAGTTCAAGCCGCACCGGGTCCACCTCGGTCCCGATTGCGGTCCGCCGTTCGAGCGGGACGACGCGCTCCAGGATCAGGTTGCGCGCTGCATCGACCCGCGCTGCCCAGCCGTGTTCAACCCAGGTGGTACCAGTCGCGTCGGTGATGATCGCAGGCCCCGACAGGGGGTTAGCGGGTGAAAGCGCTCCACGTTCAACAGTCACCAAGCCCCGCTCATCCCGAGCGAAGTCGAGGGACGCACCCATTCTGGAACTGGGTCCCTCGCCTTCGCTCGGGATGAACGGAGTTGAGTCTGGGGTCTGAACATGCCCGACCGCATCGGTCACAAGGGCATCGAGCAGCACCGCACGGGTCGGGTCGCTGAAGCCGAACCGTTGCAGGTGGAGCGCATCGAACGCCGCGCGCATGGCAGGCGCGAGCGGCAATTCCAGCGGCGCATCGGTTCCGGCATATTTCAGCCGGGCGCGCTGCTCGACCGAGACATAGGCAACGGGAATATCCTGCGCTGCCAGTTCGGCCCGGGCAGCTGCGACGGCATCGGCCGCCACGGGGTCCCAGCCGCCAAGTGCCACATCGGTGCCGACACCGTCCTGGCGCGTCACCCGAAGGTCGGCCAGACCCATGCCATAGGCGGACAGCACCCCGGCGAGCGGATGGATCATGATCCGCCCGATTTCCAGCGCATCGGCAACCATGCAGGCATGTTGCCCCGCCGCACCGCCAAAGCAGACCAAGGTCGAATCGGCGACATCATGCCCCCGTTCGACCGACACGCGCTTGATGGCGCGGGCCATGCTGTCAACGGCAATCGCCAGAAACCCGTGCGCCAGTGCGTCCGCAGACAGGCCGGTTACCGTTGTGAGTTCGGCAAAGCGCTGCCGCACCGCCTCGGTATCAATCGGCTGATCCCCGTTCGGGCCGAACAGGGACGGAAAGAACTCCGGTCGCAACCTGCCGAGTTGGACATTGCAATCGGTGACCGTCAGCGGCCCGCCGCGCCGGTAGCAAGCCGGTCCCGGTACTGCCCCTGCCGATTCCGGCCCGACCCGCAGCCGGGCGCCGTCAAAGGTGCAGATCGATCCCCCGCCAGCCGCGACTGTGTGAATAGCGAGCATCGGTGCGCGCAGCCGGACGCCCGCAACCTCGGTCTCCTCCGACCGCTCATAGCTGCCGGCGTACCAGGAAACATCGGTCGAGGTTCCCCCCATGTCGAAGCCAACCAGACGCTGATAGCCAGCCGCCTCCGCGGTCTTGACCATCCCGACGATACCGCCCGCCGGTCCCGACAGGACCGCATCCTTGCCCCGAAATGCCGAGGCGGCGACCAGACCACCACTGGACTGCATGAACAACAACCGCGTCCGCCCCAACTCGCCGCTTACTTGATCAACGTAGCGCCGCAGCACCGGCGACAGATAGGCATCGACCACCGCGGTATCACCGCGCGGGATCAGCTTGATCAGCCGGGCCATATCGTGGCTGACCGAGAGTTGCGTGAACCCGATATCGCGCGCGATTGCCGCCAATACCGCTTCGTGCGCCGGATAACGGTCGGCGTGCATCAGCACGATGGCGACGGCGCGCAGCCCTCGCGAATAGGCCGCTGCCATGGCCTGTCGTGCACCGGCGGTGTCAACGCCCCGGAAAACCTCCCCCTCGGCACTGACCCGTTCATCAATCTCGATCACGTCCTGATAGAGCGGTGTTGGCAATTTGATCTGCCGGTCGAACAATTTGGGGCGTGCCTGATTGCCGATGCGCAGCGCGTCGCGAAACCCGCGCGTGATCGCCAGCAGGACCGGCTCCCCCCGCCGCTCCAGCAAGGCGTTGGTGGCAACAGTTGTCCCCATTTTGACAGCGTCGATTGCGGTATCCGCATCACCGATGATCGCCCGAATGCCGGCAACCGCAGCGTCCCGATATCGTTCCGGGTCCTCCGACAGCAGCTTCCGCACGATCAGCTCTCCGGTCGGTGACCGTGCCACGATGTCCGTGAAGGTACCGCCACGGTCGACCCAGAATTCCCAGCCACGCTGCTTCATCCGGCCATGGTACTGCTCAACCCCGTGCAAGCAACAGTCTATCGGGCGCTGCCAACGCTGGCTAAGCTGCTGCCATCATCCCGTTTGGACAAGAGGCCAACATGCAACGCCGTGAATTCCTGGCATCCGCCAGCGCAGCTGCCCTGATCAGCGCAACCCCGTCCGCGCTCCGCGCCGCAACAGGTGCCGACGCCGGATTGGCAGCGCTGCTCGACCAGTTTTTCTACGAAGGCGTCGATGCCAGTCCGCAAAGCGCCACCGGCTATGGTCTCGACAAGGGCGACAGGGCGGCACTGAAATCTCGGCTCGATGATTATTCCGCCGCCGGCAAGGCAAAGCGGCTCGCACAGGCCCGCGATCAACTGGCGCGCCTGATGAAGGTTGATCGGGCCGCACTCTCTGCCGGGTCGGCGCTCGACTATGACGTGGTGAAATTCCAGCTTGGCCGCACTGTCACCGACAATGAACGGTTCACCTTCGGCTCGGCGGGCGGGAATTTTCAGCCCTATGTCATTTCCCAGCAGCAGGGGCCTTACCGCAGCATCCCGGATTTCCTCGATTCGCAGCACAGGATCGCCACGGCTGATGATGCCGAAAGCTATCTGGCCCGGGTCGAAGGCTTTGCCGTGGCGCTGGACCAGAGCCTTGACCGCCAGAAGGCCGACGCGGCGCGTGGGATTTTCGCACCCGATTTCGCGCTCGACGTCACCCTTCAGCAGTTGAAGGCGCTGCGCGGTCAGCCTGCAGCAGAAACCATCCTGGTTGGCTCCGTCGTCCGCCGCGCAAAGGCCGCCGGACTGACGACCGACTATGGCAGCCGGGCAAAGGCGATTGTCGAGGGGAAGGTGTTTCCCGCGCTCGACCGCCATATCGAAACCATTGCGGCGCTCCGGGCCAAGGCAACCCATGAAGCCGGTGTCTGGCGGCTGCCGGACGGCGACGCCTATTACGCCGCCGGAGTCAAATCCTCGACCACCACCAACTATACCCCGGCAGAGGTTCATCAGATCGGTCTGGATCAGGTCGCTGAAATCAGCGCCCAGATTGATGCCATCCTGTCGTCGCAGGGCATGACCACCGGCAGCGTCGGCGACCGGTTGACCGCGCTCAATCGCCGACCGGACCAGCTTTATGCCAATGACGATGCCGGTCGCGCGGCACTGCTTGAATCACTGAATGAGCAGATCAGGGTCGCAAATGCGCTCCTGCCGCAGGTGTTCGCGACGCTTCCCAAAGCCCCGATTGAGGTTCGCCGGGTGCCGGTGTTCATCCAGGATGGCGCATCGAACGGCTATTACAACGGCGCTGCCCTCGATGGCTCCCGTCCGGCGGCCTATTACATCAACCTCAAGGACACGCACGAATGGCCGAAGTACGGGCTGCCGACCCTGACCTATCACGAGGCTTCACCGGGCCACCATTTGCAGATCAGTTTGGCCCAGGAATCGGGCGATATCCCGCTCATCCGCAAGCGGGGTGGCTTTTCTGCCTATAGCGAGGGCTGGGCGCTCTACGCCGAACAGGTGGCCGACGAGCTGGGGCTGTACGAAGGCAATCCGCTTGGCCGGGCCGGCTATCTGCAATCCTTCCTGTTCCGCGCAGCGCGGCTCGTGATCGATACCGGCATCCACTACAAGCGCTGGAGCTTGGAAAAGGCGACGGACTATATGGTCGCCTCCACCGGCTTTGCCCGGGGCCGGTCGCAGCGGGAGTGCGAGCGGTACAGCGTCGGCCCTGCACAGGCGCTCAGCTACAAGATCGGCCATACCCAATGGGCAAAGCTGCGCGACCGGTACAAGGGCGCACTCGGTGCGCGCTATGATCCCCGGGATTTCCATGAGGTTCTGCGGCTTGGCTCTATGCCGCTCACCGTGCTGGAACAGGTGATCGACGCCCGGATCAAAGCGAAGGTCGGCTGAGCCTTTGATGCTGACCGCCGCCGCCACCCTTGCCTGGCTCGACTATGCCGGTGTTGCCGTGTTCGCGGCATCGGGGGCGTTGGCGGCGGCGCGGGCAAAGCATACCATCGTCACCTTCGCCTTTTTCGCCAGCGTCACCGGGGTGGGAGGCGGCACGCTCCGGGATCTGCTGATCGGCGTGCCGGTATTCTGGGTCCACAACAACGCCTATCTCGCGGTCTGCCTCGGCATTGCGGCGGCAGTCTGGCTGACGCGGGCCAACCGCTGGCCCTTTGCGGCGCTGCTCTGGATGGATGCCATCGGCATGGCGGTTTATGCCGTCGTCGGCGCAGCCAAAGCGGCATCTGTCGGCGTGCCGCCCCTCGCCTCCATCGTCATGGGCGTGCTGACCGCCAGCTTTGGCGGCATCGTCCGCGATGTCCTGGCAGGCGAACCCTCGATCCTGCTCCGCCGCGAAATCTATGTCTCAGCAGCCGCGCTTGCGGCAGCGGCATTTATCGGCCTGGCAGCCGCCGGAATGCCGCCGCTGATTGCCGGACTGATCGGCGCATCGGCAGGCTTCGGCCTCCGGGCCGGGGCACTGGCAAAGGGCTGGAAACTCCCCGGGTACCGCGAAGGATAGAGCCAGCTATCCGATCAGTTGAGCGGCACCAGCTCCTTCACCAGCGGCAACCGCCATGCCTCACGGTTCACCGGTGCGACATTCAAGGTGCCAAGACCGGCGCAGGTCAGGCAGCGCGCTTGAATGGTCGCCCCTCCCGACAGGCGGAGCGCATCATTGATCTGCGATTTGGCCCTGACCTGTGACAGTCGCAGGATGCGGGCATAGACGTCGCCGCCGCTGCCTTTGACCGAACCAAGGCTGCGTTCAATCAGCTGGGTCAGGAAATCCGGCTGCGCCTCAACATCAACGGTCCGCGCTGTGGCTGGGTCAAGGCTGGCGCGTTTGGCGGCGGCGCCGATCGCGGCTTCCATGCCACCCAAACGGTCCACCAGCCCAAGTTGATGCGCCGTGCCACCGGCCCAGACCCGGCCCTGGCCGATTTCGTCAACCCGCGCGGGGGTGAGACGACGGGCCTTCGCCACCATGCCGGTGAAGCGCCGATAGATATCCTCAACCGAGGCTTGCAGCAGCATGCGGGTACCTGAATTCAGGCCTTCAAGCACGTTAGGCTGCCCCGAATAAGGCGTAGCTTTGACGCCGTCGGCCCCAATGCCGAGCTTGTCCAGCGTCCCGGCAAAGGTCGGGATGACCGCGAAAACACCGATTGAGCCAGTGATGGTTGAAGGTTCGGCAAACACTTCGTCGGCCGCCATCGCCACCCAATAGCCGCCAGACGCCGCAACCGGCCCCATGGAGGCGACGACCGGAAGCCCGGCGGCCTTGGCTTCAAGCATCGCCTGCCGGATCCGTTCGGATGCCGTGACCGATCCGCCGGGTGAATCAATCCGGACCACGAGCGCCTTGATGTCGTCATCCGCTGTCGCATCCGCGATCAGTTCGGCAATCGTGTCACCCCCGGCCACTCCAGGGGGAGCCTCCCCATCGACAATTTCGCCCGCGACATAGACGATCCCGATGGCTGACCCGCTGCGATCCCGGACCGGGGACGAGGCGTTCAGATAATCGCCAAACTGGATGGCGTTGAAGCTGCCGGGACGGCCATCCTCGCCCTCCCCGACCCGCTTGGCCATTTCCTTGCCGAAGGAAGCGCGGGTTCCAATCCGATCAACCAGTCCGTCCTTCAGCGCGGCCTTGGCAAAATCACCCCCGGCAGTCTTGATCCGGTCAGGCAGATTGGCGAGCGTTGCATCAATCTTCAACTTGGGACGAGCAGCCTGAACATCTGCGGTGTAGCTGTCCCACAAGGTATCGACCAAAGTCTGGTTGGCGGCTCTGGCTTCAGGAGAGGCATCGGCCCGAACATAGGGTTCGACCGCCGACTTGAACGTGCCGACCTTGAAGACCTCCACATCAACCCCAAGCCGGTCAAGCGCCGACTTAAAATAGAGATTGGACCCGCCCGGCCCGCTCAGGAGGACACCGCCCAGTGGATCAACCCAAGCCTCGTTGGCATGTGCGGCCAGATAATAGCCGTCATCCACATAGGCGGTGCCGTAGGAATAGACCGGCTTCCCCTTGGCCTTGAAGGCGCGAAGGGCTTCGCCAACCGCCTGCAGATTGGCCTGGCCGCTGCCCATGAACAGGTCGAGATCGAGAACGATGGACTTGATATTGTCATCGACGGTCGCGCGGTGAATGGCCTCGATCACGTCCCGAACCCGGACCTGCGGGATCGGCGACTCACCGCCCGACAGCAAAACGCCCAGCCCGCGTTCACTCGACTGATCGACCAGTGCGCCTTCGAGGTTGAGAACAAGGGCACTGCCCGATGGGACGACCGCCGGCGCAGCGCCTCGGGTTGCACCCCACAGGCCGACAAACACCAGCAACAGCAGGATCAGCGCCAGCCCGTCCTTGACCCCGACCAGCACGCGCCAAAGTCCTCGGAAAAACCGCATCCTGCACCTCGTCTCACTCTGTCACTTGGATATAGTGACGGGTCGGCGATTGTCCATCAGGGCTGCACCGCTAAAGAATGTCGTGAACCCGCTCCACTGGACGGCAAAGGCGGGCACCCTTGGCCGTCACGACAATTGGTCGCTGAATCAGCACCGGGTGCCGGACCATGAAATCGATCAGCTGCGGGTCTGTCCACGCCGGATCATCCAGCCCGAGATCGTCATAGGGTGTCCCCATCCGCCGCAGGATGTCGCGTGGTCCAACGCCCAGTTTCCCCAACAGATCCGTGATCGCCGCCGCATCCAGCCCGGCCTTCAGATATTCGACGATGACCGGTTCCTGACCCGTCGCCCGGATCGCGGCGAGGGTGTTGCGGGACGTGCCGCAGGCCGGATTGTGGTAGATGGTGACCGTCATCCGCCAACCCAGAGCGGTGGCTTGCGCCGATACCATTCCAGCTCGCGTTCCAACGCATAGGCCAGTTCGAGCAGGACCCGTTCCCCGCCGGGTTTGGTCGCAAACTGGATGCCGATGGGCAGGCCACTGCGGCTCTCACCAATCGGGAGAGAGATTGACGCCGCCCCAACGACATTTTCAACCGGTGTATACCCGACATAGGCGGCGAGGCGGTCGGCCATCTGCTGGTAGGGCACCGTCGGTGCAAATTCGCCGATGCGGGCGGGCGGCTTGCCGAGCACCGGGGTCATGAAAATATCAATCGTTTCAAACTGTGATAGATAGCGTTGCTGCAGGTCGGTCAGCGTTGCAAGCGCTTTGGCCAGTCCGGCCTCACCGCCTTTGGTGCCAATGGCGGCCATGCTGAAAGTCAGCGGTTCCAAATCGTCCGGACCCGCCGCCCGCCCCAGATATTTGCTGACCGCCTGGATGTTCATGCCGGCCCCGGTGCCCCACAGCGTCAGGAAGGCATCGCTGACCGATGCGCCATCCCAGTTCGGCTTGCCGTCGGTGACCTGGTGGCCAAATTTGGTGAGCATCCGACGCGCCGTTTCAAACACCGCCATCACATCGGCATCGGGCATCAATCCCGCCGCATTGACCGCCGCCGCGGTGATCCGCAGTTTCTGGCCGGACGGGCCGGTCACCAACCCGGATGGCGGATAATTGGCATCGGGACCAGTCGCTTCGATGGCCGCAAACCAGGCGGCGGTGTCGCGCACCGTGCGGGACACGCAATTATTGACGCTGATATTGACGATCCGGGTCAGCTTCACCGCATCCCGTGTCCGGCCCCGCGACGGCTTCAACCCGACAAGACCGTTGCAGGACGCCGGAATGCGGATCGAGCCGCCCCCGTCGGACGCATGGGCAAACGGCACAACCCCCGCTGCCACCGCTGCCGCCGCTCCGCTTGACGAGCCGCCCGACGAATGATCGAGATTCCACGGATTGCGGGTCGGACCATTGACCAGCGCCTCCCCGGTCGCCGTCAATCCAAATTCGGGGCTGGTCGAACGGCCAATCGAAACCAGCCCGGCCTCCGCCATGACGGTCACAATCGGCGTGTCCTTGTCGGCGATCCGGTCTTTGTAGGCCCGCGCACCTTCGGTCCAGGGAAGACCCTTCTGCGCCGCAAGCTCCTTCACCAAGGTCGGGATACCGGCGAGCGGTCCGCCCGGTCGGCGGGCCGCCAGTGCTCTGGCCCGGTCATAGTCCTTGAATGACACCGCGTTGATCTTCGGGTTGACCCGCTCCAGCCGCGCGATGGCGGCCTCGACCAGCGCGGAACTGGTTGTCCGGCCCCTGGTGAGTGCGTCCGCCATCGCGGTCGCATCCAGCGGCATCGCCCGGGCATCGACCCCCGAAAGCGGTGCCACCGCCGCCAACGTCGCCGCAGCCTCCAGAAACCGACGGCGTGAAAAACTGGTCATCCTATCCCCCTAGCGTTCGTTGAATGGGAGGATAGCGGGCGGTCGTGCGGTGTCACCCTGACGATTTTCCGTCGATGGGTTCGGTGAAAGAAAAAGCCCGCCTCTATTCCGCAGCGCGCTTTGCCAACCAGTCTTCGAGCCATTTGATGGTGTACTCGCCCTCCTGGAATTCCGGGTCATCGAGCAGCGCCTGATGCAGCGGGATCGTGGTTTTGACGCCGTCGATCACAAATTCCTTCAGCGCCCGCCGCAGCCGCCGCAAGGCCCCGGCGCGGGTGGTGCCATAGACGATCAGTTTGGCGACCATCGAGTCATAGTAAGGCGGGATCCGGTAACCGGCATACAGCCCGCTATCGACGCGGACGTTCATCCCGCCGGGGGCATGATATTGCTTCACGGTCCCGGGGGACGGGGCAAAGGTCGCCGGGTCCTCGGCATTGATCCGGCATTCGATGGCGTGGCCGCGAAACTGCACATCCTCCTGCCGCAGCGTCAGCGGGTGGCCCCAGGCGATGCGGATCTGCTCCCGGACCAGATCAAGCCCGGTAATCGCCTCGGTCACCGGATGTTCGACCTGCAGACGGGTGTTCATTTCGATGAAGTAGAATTTGCCACCCTCGTACAGGAACTCAATGGTTCCGGCCCCGCGATAACCCATATCGGCCATCGCCTTGGCGACGATACCGCCCATCTCTTCACGCTGTTTTGCGGTGATGGTCGGCGACGGTGCTTCTTCAAGCACCTTCTGGTGGCGGCGCTGCAGCGAACAATCGCGCTCACCCAGATGGATGGCATTGCCTTTGCCGTCGCCGAAAATCTGGAACTCGATGTGGCGCGGATCGCCGAGATATTTTTCGAGATAGACGGTGGCGTCGCCAAAGGCGGCCTTTGCCTCCGACCCCGCCTGCTGCATCAATTGTTCGAGCTCGTCCGGACCGGTCACGACCTTCATCCCGCGACCGCCACCGCCGGAGGCTGCCTTGATGATCACCGGGTAGCCGACCCGCGCCGCGATTTTCTTGGCCTCACCGATCGAGTCTATCGGCCCGTCGGAGCCAGGAACCAGCGGCAGACCCAATGCTGCCGCCGTCACCTTCGCCTGGATTTTGTCGCCCATCGTGCGGATATGTTCAGGCTTCGGGCCGATCCAGCCGATATTATGCTGCTCGACAATCTCGGCAAAACGAGCGTTTTCCGACAGGAAGCCGTAGCCCGGATGAATTGCGTCGGCGTGGGTGATTTCGGCCGCTGAAATGATGTTCGGGATATTCAGATAGCTGTCGGTGGCCGACGGCGGCCCGATGCACACCGCTTCATCTGCAAGCCGGACATGCATCGCCTCCGCATCCGCAGTTGAATGGACTGCGACCGTCTTGATGCCCATTTCATGGCACGCACGGTGGATACGCAGCGCGATCTCGCCGCGATTGGCGATCAGGACCTTGTTGAACATGTTATTCGATGACGATGAGCGGCGTGTCGAACTCGACCGGCTGCTCGTTAACGACCAATATTTTGGCAATGCGACCGGCCCGGGGCGCGACGATCGGGTTCATCACCTTCATCGCCTCGATAATCACCAGCGTATCGCCGGCCTTCACCGTCGACCCCGCCTCGACATAGTTTGGCGCACCGGGTTCGGGTGACAGATAAACAGTGCCGACCATTGGCGACTTGACCGCGCCGGGGTTGGCTGCGGCATCGCTCGACGCGGCGCTGGGCAATGGGGCAGCAGCGGCCACGGACACCGCGGGCGCAGGGGCAGCGGCGGCAACCGGGGCGGGGGCAGCTGCAACCTGCACATGCCGCGCCACCCGGATTCGGCGGTCGCCATCCTCAACCTCAATCTCGGTCAACCGGGTCTCATCCAGCATTTCGGCGAGCTGGCGGACCAGCGCAGCATCGATCTGCATCGTGCCCGGCCCGGATGTCTTGTCGGCCATTGCGTCCCTCGTTGTTGGTTTCGGCTGGGGTTTGATTGTCAGAGTCCGGCGGCGGCGTCCAGCGCCAGCAGATAGCCTTGGGCGCCAAATCCGGCGATCACACCTTTGGCGACCTGCGACACATAGCTTTTGTGGCGAAAAGCCTCCCGGGCGTGCGGGTTGGACAGGTGAACCTCGATCACCGGGACCTTGATGCTGGAAATCGCATCCCGCAGCGACACGCTAGTGTGAGTTAACCCCGCGCCGTTCAGGATCACCGCCTTCGCACCGCGCGACTGGGCCTCGTGCAGCCAGTCGATCAAATGGCCTTCATGGTTGGACTGACGGATATCAACCTGGAAACCCAGGGTCTTCGCCCGGTCCTCAAGCATTTCGGCAATATCGTCGAGGGTTGCGCGGCCGTAAATTTCAGGCTCGCGCGTCCCCAGCAGATTGAGATTCGGCCCGTTCAGCACGAGCACCAGCGGGCGTTTGTCCTTGGCCATTCCCGGCTTATAGGCCGCTGTCGCGGGCCAAGGAACCCACGGCGTTCGTGTCGCAGGCGGTCAGATGCGCAAACTCTGCAACAATCAGGGAGTAGAGCCCAACCTTGAACGGCACGATCAGCCGGGGCAGGTCCACAACCGGTGACCAGCGCCACGCGGCAAATTCGGCGTGATGCCTGTCCAGCACCACATCGGCGTCGCTGCCAAGGAACCGCATCGCAAACCATTTCTGACGCTGCCCGCAGTAGCGCCCCTTCCAGATCGTACCAATCAGGTCGACTGGCAGATCATAGGTCAGCCACCCCGCGCTCTCCCCGATGATCTCGGCCAGATGCGCCGGAACGCCGGTTTCCTCCTCCAACTCACGGAAGGCGGCGGTGCGCGGGTCTTCACCGTCGTCGATCCCACCCTGCGGCATCTGCCAGGCCTCCAGCGACGAATCGAGCCGCTGCCCGACAAACACCTGGTTGGCGGCGTTGAGCAGCATGACGCCGACGCCGGCCCGGTAGGGCAGGCCGGACGGGTGCTTCGGATCAATCGGAGGTCGGTTCATGGGTTGTGGCTACGCCGCTGCTGCCTGGGCTTCGCCGACCATCGCCTTCAGCGCCCCAAGGCAGCCGTGGAGGTCATCCTGCGTGCTGGGGATCGCCATGCGCAGATTGAAACTGCCGTGGATTTGACCCGCCGCCTCCCGAAACACCGTTGGGATGCCGTGCCCGATCAGCTTAGCGGCATAGTCGCGGCCCTGATCACGCAACGGGTCGAGCCCGCACGTGAACACCAGCGACGGCGGTTGATTGGCGAAATCCGCCCCGTGCATCGGTGACGCATAGGCGTGCATCCGGGCGGCTTCGGGCTGGTCGCCAAAATAATGATCCATGAACCAGATCATGCTGGCCTCGGTCAGCAGGTAGCCGTCGGCAAATTCCTTCATCGACCCCTCCTCGGCGGTCATGTCGACGCCAGGGTAGATCAGCCACTGCGCCAGGATTGGCACCGGCAGTTTGCCGTGCAGCGCCTGCGAACAGGCCGCCGTCAAATTGCCGCCGGCGCTATCCCCCGCCAGCACCAATCCGCTGACGGCATGACCGATTTCCGCCGGAGATGCAGCGGCCCAGCGGGTTGCGGCCAGGCAATCCTCGGTCGCCGCCGGGAACCGGTGTTCCGGCGCCAGTCGGTAGTCAATCGACACGACCGTCATACCCAGCCCACGACAGATTTCAGCGCAGAGCGGATCATGCGTTTCAAGGTCACCGATGACCCAGCCGCCACCGTGATAGAAAACCAGCACCGGGGCGGCAGGACCGCCCTTGGCAACGGTCGAATAGAGCCGCGCCGGGATCGGATGACCGTGTGGCGAGGCGATGGTGAAATCTTCCACCCGCGCCAACTCCCCCCGGGGAAGCTCAGTCAGTTGTCCCATCGTCCGCATCATCATGCGCGCGGTCGCGGCATCAACTTCATGCATCTTGGGCGCGGGTGATGCGTCCAGCATGGTGAGAACACCCTGAACATCGCTACGGACAAACGGCATCAAACTGTCTCCCAAAGGTGAAATTCAGCCCATCATAGGGCCGGTCTAGACCGCGTCATCCCCTCAAAATGGCGTCAAGCCGATCTCGCGCGGCAGGCCACTCGTCGGCAAGGATTGAAAAGACGCAAGTGTCCCGCAACCGACCGGTCCAGGTGATGCGGTGTGCGCGCAAAATCCCATCAAGGTGACCGCCGAGCTTGGTGACTGCGCCACGGGACCGCTGGTTGATCGCATCAACACGCAATTCCACCCGCCGCGCACCAGCGGCAAAAGCCGCTTCCAACATCAGCCGTTTCATCGCATCATTGACCCGCGTCCCGCGCACCGAGGGTGCGAGATAGGTGCCGCCAATCTCGAGCGTCGCATCGTCGGGTGCCAGGTTCAGATAACTCGTCGTGCCGACGACCTGCCCCCGGTGCAGAACCGCAAAAATGATGCGAGGTCCGGATATTTCTCGGTCCCACCAACGATCAAAATCCGTGCCCACCATCGACACCGGATAGAGCGTTGTCCAGATTTCGGTGTCGGCAGCACAGGCGGCCCGCAATCCCTCGCGGTGGGTATCAGCCAGGTAGTCCAGCCTAACTTCGCCACAAGTCAGGTCCGCCGGCGCCAGCGTCCGCAGTGGATCAAACAGCATCAGACAACGGGCTTTGGCCGGTCGAGCGCGACTTTCAACGCCGCGACAATCGGATTGGCGAGCATCAATCCCATCAACCCGAACAAGGCCCCGAACAGCAGCTGAGCGGCCAGCGTCGTGGCCGGGGCGATGTCAACCGCGCGGCGCTCGACCGCCGTTGTAACCAGATTGCCCTGGATCAGCTGGACGATGACATAGGTACCAAGCGCGATAGCAGCCATTTCCGGACCGGCGCTCAGCCCGACCAGCAGGATGATCCCACCGGCAAACAGCGACCCGAAATTCGGGATGAAGGCCAGCATCCCGGAAATCAGGGCCAGCAAGCCAGCCAGCGGTACACCGGCGATGAACAGGCCGATGGCTGTCATGATCCCGTCACTCAGCATCGCGATGAACCGGTAGCCGACCCAGCGGCGCAGCATGGCGGCAATGTCGGTGGTGGTCTGCGCAACTCGGTCGCGGGAATGACGAGGGGTCAGCCATGCGATACCTCGTTCATAGAGTCGTGGTTCAGCGGCGACGAACAGGCCCACCACGATGATGAACAATAGGCTGCCGAGCGTACCGGCTGCACTGCCGACAAAGCGTGTCACATCACCGATCGAGCCAAAAAGCTGCGCCAGCAAACCTGGCAGCGCGCCATGCGATCCACTCGGTTCGCTTATCGGCCCGATACCCCAAGCCTCCATCGCAGCCGACAGGCGGGCAATCTGCACCTCCAGCGTCTGGCCGAGCGCACCGGCTTGTCCGATCAGCGCCGACCCTGCGAAAAACAGAAAACCGCCGATAATCCCCGCCAGCAACAGCGCGACGATCACCAATCGCACGGCATGCGGACCATTCCAGACCTTGCCGAGCAGACGGCTGCCACCGTCGAGACCCGCAGCGACAACAAGTCCCATCAGGATCAGCAGCAGTGGTTGCGCCAACCGCCATGCCAGCCACATTGCGGCGGCCAGGCCCAGCCAGACCATGGCTTGTTTGAACGCGGTCCGGATGACCGGATCATGCGATTCAACCGGGCTGGGCGCGCGATCCGTCATGTCAGCCGTCATCCCCCGGTCTCAGGGTGGTGAAGGCCCGCCCGGAGCGGAACTGCTGATACCAGGTCGAAGGGCTGGTGAAGAGAAACGACCCGTCGAGCGAGAAAGTGATAAATTCGGCCCGGCCAACAACATTCTCGATCGGCAGGATGCCAATGCCATTTCCCGGCGGATTGGGATCGACCCGGCTGTCGGCGGAATTGTCGCGGTTGTCCCCCATGACGAAGATGGCGTTTTCCGGGACCATGACCGGCAAGGTGTCATCCAACATCCCCTCCGGCTCGGCATCAATCGTCACAAAGCTGCGCCCGCCGGGCAGGGTTTCGCGGACCTGCGGATAGCGGCACACCGCAACCCCATCGGCGCGCAACGCCTGATATTGCGGGTAACGTCCACAGCTGGTGTTCGGCGATTCAACCAGTTCAACGGGTGCCAACACCTCCCGCTTCACCGGAATGCCGTTGATCACCAATTTGCCGCCGACCATCTGGATGGTGTCACCGGGAAGGCCGACGACACGCTTGATATAATCCTCGTGATTGACCGGTTGCTTGATCACGACAATGTCACCACGTTCCGGCACACTGCCAAACAGCCGACCGTTCATGTGCGGCAGGATCGGGGCATTCACCAGCGGGATGGAGACCGACAGATAGCTATAGCCATAGGGCCATTTGGTGACGACCAGCCGGTCACCGACCAGCAACCCGGGCAGCATCGATTCCGACGGAATATAAAATGGCTTGGCGACGGCGGAATGAAAGCCGAGCACGGCAAGGCCGAGCAGCAAAAGCTCCCACGCTTCCTTGATCCAGTTGGTTTTCGTCTTCGGCTTGCTCATGCAGGTCTCGCCGTGATGAGGACGACCGCCTGTGCCCAGGGGTGATCGTCGGTGATGGTCAAATGGATGTCGGCGATCATGCCTGCCGGTGTCAACCGTGCCAGCCGTGCCGCCGCCCCACCGGTCAACACCAGGGTCGGTTGACCGGATGGCAGATTGACGACGCCCATGTCCTTGAAAAACACGCCCTTGCGAAGGCCGGTGCCCAGTGCCTTGGCGCAGGCTTCCTTGGCGGCAAAGCGCTTGGCAAAGGTCGCGGTGCGGGTCAGCGTCCGGCGGTTGGCCTTGGCAATCTCCGCAGGCGTGAAAATGCGGTTGATGAACCGGTCGCCGAACCGGCTGATCGAGGCTTCGATCCGGTCGATATTGCACAGGTCATTGCCGAGCCCGATGACGGTCATACCCGCGCTTCGTCCATCAGCCGCCGCATTTCAGCGACACTTGGGGCCAGCCCCTGAAAAATCGCCTCGCCGATCAGAAAATGGCCGATGTTGAGTTCGGCAAGTTCCGAGATGGCGGCAATTGCACCGACATTGTCAAACGTCAGCCCGTGTCCGGCATGCACTTCAATGCCAAGGCTCGCAGCATAGGTCGACGCCTCTGACAGTCGCCGCAGCTCCTGCAACCGGGCGTCGCCTTCCAGCGCGGCATATCGGCCGACATGCAGTTCGACCACCGGCGCACCCATGGCCCGGGCCGCATCGATCTGCCGCCGGTCTGGCTCGACAAACAGGCTGACCCGTATCCGCGCATCACCCAACCGCGCAATCATGGGGGCGAGCCGGTTGTGCTGACCATGCGCGTCCAGCCCGCCTTCCGTGGTCCGCTCCTCGCGGCGTTCGGGTACCAGACAGGCCGCATGCGGGCGGTGCGCCAGGGCAATCGCCAGCATCTCGTCGGTCGCCGCCATCTCCAGATTCAGCGGCAGGTCGATTTCTGCCATCAACCGGTCGATGTCTCCGTCGGTAATGTGACGCCGATCTTCGCGAAGGTGGGCGGTGATCCCGTCGGCCCCTGCCTCCGCTGCCATGATCGCCGCCCGCACCGGATCGGGATGTCCCCCGCCCCGGGCATTCCGGATGGTCGCAACATGGTCGATATTGACGCCGAGCCGGAGCCTGTTCATGCGGCGCGGCTCCCCGGCTTTACCGCCGGAATGGCGGCGAGTTCAGGCGGCAGGGCGTCGGCGGTGTAGCTCGGCACCGCCAGCCGAATTAGCGAGAACAGCGGCACACCGATGTCCGCCGACCCATTTGAGCGGTCGACCAGGCACGCACCGGCGATCACCTTGCCACCCGCCGCCTCAATGGCCTTGATCGCCTCCCGCGATGACAATCCGGTGGTGATGACATCCTCCATCATCAACACCTTTTGGCCGGGTTTCAGAGAGAATCCCCGACGCAACTCGAAAACCCCTTGCGGACGCTCAACAAAAGTTGAGTCCACCCGCAACGCGCGCGCAAGCTCATAGCCGCAGATCAGCCCACCCATCGCCGGTGCGATGACCATCGTTACCTCGGAACGAATGTCCGGTGGCAGGGTCGCCGCCAGTGCCGCGCACAGGCGCTCCGCCCGCGCCGGATCCATCAGCACCCGCGCACATTGCAGGTAGCGCGAACTGCGCAAGCCGGATGACAGAATGAAATGCCCCTCGAGCAAGGCATCGGCGGCACGAAATTCAGCAAGGATTTGGTCGAGTGTCATGGGCTTGCCTTAGCACCGGGCAATTAGCTTCGCTACGCCTTGACGCGGTCCACGCTGGTAATGGCGGCGGTGGCGCGGAGGGCCGCGATGATCCCGGTCAGATGCGCGACATTGTCCACCTCAATATCGATGGAGAAGGTGTGGAAGGCCCGGTCCCGGTGGCGGAGGTGGATATTGTAGATATTGGCCCCATTCTGGGCGAGCACCGCCGTCAGACTGGCAAGCGACCCCGGTTCATTCTTCAGCACTGCCTGCAAACGGGCAACGGCGCTGTCGCTGTCCGGCGACCAGGACAGGTCGAGCCACTCGCTGTCGATTTCCCGTTCGAGCGTCGTGCAATCAATGGTGTGGACTTCAATGCCGGTGCCGGGGCGGCGAAGACCGACGATCCGGTCACCGGGAATCGGGTGGCAGCAATCCGCCAGCTGGAAGGCGACACCTGGTGTCAGGCCCCGGATCGAAATCGCCGCATTCTGCCGCGCATCCTTGACCGGTCGCTTGCCGACTTTGGCCCCGGGCAGCAACGCGCCGAGCAATGCCTCGTCGGTGACCGTTTGCTTGGCCAGCGCAACGAACAGTGATTCCCGGTCCGGGATTTTCAGCCGCTTCAGCGCCGCATCAACCGCCGCCTCCGACAGCGGTGCGGTGACCCGTGACGCGATCTCGTCATAGAGCTTCAGGCCCATTTCGATCAGTTCATCGCGCTGCTTGTGGCGCACCGAACGGCGGATCGCGGCTCTCGCTTTGCCGGTGATGACGAAACTGTCCCAGGCCGGATCAGGTTCCTGCGCCTTCGACCGCAGAATTTCGACCTGATCGCCGTTCAACAAACGGGTTCTGAGCGGCACCACCCGCCCGTTCACCTTGGCCCCCACCGTCGTGTCGCCAAGGTTGGTGTGCAGGGCATAGGCGAAATCAACCGGCGTCGCGCCCTTGGGCAGCTGGATCAGCGCGCCCTTCGGCGTGAAGCAGAAAACATTGTCCTGATACATTGCCAGCTTGGCATGTTCGTACATTTCCTCCGGCGTGGCGGCATGGTCGAGAATTTCGAGCAATTCGCTGAGCCAAGGATATTGGGCGTCAGGTTCGCCGTTGTTCAATTTTTGTTTGTAGGCCCAGTGTGCCGCCAACCCGAGTTCATTTTCCCGGTGCATCCCGGTGGTGCGAATCTGCACCTCGATCCGGCGATTTTCGGAGTGGATGAGGGTGGTGTGCAGCGATTTATAGCCGTTGCTCTTCGGCGTGGAGATGAAGTCCTTGAACCGACCGGGGATCATCTTCCAGCGCCGATGCAATATGCCGAGCGCCAGGTAACATTCCTCCGGCTGGTGCACGATGATCCGGAAGGCCATCACGTCGGCAAGCTGTTCGAATGCCATGTGGCGCTCCGACATTTTCGCCCAGATCGAATAGGGGCGCTTTTCACGCCCGCTGACATCGGCTTCGATCCCGTGTTGGGACAACAGCAGTTTCAGGCCGCTGGTGATGCGTTTGACCATGTCGCCGCCGCCCGACCGCAGCGTCGCCAGCCGCTCGGTGACCAGCGCATAGCCTTCGGGTTCCAGTTCCTTGAACGCCAGCTCCTGCAGCTCGTTCATGAACTCATACATGCCGATGCGACCGGCGAGCGGCGCGTAAATGTCCATGGTCTCGCGGGCGATCCGGCGGCGCTTGTCGCTTTTCGGAATGTGGTGCAGCGTCCGCATATTGTGCAGCCGGTCAGCCAGCTTCACCAGCAGCACACGGATATCGTCCGACATGGCCAGCAGGAATTTGCGAAAATTCTCGGCGGCCCGTTCATTCTCGGTCTGCGTCTCGATCCGCGACAGTTTCGTGACGCCGTCGACCAGCCGACCGACATTGGCCCCGAACAGCCGGTCGATCTGATCCTGGGTTGCGACCGTATCCTCGATCGTGTCGTGCAATATCGCCGTCGCTATGGTTTCGGCATCGAGCTTCAGCTCGGTCAATATGCCCGCGACCTCAATCGGATGGCTGAAATACGGGTCGCCGGATGCACGAAGCTGGGCGCCGTGAGCCTTCATCGAAAAGACATAGGCCCGGTTGAGGAGGTCCTCATCCGCGTCCGGGTCATAGGCCTTGACCCGCTCAACAAGCTCATACTGGCGCAACATCCGGCCAATATGACGGAAATTTCCCGGTCAGAGCAATGGTTAACCGGTCAAAGCCTGACCATCGCCATCATCGCGGCACTGCCATATCGCTCACCGGCTGTGGCCCCGACCGGATTCGCAGCATCCAGTTCGACCAGATCGTCCGGCGTCAGCGTCAAATTCGTGGCCCCGGCATTCTCGTTCAACCGGTCGCGGCGTTTGGTTCCGGGGATCGGGACAATGTCCCCACCCCGCGACAGCAGCCAGGCGAGCGCGATCTGGGCCGACGTCGCGCCGTGCCTTGCGGCCACCGCCTGCACGACCGCAACGGCCCGCATATTGGCATCGAAATTATCACCCATGTAACGCGGGTCACGGCGTCGGTAGTCTGTTGGCGGATAGTCTTCGGCCCGGCTGACCGCGCCGGTCAAAAACCCCCGGCCGAGCGGGGAAAACGGCACCAGCCCGATTCCAAGTTCGCGGCATACCGGCAGAATGTCGGTTTCGATCGTCCGCTCCCACAGCGAATATTCGCTTTGCAGGGCGCTGATCGGGTGGACGGCGTGGGCCTTGCGAAGCGTGTCCGGACCGGCTTCCGAAAGCCCGAGAAACCGGATTTTGCCCGCAGCGACAAGTTCCGACAGCGCACCCACCGTCTCGGCAATTGGAACCGCAGGGTCGACCCGGTGCTGGTAGAACAGGTCGATGACATCCACCCCCAGCCGCTTCAGGCTGGCATCGCACACCCGGCGGATATTCCCCGGGCTGCTGTCGACCCCGACGATTTTACCATCGACAATGCGGAAACCGAATTTGGTGGCAATCACCGCCTGCGCGCGGCGACCACGGATGGCCTGCCCAACCAGTTCCTCATTGCCATAGGGCCCGTAGACTTCGGCGGTATCGAGAAAGTTGAGGCCGATATCCAGCGCATGATGGATGGTCGCAATCGCCTCTGCGGTATCAACCGCGCCGTACATGCCGGTTTCCCCCGACAGACCGGCCATCCCCATGCAGCCAAGGCCAATGGCGGAAACGTTCAGTCCCTGCCCACCCAGCGCGCGTGTCTGCATCAGTTCATCTTTCCTTTGGGCCATTCTGTCACAGGGCGTATCGCATCAATCTGTGGTTTGCCTATAAGGCAGTTGAAGGCGTTCAGCGTCCGGGGGGAGCATGGGACGAAAATATTTCGGGACCGACGGCATACGCGGCCTGACCAACAAGGGCGCGATGACGCCGGAAATGGCCATGCGGATCGGCCAGGCGGCCGGTGCTTATTTCCTGCGTGGTGCCCACAAGCATCGTGTCGTCATCGGCAAAGACACACGCCTCAGCGGCTACATGGTTGAATCAGCGCTGATCGCCGGGTTTACCTCGGTCGGCATGGATGTTGTGATGACCGGGCCGCTTCCTACGCCGGCGGTGGCATTGTTGGCTAGGTCCATGCGCGCTGATCTTGGCGTCATGATTTCGGCCAGCCATAACCCGTATCACGACAACGGGATCAAATTGTTCGGGCCGGACGGGTTCAAGCTCGACGATGACGCGGAACTGTCGATTGAGGCGTTGCTCGATCACCCCCCCCGACTTGCCAAAGCCAGTCAAATCGGGCGGTCGCGGAAGATTGAGGATGCGCGGGGCCGGTATATCCACTTCGCCAAATCCACCTTCCCTGACCGCCTTCGGCTCGACGGCCTGAAGGTCGTTGTCGATTGTGCGCACGGCGCGTCCTACGTCGTCGCACCGACCGCTTTGTGGGAACTGGGCGCTGAGGTGACGGCCATCGGCGTTGATCCCAACGGCTTCAACATCAATGATCATGTCGGCTCAACCCATCCTGCCGCCCTGCAGGCCAAGGTCCGCGAGGTCGGTGCTGATATCGGGATTGCGCTCGACGGTGATGCCGACCGCCTGATCGTCGTCGACGAGCGGGGCGACATTGTTGACGGGGACCAGTTGATGGCGGCGATCACCGCGAGTTGGGCCAAATCGGGACGGCTGACCGGGGGCGGACTGGTCGCCACCGTGATGTCTAACCTCGGTCTGGAGCGGTTTCTGACCAGCCAGGGTTTGAAACTGGAGCGCACCAAGGTCGGCGATCGCCATGTCCTCGAGGCGATGCGGAGGAAAGGCCATAATGTCGGCGGCGAGCAATCGGGACACATTATCCTTTCGGACTATGCGACCACCGGCGACGGGCTGGTCGCGGCGCTCCAGATCCTGACCTGCCTGCTCGACAGCGGCCAGCCCGCGAGCGTCGCGCTCCGCAAGTTTGAACCGCTGCCGCAGGTCTTGAAGAATGTCCGGTTCGATGGCGGCAAGCCTTTGGATAATGCGACAGTCATCGCCTCGATTGCCGACGGAGAGGCGCGACTGAACGGCTCGGGCCGCCTCGTCATCCGACCGTCCGGCACCGAACCGTTGATCAGAGTCATGGCCGAAGGGGAGGACGAAGCCCTTGTCGTCGCAGTGGTCGACAGCATCTGCGAGGCCGTCCGGCAGGCAGCATGATCGCCCGGGTCCTGATCGTCGCTGGCTCCGATTCCGGCGGCGGGGCCGGCATTCAGGCCGACGTCAAGACCGTCACCATGCTGGGTGGCTACGCGGCGACTGCCGTGACAGCTCTCACCGTCCAGAATAGTCTTGGCGTATCCGGTATATTGCCGGTTCCCCCGGCTTTCGTGCAGGCCCAAATGCGCGCGGTGATCGACGATATCGGCGCGGACATCGTCAAGATCGGGATGCTCGGCTCGGCGGCGATGATTGCAGCGGTGGCGGATGTACTCGCCGACGCCAACATCCCGGTTGTGCTCGATCCGGTCATGGTTGCGAAGGGCGGCGCGGCGCTTCTGGATGATAGCGCGCATCAGGCGATGATCGACAGACTGCTGCCGCTGGCGGCAGTGCTAACGCCCAATATCCCGGAGCTGGCGACACTGACGGGGCGCACCATCGAGACCGAGGCCGACGCCTTGGCCGCCGGCCGCGCACTTGTGTCAACCGGTGTCCGCGCCGTGCTGGTCAAGGGCGGCCATCTGGACGGCGAGGAAGTTGTCGATTGGCTGCTCACTCCGGATTTCGAGCAACGGTTCACAGCCCCCCGCATCCGCAGCCGCCACACCCATGGCACCGGCTGCACGCTGGCCAGCGCAATCGCCACCGCGCTGGCGCAAGGCCAGACGCTGAGCGACGCCGTCGCGCAAGCCCGCACCTACGTCCGCACCGCCATCAAAGCCGCCCCCCAATTGGGCGCAGGACACGGACCGCTCGGGCATAATTTTGCGATTCGATAGGAGGTTACGCCTCATCGACGCTGCCGTGCGACTTGCTCTCACCAGGTCATCTGGTTATACAAAAATATAACTAGATGAGGATGGCTGCATGCATTTGACCAATCTCCGAAAAGTTGGTGGCTCGGTCATGTTGGCTGTGCCTCCGGCTTTGCTCGATTTGCTCCAACTGAAAGCGGGTACTCCCGTTGGATTGGCCGTAGATCGCGGACGACTTGTTGTCGAAGCTGCACCGAGGCCGAGCTATACCCTGAGCGAGCTTCTGGCGAATTCTGACTATGATCAGACTTGGTCGTCCGACGATCGGGAGTGGCTCGACGCTCCCGCAGTCGGCAGGGAAATCCTGTGAAACGCGGTGACATTTACATGGTATCGTTAAACCCCACCCACGGCCGGGAGAAACAAGGGCATCGGCCGGTTCTCATTGTATCTCCGACAGAATTCAACGTCGTGACGAAGCTCCCCGTCGTCCTTCCGATCACCAACGGCGGGGAGTTTGCCCGCCGCATCGGATTCAGTGTGGAGATTTCCGGAATCAGAACGACAGGGCTGGTTCGCTGCGATCAACCGCGTGTTCTCGACATCGCGGAGCGAGGCGGTCGCAAAGTGGACAGCCTATCTCCGGCGCAACTGGATGACGTCCTGGCAAAGGTTGCGACATTGTTCGCCTAACGACATTGTAGCGGCGAACAGCCCACGCGCACACCTGACCGCTACGCCGGTATCGAAACCTGCCTACGCCTTTTCCATCGTGCATTGCAGCGGGTGTTGGTGTTTTCGGGCGAAGTCGAGGACCTGGTTGACCTTGGTTTCGGCGACTTCGTAGGTGAAGACACCGCACACGCCGACGCCCTTTTGGTGGACGTGCAGCATGACGCGGGTGGCGTCTTCCATGCCCATCCGAAAAAACCGTTGCAGGCACAGGACGACAAACTCCATCGGGGTGTAGTCGTCGTTCAGCAACAACACCGTGTACAGCGAAGGGCGTTTGGTCCGCGGCTTGGTTTTGGTGGCAACGCCGGTTTGACCATTGCCATCGTCTCGCCGGTTAGGATCATCTGTCATAGCGGCATGATATGGCACCGCCCCCGGCTGCGACAAGAGGCGCGGCGCAAAGAGGCGGGGCATACAAACGAAAAAGGGCGGTGGCTTTCACCACCGCCCGATTCCTATCCGTCCGGAGCGCGGTTTAGCGCGCGCCAGCCTTGGCAACCTTGTCAGCAGCCAGCGCCATGCGGTTCGACAGCGGCTCGAACACTTCGCCAACGATCTTCAGAAAGGTCTCCGAAGACTTGGACATTTCAGCAACAGCTGCATCGAACTGCGCCTTGGCGAATTCGGTGCCGGTGGTGATGAATTCGTTCGGCGACTTCGAAGCGGCCAGCGTCTTCACAACAGCGGTGGTCTTTTCAACCGACGACTTGGTGTAGGCAACGGATGCCTGCGCCATCGTCTGCACGCCGGCAAAGGCAGCCTTGTTCGATGCGACAATCGCCTCGACATTGCCCTTGTTGAATTCGTTCAGCTCGCCAGCGGCCTTCTGAACCTGCTCGAAAGCCGACTTGGCGCGGGTCGAAGCCTGCTCAAACGCAGCCTTGCCCTGAGCGACGAAAGCATCGGCCTGGGTTTTCACGGTGTCCTGGATCTTGGTAGCCATGGTGATTTTCTCCTGGGGGGCGGCAACAGCCGCGGGGGTTTCAACAACAACTGCGGCAACGGGTTCAACGACAACAGTCTCGACGACGACCGGGGCAACAACCTCGGCCGGGGTTTCGACGGCAACCGTTGCTTCAACGACGGCGGCGGTGCGGGGCAGAAAATGCCCGTTCGGTCCGCGGACGCGCGCTGGCTTATTTGGGTTGGTGGTCATCAGATTCGCTCCTGCATTGCTCATGCTGCACTGCAACATAAGTGAGGCGCGTTTCGGTTTCAAGACATTTTTTGCTGCACTGCACAAAAACTTTGATCGAGGGGCTAATGCCCTGCAACCGCAGTCCGATTTACGCCACTGGCCGCCAGTTGCGCATCGATCTGCGCTACCAGTCGCTGCAAGGCAGCATCGCTTGCTGCTTCGGCACGCGCAACCAGAACATCCTGGGTGTTGGAGGCCCGGAGCAACCACCAGCCATCGGCGGTGTTGACCCGGGCCCCGTCGGTCTCGTCCACATTGGCACCGCTCGCCCGCAGCCGGGCCAGCACTTCGGCCACCACCGCAAATTTGCGGGTATCATCGCACTGGAACCGCAGCTCCGGCGTGTTGATCATCACCGGCATCGCCGACTTGAGCGCGGTCAGCGACCCTCCCTGCTTCGACACGGCCCGGATCAGCCGGACAGCGGCATAAAGCGCATCGTCAAACCCGTAATAGTCGTGCGCGAAAAATATATGGCCGCTCATCTCTCCGGCGAGCGGGCTGCCGGTTTCCTTCATCTTGGCCTTGATCAGCGAATGGCCAGTCTTCCACATCAGCGGTTTGCCGCCCCGGGCCGCCACATGGTCGAACAGCGCTTGGCTGGCTTTGACGTCGGCGATGATCGTCGCGTCCGGTACGGCGGCAAGCACATCCTCCGCCAATATGGTCAGCAGTTGATCCCCCCAGATCACCCGGCCTTTGCCGTCAATGGCACCGATCCGGTCGCCATCGCCGTCAAATGCAATGCCAAAGTCCAGCTCACCATCTGCAACCGCCGCCCGCAGATCAACCAGGTTCTTTTCCTCAGTCGGGTCCGGGTGATGATTCGGAAAATTGCCGTCGATATCGGTGAACAGCAGCACATGCTCTCCGGGCAGGCGCTCGGTCAGTTTCTCGACAATCTGTCCGGCCGCGCCGTTCCCGGCATCCCACGCGATCCGGTACGGATGCCCGTCGAAATTCTTCAGCAGTCGGTCGACATAACGGTCGGCGATATCGACCGACTCAACCCCGCCCGACCCGGTTTCCCAATCCCCGGTGGCTGCCATTTCGCCGATACCCTTGATGTCGGACCCGTAAAACGGTCCGTGACCGAGCATCATCTTGAAGCCGTTGTGGCTGGGCGGGTTGTGGCTGCCAGTGATCATAACGCCGCCATCGGTTTGCAATTCATGCACCGACCAATAGAGCATCGGCGTTGGGCCAAGGCCGATCCGCACCACATCGCAGCCCGATGCGCGCAGCCCTTCCACCAGCGCCGCCTCCAGCGCTGGTGACGACAGACGGCCGTCATAGCCGACGCTGACCCGGTTGCCCCCGGCGCGGCGCACGCGGGTGCCGAACCCCAGACCAATGGCCTTGGCATCATCGGTCCCCAGTGTTTCGCCGATAACGCCGCGGATGTCATATTCCCGGAGCGTGGTTGGGTGGAAATTATGGGTCACGCACTGTCCTTCAACGCCGTCAACAAGGCATCCCGCGCGGCATTGACCCGGGCGGTGAGTTCGGCGCTGCCGCCCTTGTCAGGATGGACCAGGGCCACGATCCGCCGGTGGGCGGCCCGAACCGCCGCCGCATCGGCATCGACCGGCAGGCCGAGCACATCCCTTGCCTCTGCAAGGCTCAACCGATTGCGACCAGACTTCAATTGCCCGGAAACAAACAGGAACACAGCAACGAGCAGGGCTGCAAACAGAATGAACTTGGTCATGCTGATGCGGTCCTTCGCTCCGCAGGTGCCAGTGCGGGCAATGCCAAACTGTCCACCAGCGACCGGAGTTCGGCCCGGGCGGCGATATGGCTCATGCTGGCATCGTCCATCACCGCAATGTCCAGCAGCGTCAGGCCGCGCGGGAATAATTCGCGGTAAATCACCCGCTCGGTCAGACCTGCGATCACGCGGAATCCGACGCGCTTGGCCAGTTCATCCAGCGCATTGCCGACCCGGCGCATATTGCGCGCCTCCAGCGAGGACAGCCGGTTGCGCAGCACAACCCAGTCTACCGTGCCGCCATCGGCCCGGGCGCGCTGTTTTCGCGCTTCCCAGATCATCTCGGCATAAAAGCTCGGGCGGATCACCTTGAAGGATTCCGGATCAACCTGACCGATGAGGTCGAAATCGACAAAACTGTCGTTGAGCGGCGTGACCAGCGTGTCCGCCCGCGCCAGCGCCGCCCGCCCGAGCACGGAATCGCGCCCCGGCGTGTCAATGACGATCACGTCATGACCGGCATATTTCTCAATCTCGGTATGCAGCCGGGCCCGGTCGAGCGTTTCGCTATGATCCGGGATCACCACGTTGTCAGGTGTCGGCAATTCCAGACCGGCGCGACCGGCATAGCGGCGGCGATTCTCCAGGTACCGGTCAAAGGTTCTCTGCCGGGCATCGATATCAATCGCCCCGACGCGCAGCCCGGCGTGGACAAGCGAAACGGCGATATGAACCGCCGTCGTTGACTTGCCGGTTCCGCCTTTCTCATTGCCCAATACGATGATGTGCGCCATCGCCACCCCAAACTGATTTGCCCGCGCCGCTTTGCGGCGGGTAAATGGCGCTGTCAATTGGAGGTACGAATGACCCTGCCTGTGGTTCGAACGGTCGCCGAACTGCGCCTTGCCGTCGCCCAATGGCGTGCGGTGGGGGAGAGCGTTGCGATTGTGCCGACAATGGGGGCGCTGCATGCCGGACATCTGGCGCTGGTTGCGGAGGGTCAGCGGCGCGCCGACCGGGTCATCGTGACGATTTTCATCAACCCCCGGCAGTTCGCAGCGCATGAGGACCTGGACCTTTATCCGCGGCGGGAGGCCGCCGATATTGCTGCATTGAACGCGGCCCAGTGCGACCTGCTGTTCGCCCCGGACGTCGCGGAAATCTATCCGGCGGGCTTTGCGACACTGGTCAGCGTGTCTGGCCTGACCGCCGATCTCGACGGTGCAGCACGACCCGGCCATTTTGACGGTGTCGCCACGGTGGTTGCCAAACTTCTGATCCTGGCCGGGGCCGACACCGCGATTTTCGGTGAGAAGGATTATCAGCAATTCCTGATGATCAAGCGACTGGTGCAGGACCTCAACATCCCAACCGACGTGATCGGGGTTCCAACCATTCGGGAAGCGGACGGCCTCGCGCTCTCCTCCCGCAATGCCTATTTGTCGGCGGATGAACGCAGCCGGGCCGTCGCCTTGCCGCGCGCGTTACAGGCGGCGCGGACAGCAATTGAGGCGGGGAAGCCGGTTGGCGAAACGCTGGCGTCGGCTGTGTCACATCTTGCCCAGCTCGGCTTCGGGCCAATCGACTATGTTGACCTGCGCGATGTGGAGACCCTGGCGCCGCTTAATCGACTTGATCGTCCCGCCCGACTGCTCGCGGCGGCCCGACTGGGCGGAACCCGGCTGATCGACAATATCCCGGTTGGCCTGCCGCCGAAGCCGTGATCCGCCAACACCGATAATCCAACTCAGGATACGCCATGTTTGCCATCGGTTCCCAACGCCACTTGTTCGATATCCCCACCGGTTTCGCCTATTTCAACACGGCGACAAACGCGCCCCAGCTTTCCGCGACAACGGCTGCCCTGCTCACGTCGGCCACCGCAAAATCCCGGCCCTGGGAACGCACTGCCGATGACTTTTTCGCCGACGCGGACCAGATCCGGCATATCGCTGCGTCGCTGTTTGGCGGCGATGCGGACGGCTATGCAGTCATACCGGCCACCAGCTACGGGCTAAGCGCGGCGGCGCGGGCGATTGAACCGACCCTCCGACCCGGCGATCAGATTTTGCTCCTGGCCGACGAATTTCCGTCCAACGTCTTCCCCTGGCGGCGCGTGGCGGCGCAGACCGGAGCGACGATTGCAACGGTTCCGACCCCCGTTGATGGGGACTGGACCGCTGCGATCCTCTCCCAACTCCGCACCGGCATGAAGGTCGCTTCACTTGGCAACTGCCACTGGACCAACGGGGCGTCGGTTGACCTTGTCGCGGTTTCCGATCGTTGCCGTGACCTTGGCATCATCCTGGTGTTGGACCTGACGCAATCGCTCGGTGCCATGCCATTTGATCTGGAACGGGTCGCCCCCGATTTCATGGTGTCCGCCGGCTATAAATGGCTGTTGTGCCCCTATGGCTTTGGCCTGATGTTCGTGTCGGAACGCTGGCGCGGTGCCCGCCCGCTGGAGGAAGGGTGGCTCGGCCGCGCCAATGCCACCGACTTCGCCCGGCTGATGGACTATACCGATGACTATCGCCCGGGCGCGCGCCGCTTTGACGTGGGCGAAGCCTGCGTTGCTGCATTGCCGGGCGCCATTGCCGCGCTCTCCCAATTGGCGGATTGGGGCATCCCGGCGATTTCGGAAAGTTTGGGGCGGGTCAATCAACGGGTCACGGACCTGCTGCTGCCTCTCGGTTTTGCGCTGCCGCCAGTCGGTTTGCGGAGCAACCACATCCTTGGGGCTCGTCTGCCCGATCACTATTCCGGTGATCTGATCGGTGACCTCCGGCAGCGGCAGATTTACCTCAGCCAGCGCGGGGCATCACTGCGGTTTGCCCCGCATCTTCACGTAACCGAATCCTGCCTCGATCAGTTGGCCGAAGGGCTGCACGCCGTCATGCGCTGATTGTTAACCATTTTTTCGAACTTCGCTCTGCACAGTGCTGCCATCAGTCGTGCACCGCAGGAAGGACGGATAGATGGGTTCGGGAGTTGCAGGTCAGGAAGTGTTTGTCACCGCAAGGGTCGATGCGGCCCGCAAAGGGCAGGTTGCCGCGCTCTATGATCTGGGCGTCGCCTATTCGGTTGGTGATCACGGTGTCGATGTCGACCTGATCGAGGCGCACAAATGGTTCAACCTCGCAGCATTGCGTGGTGATCGTCGTGCCCAGATTGATCGCGCCGAGATCGCGGGAGAGATGAGCGCCGCCGAGATCGCCGCCGCCCAGCGTTCAGCCCGCGACTGGATGCGCCAGGCCGCTTGAGGTCTCCGGGCGGATCATCCGCGCCGGAACGGGGTCATCTCGTTGATGGCGTCAATGTCCGCCGCAATCGCCGCCCGCTCCCGCTCCAGGAAATCCGCAATGGCCCGTTTGAGGCCGGGGTGTGCGATATGATGGGCTGACCAGGTTTTAACCGGCAGATAGCCCCGCGCCAGCTTGTGATGCCCCTGGGCACCCGCCTCAACCCGCTGAAGACCCCGCGCAATCGCCGCATCTATCGCCTGATAATAGCAGAGCTCAAAATGCAGGAAGGGCCGGTCCTCGCTGCACCCCCAATAGCGCCCATAGAGCGTATCGGCACCGATCAGGTTGAGCGCACCGGCAATCACCCGCTCCCCGTCCTTGGCAAGGATCAGCAGCACCTTCTCCGCCATTCGCTCGCCGAGCATCGAGAAAAACGCGCGGGTCAGATAGGGATGCCCCCATTTCCGGGCACCGGTGTCCTGATAGAAGGTCCAGAATATATCCCAATGCGCCTCGGTGATCGCCGCGCCGGTCAGGTGCACGATTTCGATACCATCCTGCGCGGCGGTGCGTTCCCGGCGGATCGCCTTCCGCTTGCGGGACGATAGCGCGGCCAGGAAGCCGTCAAAATCGGCGTAACTGTCATTGGTCCAGTGAAATTGTTCGCCCGTCCGGATCAGCCAGCCAGCTGCTTCAAAGACCGGAATTTGGGCCGGATCGACAAAGGTCGCGTGGGCGGACGATAGGTTCCACTGCGCCACCGCTGACTCAATGGCGGCGATGAGGGCCGGCGCATCGGCGTCGTCGCGCAGCAACAGGCGCGGCCCCGGCACCGGGCTGAACGGTGACGCGATCTGAAGTTTGGGATAATAACGCCCGCCGGCCCGCTGAAAGGCATCGGCCCAAGCGAAATCAAAGACATATTCGCCCTGACTATGTGACTTCAAATAGGCGGGCGCAATGGCGGCAGGATGTCCGTCCGCATCGTCCACGACGATGTGGATCGGTCGCCAGCCCGCTTCGTCGACGGCGCTGCCTGACTGTTCGAGCGCATCGATGAAGGCGTGGCTGACGAACGGATTGGCCGTCCCGGCACAGGCATCCCAGTCGGCGGCGGCAATGTCGGCGGCGCGGGCAACCACGCGCGCGGTCACGGTCATGCGCGCGGTGCGACTCGGGGTCCCGACCGGGCCGAAGGAACCCGCCCTTCGAAAATCACCTCATCGGCATTGGCCGCTGCCAGCACATGCTGTTCATGCGTCCGCACCGTCCAGGTCAGCACCGGCCGCCGCTGCGCCCTGGCCTGCGCCGTCACGTCGGAGGGTAGCCTGCCAATGTCATAAGCGAGGAAATGCGGATGGGAGTGCGAGATGATCAGTTGCCGTTTGATGCGCTTGCGCAAATTCCACCGCGACAGCGGCTTGCGGTCTTCCTCGGTCATCACCAGTCCGCGCACGACCTTGGGGTGATGGCGGTAGAACCAGCCGGTCAGCCGGGGATCAAATGACATGACGGCCGCCGGGCTTTGATACCCTTCCAGCGCTCGGCGGATCGCAAAACAAACGGGCTGATACTGCGGGATTCCGTCGGTCTTTGCCTCGATCAACACCGGGACCCGACCGCCGATATGAATGAGCGTATCGTGCAGCGTCATGATCCGGTTGTCGGTTCCGGCGATGTGGATGCGGCGCAGCTGATCGCGGTTACGGGCATGCACCGGCCCGGTCGTATCGGTCAGCCGGTCGAGCGTTGCATCATGGAAGACGATAACATCACCGTCACGGGTCAGCCGGACATCCAGCTCGATGCCAACCCCGGCGGCAATCGCCCGATCGAAGGCGGCGAGACTGTTTTCAGGGATTCCGGCGGCGGCATCATGCAGGCCGCGATGGGCATAGGGCTGCTGCTTCAGAAACTCCAGCGCACCGGGTTCGGCATCCAGTTTTGGCCAGAACATTTTTGCGCTCAGCCCGGATCACAATAAGCAACAATGGCATCCACCTCGACCGCGACGCCGCGCGGCAGGGCAGCAACACCAACGGCGGACCGGGCATGCCGCCCCGCATCCCCGAAAATCTCGACCATCAGGTTGGACGCACCATTTGCCACTTCTGGTTGATCGGTAAAGTCGGGCGTCGAATTGACGAACACCCCGAGCTTCACAATCCGGGAGACCCGGTCGAGAGAACCGAGCGCCGCCTTCATCTGGGCAACAAGGTTCAGCCCGCACAACCGGGCCGCTGCTGCACCATCGGCAACACTCATGTCATCACCGAGCCGCCCCTTCACCAGGCCACCCTCGGCGGTAAAGGTAATCTGCCCGGCGATATGGAGCAGCCCCTCCGCCATCACGAAGGGCACATAATTGGCAGCCGGGGCGGCGGCCTTTGGCAATTCGATGCCAAGCGCTGTCAGGGTGTCGTCAATGCTCATGCCGCAATCCAAAGCATGGCCCTCGCCAAAGTTCAAGCACCTGCCTGACCAAGCCGGTCAACGATCCATTTTTCCGCCGTTGGCCAATCATCGATCCGGGCATGGCAATCCTGGGCCGGTGGCAACAAGGCTCGCAATTCCGGGTCGGCAATGAAGTGCAAACGCTGCACCTGCGGGGCGCGTTTTGCCACGGAACTGTGGTGTGGCGGCAGATCGTCGATGAAGATGACCGGTGCCGTGCCGCGGTCTTCGGCCAGTGCGGCGACGGGGGAGCCTTTGGGCCCCTGATTGGGTACGACCCGGTAGGGCATGCCGTGCCGAATCAATTCCCGGCTCCGCGATTCGCGGATGATTTCGCGGACGTTGGTCAGCACGACGATATCGGCCAGCGCCGACAACCGCTCCAGCGCTGATACGGCCCCATCCACCGGCGTCTGGGTATGGATATGGGTCGCGAAAAACCCATCGATGAGCGGTTCAACCTCATGCTGCTCAAGGCTCGCGCCCGACGCCCGTTTGGTGATCGATCCGGCAAGCGCGAAACTCTGGAATTTCAGGTCCATCGCATGCTCGGTGTCGAGATAGGCGGCAAACGGCGCGGCGAAGTGCATCAACACCTCGTCGCAGTCGGTGATGATCAAGGGTCGGTTGGTCATAAGTCGAGTTTCATCCTTGCGTCCACCAATTGGCCCGCCGTCACGCCCAGCGCGCCTGCACAGGCGATCAAGTCCGGCTCATTGCTCTCCAGAAACCCGAGCACTGCGGCCAGCACGGCCCGTTCGCTTGCCCGGGCACGAAGGTCAGCGGCGTCCATACCGGTCAAGGCCAGCAGGCGTTCGGGCAGGGCCGTCTGCCCAATCGTCCAGGCCAGCGCCTGCAAGGCCAGTATCTCTGGTTCTACTGCGGGTTGCTGGTCGCGGATCATGGTTCCGGTGTAGTGGTGCAGCCCGTGTCAGGCGAGCCTTGATTGTTCGTCCGCACCAAAATTGGGGTCGTGTCGTTGCCGAAGAAAATACTGGTCGTCGAAGATAATGACCTGAATATGAAATTATTCTGCGATCTGCTCGGGGCACATGGCTACGACACCTTGCAGGCCAGCAGCGGCATGGGCGTTGTCGAGCAAGTGCGGCTGCACCGGCCTGACCTCATTTTGATGGACATGCAGCTGCCCGATATCTCCGGTCTGGATGTGACGCGTGACCTGAAGGCCGACCCCGACCTAGCGGCCATCCCGGTGATTGCGATCACTGCGCTGGCGATGAAGGGGGATGAGGAACGGATTCGCGCGCACGGCTGCGAGGCCTATATTTCAAAGCCGATTTCGGTGCAGCGCTTTGTCGAGGTCGTTCAGCAATTCGTCTGACCAGTTGGCCGCGCATCTGGCGGCGCGCGACCGCCAGCTTACTTGATCTTGGCTTCCTTGAAATCGACATGCTTGCGCACGACCGGATCATATTTGCGGAAGCTCAGCTTTTCGGTCTGGGTCCGGGGATTCTTTTTGGTGACATAAAAGAAACCGGTGTCGGCGCTGCTGACCAGCTTGATCTTTACGGTAGTTGGCTTTGCCATGACGCGGGCGTCCCTGAATTATGCGGCCTGAATATCCGGCTGAAATGAAAAACGCAGGTCCTTGCGGCCCGCGAACCGCGCGCTCCTCGCAAACCTCGCGCCGTAAGTCAAGTTCGGGGACCTTCCGTCCAAACTCCGTTCGTTGGAACTACGAATTTGGTATAGTGTTTTGGAAGAATGCGAGACCTCCATCGTCGTTTCGCGGGAATCGCTGTTGGTCGCAGGAACGCCCAGCGAGTTGTCGATCGCAAAAAGACCAAAAAGAGCTGTCTGCTTCCACCTGCTGCGAACGACGATCCGGACGTGAATGACGGCACCATCGAAGTTGACACTATTTGGCAAGAATGCTCGGCGCATTTTCTGCCAGCAGCGCCTCCGGCAGTTCGATCATCCGCGCCTGCTCGGTGTAGAGCAGCGCCGCTTCGATCCGGCGGCCGGGGAAGATGCGGGTGAGGGCGGCGGTGTAGGCGGCCATTTGTTTCAGATAATAAGGGGACACGGCCTCGGCGGTGGGCGGCACATTGCGTCCGGTTTTGAAGTCGATCACCTGAACCCGGTCCGGGAAGACTAGGAGCCGGTCAACCTTGCCCGCGATCACCACGCCGTCAACAACCGCCACGACCGGGGCTTCGGCAAGGGCATCGGGGCCGAACACATCGGCGAAGGCCGGGGCCTCGACAATCGCCAGCGCCCGGTCGACCAGGCCGCTGCGAATGCCGGGTTCCAGGTCGCCGGCCTGACCGGCCAGCCAGGCCTCAGCCGCTGCCCGTCGCCGTGTCGGCGTCACATCTGGCAGGCGTTCGAACAATTTGTGCAGCAAACTCCCCTTGCGGGCCGCCTCGATCATGCCGGGAGTCGGCGGCGGCGCTGCAACATCATCCGCCGCCAATTGTGACGGGGACAGCGGGCGCGGCGGCGCGGGTTCGGCCACTGGCGCTGCCCGCGCCCAATCCGGCACCGATGGCGTCTCCCCAATCGCCCGTTCGAGCAGGTCGGGCGCAGGCGCGGTCACGCCGTGCGCATAGGTGAGCACCTCCCCCTCCCACAGGCTATCCTCCCGCGACGTGGCACCCAGCCCGGTCAACGCGGTCTGCACCCGGGCATGCCAGGCATCGACGGACATGCCGGATTTGGTTTCCCGTGCACCGAGCGCGCCGCCAACAAACAGCATATCCTCCGCCCGGGTCATCGCGACGTAAAGCAAGCGCCAATGCTCCTCCATCGTGGCAGCCTCTTCCCGCTGCAAGGCGTCCGCCACCGGACCGATTCGCCCCGGCTTCCCGCCGAAGAAAATCGGCAGATTGGTTTCATCCGACCCCCAGTTCAGCGTGACATGATCCGTTGCCACGCCGCCCGGTCCCCGCGCCGCATCGGCGAGCACGACCACCGGGGCCTGCAATCCCTTGGCCCCGTGCACCGTCATCACCCGCACCGCATTGTTGGGCGCATCCGGATCGCGCTTAAGGTCAAACTCATCATTCTCGATCCAGGCCAGAAACCCCTGCAGCGACGGGGCATGGGCATTTTCAAAGGCCAAGGCCTGGGCCAGCAGTGCTTCGACCTGATCCCGGGCTTCCTCCCCCAGTCGCGCCAACAGCTTTGCCCGACCGCCAAGCTCCCCCGACAAGATCGTCTCCAGAAACTCATGTGGCGGCATCAGGTCGGCGTAGCGCAGGACGTTGCCCAACCAGTCGGTTGCGGCAGCGGCCTGAGGGCCCGCCATTGTCCGCAGACGACGCCAGAGCGAAACGCCACGCCCGCGGTCATAGGCTGCGGCGAACAACGCCTCCTGATCCCAACCAAGGAACGGGGAGGTCAGCAGGCTGGCCAGCGTCAGGTCGTCGTCGGGCTGCAGGGCGAAGCGGATCAGCGCCAGGCAATCCTGCACCGCAATCGGGGCCGTCAGCCGCAACCGGTCCACACCGGCGACCGGGACCTTCTGCGCGTGCAAATTGGCAACGAGCGCTCCGACAAATTCTCCGCGCGCTCGAACCAGCACCAATATATCCTCTGGTCTCACCCGCCGCCCACTCGCCAGCCGCATCGCCGGATCATCGATCCATTGCCGGATTTGCCGGGCCAGCCGCCGCGCCAGTACCTGCACCTGCCCCGGTAGCCATTCGGCTTCGCTGTCCGGGTCACCATCGCCTCCACTGTCGGCCAGCACGGGAGGCCACAGCGTCACCTGCGCTGCCGGATTGCCGGAGCGACCAACCCGGTGCGGCTCCGGCTCCACATCCAATCCCAGCGCGTCAAAGCCAAGATCGGTGATCACCCGGTCAACCACCTCCAGAATCGCCCCACCCGACCGGAAGGATTCCGCCAGCGGGACATCATGGAATGGCTGCCCGGCATCGGCTGCCAGCTCCGCAAATATCCCGCGATAGTCATTGAATACCTTGGGGTCCGACCCCTGAAAGCTGAAAATCGATTGCTTGTAGTCGCCAACCGCAAACAGGGTCCGGTGCACCTCTTCCCGCGCGCCGCGCCCCGCAAAAAATTCATCGGCTATGGCCTTGGTGATCCGCCACTGCGCGTCGTTGGTGTCCTGCCCTTCATCAACCAGGATATGGTCGATCCGTTCGTCAAGCTTGAACCGGACCCACTCCCCCATGCCGTCGATGCGGAGCAATTTGGCGGCATCGGCGATCATGTCATCAAAATCCAGCAAACCGCTGCGGGACTTCTGCACCCGGTAGCCCGATTCCATCCGGTGACCGACGCGCAGATGCAGCGCAGCGACATCGACGAGATCGAACCATGCCCCGATGTCCGCAATTTCGCGGATGGTATCGCCAATGCGCGCGATGGTCGCATCCAGCCCCACCATCTGCTGCATCAATTTTTCGCTGTGCTTGCGCGGTTCCCCGGCCTTGGTGAAAAATACCTGCGACAGGGCCGCGAAGCCCGCGAGTCGTTGCGGGGTGTTGGCGGCAATCCAGGCAGCAATGACATCGGCATCGCCGAGGCCGGTTTTCGTGCCCCAGCGAGTGCTCGCCGCGGCGAAGCTCTGGAGCAGGCGACAATCAAACGCCGCCAGTGCCGCGCCAATCACCGATGCCCGGTCGCCATCCGTTGGCAGATCCAACTGACGGCGCAGCAGCGCTGGATATCCAGCCGGGTTGCCAATCGCCCGCAAGCCGTCGCGGTGCCGCAACAGAGACTGGATCACGGCATGAAATTTCTGTTCACCCAGCTTGATCGCCAGCGCTGCCACGTCAGCGGCAAAGGTAGGATCGGTCAGCGCATCCGTCAGCACCCGCCCCCGCAACTCCACACCCGTCCGGTCATCCAGCACCGAGAAACCCGGCGAAATGTCGGCCTCGACCGGGAAACCGGCGAGCAGCGACTGGGCGAAGCTGTGGAACGTCTGCACCGCTAACCCGCCGCGCGCATCGACCACTCTGGCGAACAGACGGCGCGCCCGCGCCCGCAGCTCCGCATCCGGCACCTCGCCCAGCGCCAGCAGGTCGGCGTCAAGACCGGCATCATCGCACCGCACCCACCGCGTCAGCCGGTCGAAAATCCGCCCCTGCATTTCCGCCGCCGCCGCCTTGGTAAAGGTCAGGCACAGCAATCGTTCCGGCGCGGCCCCGGTCAGCAGCAGACGCAGGACACGTGCGGTCAGCACCTGCGTCTTGCCGGTTCCCGCCGATGCCGACACCCAAGCATTGTCCCAGGGGTTGGCGGCAATCGCCTGCTCTGGCCGCAACGGGAGAAGTGGCTTCGCGGTCATTCGCCGCGCCCCAGCCATTCCGCCACCCGGGCGAGATGGTCATGATCGGTGTAGCGCGTGGAATAATCCGGATGGAGCTTGGCGGTGAACGGCGCATTGCCGAGCAGCAGGGCATCACAAACCTCAAAAAAATGTTCCATCGAACTGTCGATGAAACTCCCCGGATCGCTCCAGGGTTGGCGGTTGTGGACCAGCGGATCTTTCGGGCGGTCAGGCCTGGTCCCGCCGGACAACCGCCAATAGCGCAGCGCACTGACCTCGGCGGCGGGAACATCCCGGACATGGCCGCCCGATGCCAGCCAGGCCAGTAGTCCGAGTTGCAATGCATAGCCGTTTTCCAGCTGGGCGTGGCTGGGCGGCTGGCCGGTCTTGTAGTCGATAATCGCCAGCCGTCCGTCGGCATGACGGTCAATCCGGTCGGCCTTGCCGGTGAGTGTTACCCCATTGCCAAGTTCGATGCTGCCCCGGCGCTCGGCTGCAACCGGCCGCCAGCCCTCGGCCCGCCAGTCAGCCATCGTGTCCGCCGCCCAATCAATGGCACGGCGAACGCGCGGAGCCCATAGTGCCATCATGGTTGGATGGTGGCCGAAATCGGCGTCGAGCATGATATCAAGCAATGCCTTCAGATGATCGGGATCGTCCGGCTTCTCCTTGATCCACCGTTCCAGAACGGCATGTAGAAACGTCCCCCGCTCGGCCGCGGTTGGGTCAACATCGAGCGGTGGCCATTGGCTGAGGCCAAGCATCTGTTCGGCGTAAAAACTATAGGGATCGGCCTTCAGTTTCTCGACGCCAGTAACCGAAATCCGCCGCGGCCGCTGTGCTGCGAGTGGTGCGGGAGCTGGTCGCTGTGCAGGTGCTATGTCGCTTGATCTATCAAGCGCACGGGCAATCGCCAGCAGCTCGTCATCGCGCTGCAATCGGTCGCCGCAAATGGCCTCCAGCCGCAGCCACAGCCGCGACGCGACGGTCGGCGCGCTGGCATCGCGCCGGGCCCGGGTGATCAGCACCCGCTTTGCCCCCATAGCCTGCACAAAATCATGCGCCGCCAGCCCGAGCCGCGCCTCCAGTCCCGGCAAGCCTAATTGCTTTCGCGCAGCAGGCGCCAGCCAGGGATCGGGCTTGGCGAGTGCTGGCCACACCCCCTCGTTCAGCCCGCCGAGGATCATCAGGTCGGCCCGCTGCAACCGCGCCTCCAGCAGTCCGTACACACCCAGCCTCGGATGCTTGCCAAACGGCGGGCGCACCGGAACATCATCCAGAAAGGCCGCGATCAGACCGGGGGCATCGCCGGTGTCAAACGGAGCCAGCCGGTGGCCATGTATCGCCAGTTCAGCCACGACATCCGCAAGCGCCCGGCCCGCCGGTCGCTGCCACAGCATATCCCCCGCCAGCCTCTCGCCGGCGCGGCGTAGCTGGTCGATCAGGTTGGGAAGCAGCAACGATTTGCCCGAGAACAACTGTTCAAGCGGCTCCAATCCTGCCTGAACATCTGGCCACCACGCTTCGAGTGCGACCAATGACGCCTCCGCAGCGGCATCGCGGCGCAGTGTCGCCTCCAGGCGTCGGTTGTGGATTTGCCCGGCGATGGCATCAAGGCCGGGTGGCGGACGCACACCGCGCAACGCGAAATCCAGCTGGCGGACCCGGTCGAGCCATTGCAGGCGGTCGGCACCGTTTACCAGCGGGTGCTTCAAGAGCGCCAGCAGCGGAACCGGCGCGAACCCCTGGGTCGCCGCTTCGACCAACGCCAACAGAAATGTCCCCGGTGGCGTTCGGCCGAGCGGAACACCCGCTGTGTCATCCAATTCCAGATTCCACCGGGCCAGCTGCACCGCAACCCGCCGGGCAAGCCCCCGGTCCGGCGTCACCAATGCCGCCGTTCGCCCCGGTGTTTCCAGCTGCCGCCGGAGCGCCAAAGCAATGACCAGCGCCTCTTCGCCGGGATTGGCGGCTTCTATCAAACGCACGCCCTGCATCGCCGCATCGTCGATCTCGGTGGATCGCCAATCGCCGGTAAAGGCAGCAGGTGCCATCGCCCGCGCGACAACCTCCGTTCGGGCCGCCGGTCCATCGAAACGGCTGGTCCATGTCCAGGTTTGAACATCGGGGCGGACGACGGCCATCCGGTCGAGCAGGACGCGAAAGCCATATTGCGGATGCGCATCCTGATCGCGGTGGTGCGACACATCCGGGTCAAGCCTCCGCGCCGCCAGCGAGTCCCATTCTGCATCGGCCATTTGCAGGTCGAGGCCCGGCAGCACAACCAAACCATGTTGCTGCCGCGCAATCGCTCCCAACAGTTGCGCAACCACCGGCGATGTGGCGGTCATCCCCACCGCGACGATCATCGCCGACGGCGGCATTTGTCCCAACCGCTCGGTCCAGGACCGTAACAACAGGACCTTCCGCTGCGCCCGGTCAATCTCCCCTTCCTCCGCCAAAATCCCCGGCCAGACATCGAGGATGATCGACAGGAACTTGAGGGTTTTCTCCCAGTGCGTTGCCAGCCCGCCAACGTCGAGCGCGCGCAAGGCCTCCGGCGCAACATCCTCCGATAGCAGTTGCGACAAGGTCCGCCGCAGGTCATCCGCCAGCCGCATCGCCTCAACGGCGGTCGCAGGACTGTCCGGCGTGTCGAGAAAGCGTTTGACCAGCCCAGTTAGAATCAGCCGCTGCTTGCAGTCGTCAACCGCTGGCAACAGCGCGGCCCCCGACACCATGTCATCGGCAAAGGCACCGAGCACTTCATCCTCATCAACGTCGCCAAGCGGCATCATGCGCGGCAGCAGCAGCCCCTGTTCGTCCGACAGGCGCACAAAGGCCTCGGTCAGCGCCCTGACCGCCCGCCGGTTGGGCAGCAACACGGTCGCCCGGGCGAGGGCCATCGGCTCGTCCCGCGTCCGTTCCAGCAACCCGGTCGCCAGCGCATCGACGAACGCCACATGTGGCGGGATGGTATAGACTTGGGGGTGGCCGCTACTCACGCCCGAGCAGCGCTTCGGTCTGGGTCACCGCCTCTGGCGTTCCGACATCAAACCACAGGCCGGGGTGGGACAGGCCGTACAGTCGGCCGGTTGCAATCGCCCGGTCCCACAGGATGTTGGTTGAAAATGCGCCCGCAGGTGCGTCGGCAAACAGCCGTCGTGATACCAACTGGATACCAGTGTAGACAAAGGGGGCAACCCGCGTTGCACGGCGGCGGCTGAGCAAGCCTTCCGGATCCATGTGGAAATCACCCTGCCCCCGGTGGCAATTGGCACGGGCCAGCGGCACCACCAGCAGCAGCCCGTCCATCAGTTCATCATCCCAGCGATCCGCCAACAGCCGCAGGGAATCGGTCGGGCCGTCGACCCACAGATTGTCCGAATTCACGACAAAGAAACTGTCGCGGTTGATCAGCGGCATCGCCCGGACCACCCCGCCACCGGTTTCCAGCAACAGGTCCCGCTCGTCGGAAATCGCGATATCAAGGCCCTTGCCCCGGTGTTTCAGGTGCGCCTCGATCGATCCGGCAAGATAATGGACATTGACCACGGCACGGCGGACCCCGGCACTACGCAAATGGTCGAGACTATGGTCCAGCAACGTCTGACCGGCGACCTTGACCAGCGGCTTTGGTCGCGACGCCGTCAGCGGCCGCATCCGCTTGCCAAGCCCTGCCGCCATCACCATCGCAGTATCAATCATGGTCACCACGCCGCGGCCCGCTTGTCTGCCGGGACATGGGCATCAAACCACGCCCGAACCGGAGCCAGCGCCGGATGGGCCAGATTTCGTTCCAGATAGCCCCAGACCCGCGGCTGAAACTGGCGGTAACCCGGTTTGCCGTCGCGTTTCCACAACCGGGCAAACACCCCAAGGATTTTGGCGTTGCGCTGCGCGCCCAGAATTTCATAGCTCGCCCGGAATGCGGCGTCATCGGCAATGCCGCGCGCCTTGCAGTATCGGTCGAGCATCGCCTGTTCGAGGCTGGGCGCCACATCCCGGCGTGCATCCTGCAACAGCGACACCAAGTCATAGGCCGGATGTCCAGCCAGCGCGTCCTGAAAATCCAGCAATCCCAGATGCTGCAAGCCCGGGCGGTCCAAAATCATCAGATTGTCAGCATGATAGTCGCGCAGCACCAGCACCGGTGCCGCTTCGGTTTCGGCAATCACACGGCTCAGCACCGCCCCCCAGGCCGTGTCATAGCCCGGGGCCATGTCCAGCCCGACCGCAGGTGCATACCATTCGGCAAGGATACCAACCTCCCGGTACAATTCTGCCGGACCATAGGGAGCGATATCCGGTGGCGCATGGCCGTGCAGGGCGGCCAGAACGTCGATGGCTGCCGCATAAATACCGCGCTCTGCCGCCGGGTCCGCCTCCAGCACCGGCGCTACCCGCCGATCCCCGAAATCATCAAGCAGGATCAGGCCAAGGTCGAGATCAACCGCCAGCGCGCGGGGGGCTGCAAAGCCAAGCCGGTTCAGATGGGCGGCGATGGCCAGAAACGGTCGACTGTCCTCCGCATCGGGCGGCGCATCCATCAGGACAGCGGTGCGCTGGCCATCCACCGCCCGGAAATAGCGCCGGAAGGACGCATCACCCGCGAGCGGGAGAATGGTTGCACCGGCCCAGCCGTTGGCGGCGAGAAAATCGGGAGCAGCGGGGTGGGGAATCATGACGGGAGGCATCGCCCCTCCCAATCGGGCGGGCACGCGACTGTCAAGCGTCGTTCCGCCTCGCCCGCCCCATCCAGCTGGATCCGCAGCGCCCGCGCCGGAAGTTCGGCCCCCATTCGCTCTGGCCATTCGACAATCACGATGGCGCTATCAAACGCGTCTTCGATCCCCAGTTCAATCACATCGTCCGCAGTGTCCAGCCGGTACAGGTCGACATGCCAGACCGGACATTTCACATCCGGCGGATCATAAGTCTGTACGATGGTGAAGGTCGGGGACGGCACCTCGCCCACCAGCCCAAGCCCGCGTAAAATCCCGCGCGCCAGCGTTGTCTTGCCCGCGCCGAGTTCGCCCGACAGCGCCAGGATATCGCCTGCGCGCAACTGGGCGGCGATACCGGCGCCCCACGCCTCCAGCGCATCTGCGGACGTCAGGATCAAGGCTGACTGTCCGCGGCCAGGGTCGGCTGCTGCCGCGGCAACCGTACCGTCACGGTCGTGCCTTCGCCGACGACCGATGTCAGCCCGACCGTGCCGTGGTGCAGATCGACGAACTGCTTGACCAACGCCAGACCCAATCCAACCCCTAGGCTGCCAGCGTTGGAGCCCTTGCGGAACCGGTCGAACACCTGGGTCAATTCCCCTTCCGGAATGCCCATGCCATTGTCGGACACCTCAAAGGTCAGCCAATCCCCCTCGGCACCGACCGACAGATTGACCCAGCCCTTGTGCGGTGTGAACCGGATGGCGTTGGCGACGAGCTTATAAAGCACCTGCTTCAGCCGCCGCTCGTCCCCTTCCATCGAACCAAGATCGCCGGTCAGTTCAACCGACAGGTCGAGTTCACGCGGTTTTGCCACCTCCTCCGCCATCAGCCTGACTGCTTCAACCAGCGTCGTGACACTGACTTCGGTCACATCCAGCGCCAGCTCACCCGCCTCGGTAATGGCCAAGTCGAGAATATCGTTGATGAGCAGCTGCAGCCGCTCGGCCGAGGTCAGGATCGACCCGACATATTCATCCTGACGGGTATTGAGCGCCCCCGCATAGCCAGCGGCAAGCATCTCCCCGAACCCGCTGATCGCCGTCAGCGGCGTGCGCAGTTCGTAGGAGATATTGGCGACAAAGGCGGACTTCAGCCGGTCCGCCGCCTCCAGCGCCTCGTTCCGGTCCCGCAGTGCGCTTTCAATCTGGTGCCGGTCGGTGACATCAAGATAGGTGAACAGCACATTGCCGTCAGGAAGCGGTACGGCGGCAAAATCGACCTTTCGACCATCGATCAGCTCCAACTGAGTTTGACGGCCCTCCCGCTTGTCAGTTGCGGTGGTGACCCGGATGATCTCCCGCACCTCGTCGCTGCGATTGCGGCCTTCCATGACCACCATCGCGCCGGATTGCGCCAGCAATTGATCAACCGTCGGGCGGCTGCTCAGCAGCATTTCTTCAAAGTGCCAGAGCAGCATGAAACGGCGGTTCCACAGTTGCAGCCGACCATCCGCGCCGAACACCGCAACCGCCTCATACAGCTTGTCGAGTGTCGCCTGCTGGACCCGGACCAGCGTGTCCCGCGCACTGGCCAGGCGCAGCTGTTCGGTCCGATCCTCGAATACCAGCAGCAGCCCGCCGTCCGGTCGCGGCTGGCCAATGACGCGCAACACCGCGCTGTCGGGAAGCGGCCAGATTTCCTCATGTGCGGCAGCGGTGTCGGTGAACCAGCCCCGCCGCTCTCGCCGCCAACTCGGACAGTCCGGACTTTCCGGCAGGCGGCGCGACTCCTGCATCTTCTCCAGCACCCGGTCGAAATGCGGCCGGTCGGCAAGAAATGCGTCATCAATCCGGAACAGATCACAAAAGGCCCGATTGTAATAGCCGAGAACCTGATCGGCGCCGAACAACGCAACACCGGACGACAGCCGGTTGAGCGTTTCGGTCTGCGCCGCCTCCGACCGATCGCGTTCGGCCCGGGCTTCGTCGCGCGCCGTCACATCAAAGGCGAACCCGGCAACACCCGATGCGGCCAAGGGCACGTCATGGATTTCGAGCATCCGGCGCGCATCGCCGATGATTACCGGTTCATCGCGCATCTGGTTCTCACCCAGGTCTCGCGCCCGCTGCGCGGCGATGCGCGGCATCGGCGACAGCGGATTCTGCGTCAGCTCGGTCCGATCTTCGATCACCGCTTCGGTCGATGCGCCGTGCACCGCCGTCACATAGGCCGCATTGGCATAGCTGATCCCGAGATCGGCATCGCGGCGCCAGATCGGCAGCGGTGCCGCTTCGATCAGCACCCGTGTCGCCGCCAATTCCGCCCGCAAGGCCTGCTGGTCCGCCCGCAGGCTGGCAATTTCCGACTGGTCTTCGCTGGCATCGCGAAACCAGATGATGACGCCCCGTTCCCCCGCCACCTCAACCGGAGCGGCCCGCCCCCGCGCCAGCAGAATCTGGCCGGAGCCAACCGGCCGAACCAACCGTCTGAATACCTGCCCCGACAGCGCCGTTGCTGCCGCATCGCGGCTCAGCCCGGCAAAATCCTCCGCCGCAAGACCGGCGCTGCCATCGGGCTGCAGATCGGCAAGGATCGCCAACCGCTTGTCGATGTTCAGCCAACCGCGCAGCGTATCGGACGCCGTCACCGACCCATCTGCCCCGATGATCAGATAGGCCCCAGGGACCGTCGTCAGCAGACCGCGCAGGCGCTCCCCCCAGGCCTGGGCAATCCGCGCCTGGAACCCGGCACGCGCGCCGCGGATGATCGCCCAAACCGCAAAGGCCAGCCAGGCCGCCGCAATCAACGCGACCGCAGTGCCGCCGGTCTGCGGATCGGCGGTCCATGACCCGACTGACCAGGCCCGGGCCGGAAACGGCGCGTCCAGCAGCGTCACGAAGGGAACAGAAAACGACACGGCATGACGATAGCGGCGGATGCCCCGCCCGGGCAAATATTACCATGCGCGCCCCACGCGAAAGGGCGACGGTTTGACCCGCCGCCCCCTTGCAGACGATTGGCAATCGCTCAGTAGCGATAATGGTCCGGCTTGAACGGGCCGCTCTGGCTGACGCCGATATAGCTGGCCTGTTTCGGGGTCAGCGTCGTCAGCTTCACGCCGAGCTTTTCCAGATGCAGCGCCGCCACCTTCTCGTCGAGGTGCTTCGGCAGCACATAGACTTCGTTCTTGTACTTGGCACCATGTGCCCAGAGTTCGATCTGCGCCAGCACCTGGTTGGTAAAGGACGAGCTCATCACGAACGACGGATGGCCGGTGGCGCAGCCCAAATTCACCAGGCGGCCCTTGGCCAGCACGATGATCTGCTTGCCGTCCGGGAATTCCACCAGATCAGTGCCCTGCTTCACCTCGGTCCATTTATAGTTGGACAACTGGGCAATCTGGATCTCGCTGTCGAAATGCCCGATGTTGCAGACGATCGACATCGGCTTCATCGCCCGCATGTGATCGGCGGTGATGACATCGGCATTGCCAGTGGCGGTGCAGAAAATGTCGGCGCGGGTCACCGCTTCCTCCATCGTCACCACCTCAAAGCCCTCCATCGCCGCCTGCAAGGCGCAGATCGGGTCAATCTCGGTCACCAACACCCGCGCGCCGCCGTTGCGCAGCGACTGGGCCGATCCCTTGCCGACATCGCCAAAGCCCGCGACGCAGGCGACCTTACCAGCCAGCATCACGTCGGTGGCGCGGCGGATCGCATCGACCAGCGATTCCTTGCAACCATAAAGATTGTCGAACTTCGACTTGGTCACGCTGTCATTGACGTTGATCGCCGGGAACGGCAGCTCACCTTTCTTGGCGATTTCATACAGGCGGTGAACGCCGGTCGTGGTTTCCTCCGACACGCCCTTCAGGTTCTTGACCGTCTCGGTCAGATAGCCGGGCCGCGCCTTGATGAACGCCTTCAGCGCCCGCTGGAACTCAACCTCTTCCTCATTCTCCGGCTCGCCAAAACTCTCTCCGGCCTCAAGCCGTGCGCCCCACAGCGCGAACATCGTTGCGTCGCCGCCGTCATCAAGGATGATGTTCGACGTCACGTCGCCCCAATTGAAAATGTCGCCGACATAATTCCAATAATCCGCAAGGCTCTCACCCTTGATCGCGAACACCGGAACGCCGGTCGCGGCGATGGCGGCGGCGGCATGATCCTGCGTCGAGAAGATATTGCAGGTCGCCCAGCGCACCTCGGCCCCGAGCGCGGTCAGCGTCTCGATCAGCACGGCGGTCTGGATGGTCATGTGCAGCGACCCGGTGATCCGCGCACCCGCCAGCGGCTTCGATGTGCCAAACTCCCGGCGCAGCGCCATCAGGCCCGGCATCTCGGTCTCGGCAATCAAAATCTCCCGCCGCCCGAACTCGGCGAGGCCGATATCGGCAATGACATAGTCGTTGGTACGGGCGGCAATCGCGGTGGCCATGGGAAGCTCCTGAGGGATATATTGTTGCGCCGCCGCATAAGCGAGCGGAGGCGACGGAGCAAGCATAAAGAATTCTTTATATGATTTTCCGGTGGAAATGCCCCTCTGCCCGCCCAGCTCAGCTGGGTCGCCCTCTCCCCAATGGGGCGAGGGTTCAGCCTTCATTCCCTCCCCCTTACAGAGGGAAGGCGACTCGTCGGCAGACGAGCGGGGAGAGGGGGAGCTTTCTACGCTGTCACCCCACCCCCGGCACCAGCAGGCTGAGGCACGTCAGCCCCGCTTCGGCCTTCGCAAATTCCGATACATCAAGCGCCGTGACAGCGAACCCGGCCGCCGTGATGGCGGCGGCGGTTTGGGGCATGTCGGCGTGCATGAACACCTGGCCGTTGACGCTCAGGATATTGGACGCGAACCGCTCCGCCTTGCTGACCGCGATATGCCGCACGTCGCCGAAGGCGGTGACATCAACCCAGGCCGGGTTGACCAGCAGCAGGTCGGGTGCCATCGCGGTGGCGGCGGTTTTCAGGTGGAGGGCACCTGGCACCTCTACCGCGACGACCCGGTAGCCGAACGGCGCTGTCGCCGCCGCCAGCGCCGTAATCCCCGCCGCATTGGTCCGGGTGGACCGGCCAACGAAGATGGTCTTGCCCGCCACCAGCACGTCGCCGCCTTCAAGGGTTGCGGGTGCGGCAATGGTCCGGTGCGGGCGATCCGTTGGCAGGACGGCGGCAACACTCGCCACTTCGCCGAGCCGCGAGGTCGCGCCGGGGCGGCAAATGACGAACAGTTCGGGCAGGCAGAGCGCGGTATCCTCGACAAAGGCGCAGTCCGGATGCCCGTCGAGCGGGGGCAGCGTCGTCACATCGATGCCGCACGCCGCAAGCGCCGCAGCATAGGCGGCGTGCTGCTGATCAGCGGCGGCAGCATCAATCGGGGTGCGGGTCAAGTGGGTCAGCTCGCAATCGGACATGTGCGGGCTGGGGCGGCGGGTGATGGCGCTGGTGATCATCGCGCTGTTTTGGCGGAACCCCCGGCAAAAGGCGAGTGGCAGCTGTTGGCGTAAACCGGCCCTTAACCCTTCCGCTCTACTTCTGCGGGCATGGATCGACGCCTTTGGGGGCCTGATGTGATGAAGACCGCTGTCCTTTGCCTGCCTGCGCTGGTTCTGCTTGCTGCCTGTGGCGGCGGTGGCGGGGCCGGGCCGCAGACCATCACCGGCGCAACCGTCGGCGCGGTCGGGCTTGGCAGCGGCGGCCTCAGCGGTACACCGGCGGCGACGCCTGCTGCAACCGGCCCGGCCCACACCTTTGTCGCGCCAACCGTCGTCAAAACCTACAACGCCACATCGGCGCTGCAGAGCTTCAACTACAAGGTCGATGACACCGACACCCGTCAGCAATATTCGCAGCTTTATGCCGGGAACGCCGCGTCGGTTCGCGCGCCGACCACCACCATCGCCTATGATCCGCGCGATGCGATTTTCACGCTGACCGTCAAGGACAGTGCCGCCAATATCGACAACACCGTGCGGTTCCAGGATCCGGCCCACCGCACCGATTTTGCCGGCAACATCACCCCATCCTTCGGGACACCCAACCTGACGACGGACAGCGTGCTCTATCTGGAGGTAGCGACCGCTACCGGAGGGGCCCAGACCGGGGCGTCCAACACCCGCCTTCCGGATGCCGGGGCGACGGTGCCGTCGGGCACCGATGTCTCGGGCCTATTCTATCAGCGCCCGGGGGCGAGCACCCGCTATGTCACCTTTGCCGGCTATGTCCGCAACAAGGTTGATATCGCCCGGATCACCCCGAACGGCGCGGCCGCCTATCTGGAGACCAGCTACAAACTGGAACGCGGCGTGTTCGTCTACGGCGAACAGACCGCACGCCCGGATGTGCCAATCACCGGCAGCGGCACCTTCACCGGGGCCTTCATCGCGACCATGATCGACAACCCGACGCTTGACGGGATCGTCGCCGCCGCCCAGCCGAGCTATTTCCAGTGGATCGCCGGAGCGAGCACGGTCGGCGTCAATTTCGGCACCGGCGCAGTGACTGTTGGGCTGACCGGCACCACTGGCGCGCCGTTCCGCGACAATCACACCTTTGGCACCACCTTCGTCCCCGGCGGGGCGGCCTTCACCGCTGCCGGAACCGGCCGGATCGATCTGGTCGGCACCGGCGGATTCACCGGGTCCTTCCAGTCGGCTGGCTTCACCTGGGCAACCGGAAGCCAGACCCTGTCGATTGCCGGCAGTTCACTCGACGGCACCTTCTACGGGCCGGGCGCAGCCGAAGTCGGGGCATCGCTGCGCATCGTGGGCGGCACCCCCGATCAGCGGGTTGACATCCTCGGGGCCCTGACCGGCGCACGGTAAGTACCGGGCGCGCGGAAGTCCTGACGATGCCAATCCGCCACCGTCCCCTGCTTCGGGCCGTTGCAGCCCTTGCTGTCCTGGCGGCGGCGGCGCCGCCAGCGCCAACGCCGGTCGATTGTGCCGGGGGCTATTGCACCCTCAAGATGACCGCGCCGGAATTGTTGAAGGCATCCGAACAACTGGTGCTCGCCAAACGGTATGAGGAGGCCCGGCCACTGGTCGCCGCGCTGGGTCACGCGCCGGAACTGACGATGGAGCGACATTTCCTCGAAGGCTATATCGCCGCTGAAACCGGGGACCTGCCAGCAGCCGTCAAGCAATTCCGTGCCGTGCTGGCGATGCAGCCGGACATGACCCGGGCCCGGCTTGAACTGGCGCGTGCGCTAATGATGCAGGGCAAGGACAAGGCCGCCGACTATCATTACCGGCTCGCCCAGAACGCCGGTGACCTGCCGCCGGAGGTTTCGCGCACCATCTATGCCGCGCGCTCGATCATCCGCGACCGCAGGCGCTGGGATCTGAATGTCGATATCGGCTTTGCGCCCGACACCAATATCAACAACGCCACGTCAGACCGCACCGTCGATGTGCTGTTCGGCAACACGACCCTGCCCCTGACACTTGATGCCAATGCCCGCCGGACCACCGGCTTGGGGCAGACCGCCACCGTGTCGGGCGGCGTCCGTCTCCGGCTTTCCGACGGGCTTGCCGTGGTTGTTGATGCCGACGGCCGGGCGGTGAACTATGGCGGGACCGCTGCCGATGACATCAGCTCGCTGATCGCGGCGGGTCCGGAACTGACCTTTACCAACGGAGTGCGCGTCGTCGTGCAGGCGCTCGGCAGTCAGCGCTGGTACGGCGGCAAGGTCGCGGCGCGCTCGGTTGGCGGCCGGGCCAATGTCACCGCCAATCTGGGTGACGGTGCGCGCGCCGCGCTGCAGCTGGAGGCGCGGCATGTGAATTCCGGGTTCAGCGCCAATTATGACGGCATGCAGTACAGCGCCTATCTGTCGCTGGAACGGGTGATCGAACGGTCGTTGGTCGCCAGCCTGACCGGCTTTGTCCGCCGCGAACCGCTGCGTGCCGAGGCGTTTTCCAACACCGAATTCGGCCTGATCGCCGGGGTTGGTGGCGAACTGCCCTGGGGTCTAAATGCCGGACTTTCGGCGCAGGGCAGCCGCGCCACATTTGATGCAGCACAGCTGGCCCTGTCGCCCGACCCGCGTCGCGACTGGCGACTGCAGGGCCGCGCCTATGTCGGCGCGCGCAACATCCGGGTGCTCGGCTTTTCGCCGTCGGCGACCTACACCTATTCAAACACCCGGTCGAACTACAGCCTGTACAAGTTCGACCGGCACCGGGCCGAAATCACCCTGTCGCGGTTTTTTTAGGAGCAGTTGGCGCTGCCGCTGCCAACCTTGCTGACCAAGCATTTTGCCCCGCCGGCGACGGTAACATCACCCGAACCGGCAATCGAGACCTTGGCCGTCGATGCGGCATTGGCCTTGATATCGCCCGAACCGGCGATGCTTGCGGACAAGGTCTGGCACCGCAATCCGTCGACATCGACATTGCCCGAACCGGCAATCGAAACCTTGGCGGCGGCGCACCGGCCCGCTGCACTGACGTCGCCCGATCCGGCCACGCTGAACTCCGCATTGTCGGCAGTCAGCGATGCAATGCTGAGATTGCCCGATCCGGCGACGCTCGCCTTGAACGCCTTGGCGTTGGCCTTGTCGACGGTGACATCACCGGACCCAGCAACGCCAACAGCACGGAGCGAGGGCATTGTCACCCAGACCCGAACCTTGCCCATGTTCTTCCAGCCGCTCCACATCCGCTTCTTCGACCCGATTTCGAGTGATCCGTCGCGCACCTCAATCCGCATCCGGTCCAGGTCCTCGGTCGCACCTTCGGCGCGCACCGATGCGGCCTTGCCGGTCGCAATTGACACGTCCCAAGGACCGGATGACCCGACCCGGTCAAAGCCGGTCGCCGGAAAGCTGCGGGTTTCGGCTTGCGCCACACTTGCGCCAAGTGCGACAGCGGCGGCGAAAATCGAGGTGCGAATCAAGGTCATTCAAAGCCTCCACATACTGTATTGCCGTTATAATACACATGGATTCGACCGCTGTCGAGCCTCTTTGAAGAAAGCGCGCCTGTGTCCGGGTCCTGGAAAATCAGCCTGCCCTGCAACCGCGCCGAAGGGGAGGCGCTTGGCGGCGATGTTCCGGCGCTGATGGCGCTCGACAATCCCCCCGTCGTCATCGCCACCGAGCCGGACGAGGACCGGCCCGACAATTGGGAAATCCATGCCTATATGGAGGCGGAGCCGGACGAGGTGATCATCGCCCTGCTGCTGTCACTTGCGCCGTCTGCTTCCCGTGCGGATGTCAGCATTGACCAATTGGCAGACGATGACTGGGTAACGCTCAGTCAGGCTGGACTGGAACCGATCAGCGCCGGGCGCTTCCACATTTTCACCGCCGCCCACCCCGGAACTCCGCTGCCGGGGCAAACCTGCCTTCGGATCGAGGCCGGGCAAGCATTCGGCACCGGTCACCACGCCACCACCTCCGGCTGCCTTTCCGCGCTCGACGCGCTTGCGACGGCGGGGCGTGCCTTCAGCAACGCGCTTGACCTCGGCACCGGTTCCGGCCTGCTCGCCCTCGCCATCGCCAAAACCTGGCCCGCTGCCCACGTCATCGCCAGCGACATCGACCCCATATCCATCGAGGTCACTGCCGAGAATATCGAAGTCAACGATGCGGTCGTCGGTACAGGACCCGGTGAAATCGCACTGACCGTCGCTGACGGGATGGCAGACCCCGTCCTCGCAGCCCGCACTCCCTATGACTTGATCGCTGCCAACATCCTTGCCGGGCCACTGATCGCCATGGCCCCCGCCATCGCCGCCGCCATCGCCCCCGGCGGCACTCTGCTACTGGCCGGGCTACTGTCATCGCAAGCCGCAGCCGTCACCGCCGCCTACGCCAAAGAAGGCTGCCACCTCGTCACCCACCACGGCGCCTCGGAATGGCCAACTCTGGTGCTGGAGCGGGCCTGAGCGCCTCCGGTCTCCGAACCTCTATTCAAACTCCAAAATCACCGCATCAACCGCCAAACTCTCGCCCGCCGTCGCCCGTACGGCTTTCACAACGCCGCTCTTTTCGGCGCGCAGGATGTTTTCCATCTTCATCGCTTCAACGGTGGCGAGCGTCTGGCCTGCTTCGACCTTGTCACCCTCCCCGACGTTCAGGGTCACCAGCAATCCCGGCATCGGGCACAGCAGGAAACGCGACATATCGGGCGGGATTTTCTCGATCATATGGACGGCCAGTTCAGCAGCACGCGGAGTCAGCGCCCGCACCTCATGTGCCGCACCGCGCGTTGTCAGCCGCCAGCCTGCTGGTCGCTTCTCAACCCGCACCGCCACGTCGTCGCCATCAACCTTGCCGGCGAACAGCGCATCGCCCGGCCGCCAGTCGGTCTCGACCTCATGTTCATGGTCGCTGTGGGAGACGATAACCCGTCCGCCAAGGTCCTCGACATGAACGGGCGTCCGTTCCTTGCCAATCTGAATGACCCAATCTTCGCCATGAACCGCTCCGTGGCCGTTCAACTGATTGTCGATCATGTTGGCGCGCTCAACTGCAATGGTGTTGAGCGCCGCCGCCACTGCCAGCAGATTGTGCCGGGTCGCCTCGAGCACCGGCGCGCCGTGGAAGCCGTCCGGATATTCCTCCGCAATGAACGCGGTGGTGACCTGTTCGCCCGCCTGGAAGCGCGGGTGCTGCATCACCGCCGACAGGAAGTCGATATTGTGGCCCACCCCGCCAATGACATAGCTGTCGAGAGCAGTCGCCTGCGCGGCAATCGCGGTCGCCCGGTCGGGGCCGTGGGTGATCAGCTTGGCGATCATCGGATCATAGAACATCGACACTTCGCTGCCCTCGACCACGCCGGTGTCGACCCGGACACTGTGCCGTGTGGGCTGGCGGTAGGTGCTGAGCCGCCCGATGCTCGGCAGGAAACCCCGGTACGGATCCTCGGCGTAAACACGGCTTTCAATGGCCCAACCGTCCAGCTTCACGTCCGCCTGCCCGAAGGCCAGCTTTTCGCCCGCCGCAACCCGGATCATCTGTTCGACCAGATCAAGGCCGGTAATCGCCTCCGTGACCGGATGCTCGACCTGCAACCGGGTGTTCATTTCAAGGAAATAGAAACTGCGGTCCGCCCCGGCGATAAACTCCACCGTTCCGGCCGAAAAATAGCCAACCGCTTTTGCCAGTTCGACCGCCTGCTCGCCCATCGCCTTGCGCATCGCAGGCGTCACGAACGGCGACGGCGCTTCCTCCACCACCTTCTGGTGCCGCCGCTGGATCGAACAATCCCGTTCGTTCAGGTAAACCATATTGCCGTGCTGGTCGCCGAGCAGCTGGATTTCGATATGGCGCGGCTGCACCACGAACTTTTCGATGAACACCCGGTCGTCGCCGAAGGACGCCAGCCCTTCGCGCTTGGTCGCCTCAAACCCTTCACGGACATCGGCTTCGCTATAGGCCAGCCGCATCCCCTTGCCGCCGCCGCCGGCAGAGGCTTTCATCATCACCGGATAGCCAATCTCCGCCGCGATCCGCACCGCATGTTCGGTGTCGTCAATCTCTCCGACAAAGCCCGGCACCACCGAAACACCGGCCAGTTTGGCGAGCTTTTTCGATTCAATCTTGTCGCCCATCGCGGCAATGGCTTTCGGCGGCGGGCCGATAAACGCGATGCCCTCCTCCGCCAGTCGCTTGGCGAACCATTCGCGCTCCGACAGGAAGCCGTAACCGGGATGCACTGCCTCCGCCCCCGTTGCCTTGCAGGCCTCGATGATCTTCTCACCGAGCAAATAGCTTTCGGCAGCCGGAGGTGGCCCGAGGCGCACCGCCTCATCGGCCATCTCGACATGCAGGGCCCCCGCATCTGCATCCGAGTAAACCGCAACCGTCGCGATCCCCATCCGCTTCGCCGTCCGCATCACCCGGCAAGCAATTTCGCCGCGATTGGCAATCAGGATTTTCTTGAACATCAATCTTCCCCAGTCGCCAATCAGAGCGGAATATTGTCGTGCTTCTTCCACGGGTTTTCGAGTTTTTTGGTCCGCAGTTTGCGCAGGCCGACCGCGATGCGTTTGCGGGTTGAGTGTGGCATGATCACCTCGTCAATGAAGCCCATGCTGGCGGCCACGAAGGGGTTGGCGAAGCGCGCCTCATATTCGGCGGTGCGCTCGGCGATTTCCTCGGGCGACTTGCCGCGGAAGATAATTTCCACTGCGCCCTTGGCCCCCATCACCGCAATTTCGGCGGTCGGCCAGGCATAGTTCAGATCGCCGCGCAGATGCTTCGACGCCATGACGTCATAGGCGCCGCCATAGGCTTTGCGGGTGATCACCGTAATCTTCGGCACTGTCGCCTCGGCATAGGCGAACAGCAGCTTTGCGCCGTTTTTGATGATGCCGTTATGCTCTTGGCTCGTGCCGGGCAGGAAGCCGGGCACGTCGACGAAGGTCAGGATCGGAATGCTGAAGGCATCGCAGAACCGCACGAACCGCGCCGCCTTTTTGGACGCCGCGATATCGAGCACGCCCGCCAGCACCATTGGCTGATTGGCAACGATCCCGACGGTTGACCCTTCCACCCGGGCAAAGCCGATGATGATATTGGCGGCATGGCCGGGCTGAAGCTCGAAAAAGTCGCCCTCGTCGGCGACCTTCCGGATCAGTTCGTGCATGTCATAGGGCTTGGTCGCGGACGGTGGGATCAGCGTATCGAGGCTGGGTTCCAGCCGCTCCCCGTCATCTGAACTCGGCCGGAAGGGGGCGGCCTGCCGGTTGTTCTGCGGCAGGAAATCGAAAAACACCCGGGTCCGCAGCAACGCCTCGACATCATCCTCCATCGCCAAATCGGCGACGCCGGATTTGGTCGTATGGGTGATCGCCCCGCCCAGTTCATCCTGGGTCACAACCTCGTTGGTCACGGTTTTCACCACGTCGGGGCCGGTGACGAACATGTAACTCGAGTCCTTCACCATGAAGATGAAGTCGGTCATCGCCGGGGAGTAGACCGCCCCACCTGCGCACGGCCCCATGATCAGGCTGATCTGCGGCACCACGCCCGATGCCAGCACATTGCGCTGGAACACTTCGGCATAGCCGCCAAGGCTCGCAACGCCTTCTTGAATCCGCGCACCGCCACTGTCGTTCAGGCCAATCACCGGCGCCCCGACCTTCATCGCGGTGTCCATCACCTTGCAGATTTTTTGCGCGTGACGCTCCGACAGGCTGCCCCCGAACACGGTGAAGTCCTGGGAGAAGACATAGACCAGCCGCCCGCTGATCGTGCCCGAGCCGGTGACCACACCGTCGCCGGGAATCTTCTGCTCGGCCATGCCAAAATCGGTGCAATTATGCTCGACATACATGTCGAGTTCTTCAAACGAGCCGGGGTCGAGCAATATGTCCAGCCGCTCCCGTGCGGTCAGCCGCCCTTTGGCGTGCTGCGCATCAATCCGCGCCTGCCCACCGCCCATTCGCGCAGCTTCACGACGACGATCCAGCTCGTCGAGCACCTTCAGCATCGGCAAACTCCCTCTACCGCGCGACGGCTTATCGCTACGCGCCCGGTGCGGCAAGCCGTGCCGCAAGGCGCGGCCACAGGAGATTGAGAGCGAGGCCCGCCAGCACCAGCAGTCCGGCAGCAATCTTCCATCCCTGAAGCGGCTCCCCCAGCCACCAGACCGAAGCCGCGATTCCAAATATCGGCACCAATAGCGACATCGGCGCAACGCTGGCGGCAGGATAGCGGCCGAGCAGCCACCCCCAGGCGGAATAGCCGAACAGACTGTTGCCAAGCGCCTGCCATGCAACCGCTGACCAGGTCGCAGCATCGGCCGCCTGCAGCCCCGCCGATATCGCCGGCCAGCCCTCGAATGTCAGCGACAGCAGCGCCAGCGGCGGCACGGCAAACAGGCTGGACCAGACGACATAGGCCAGCATATTGGCACCGGCATCCTGCCGCTGGATCGTGTTACCAATCGCCCAGCCAAACGCCGCCACCAGGGCGAGCGACAGGCCAATCGGGGTTGCTTCACCGCCGCCGTTCACCCCGATGATCAGGATACCCGCCATCGACAGCAGCAGCGCCGCCCACTGAAACCCGCGCAATCGCTCAGAAGTCGACAGCATCGACAGGCCGATGGTGAAGAACACCTGCGCCTGCATCACCAGGCTGGCAAGACCGGGGGACAGGCCTTGGTTCAATGCGATGAACAACAGTCCGAACTGGCCAACCCCGATTGCCAGTCCATAGCCGACCAATCGCCGCCAGGGCACCGCCGGGCGCGGCAGGAACAGGATCACCGGGAACACCACCATCGCAAACCGAAGCGTCGCAAACAGCAACGGCGGCAAATGATCCAGGCCAATCCGCATGATCACAAAATTGGTGCCCCAAACCGCCATCACCGCGAGTGCCAGCACGGCGTGGGGAAAGCTCAGATGACTGTGGGTCATCGGGTCAGCAACAAGACGGGATCAGGCGCATTTCCGTTGCATGTAACAACCAAAAAACCGGCTGTCACGCGCGCAACCCTGCGATGATTTGTTTCACGTCCGTTTCGGGTTAAAGTCCGCCCCGTCGCGTGAAAGACCGACAGCAGTTGGCCTGCGGCAAATGGGGAGGCAACATGCAAAAGCAGTTGATCGGAAGCGTCGTAGGCGGCGCTGTGATGTTCATTGTTGGGTATGTGGTGTTTGGCGTGATCTGGCCGATGTTTTTTGGCCCCAATCCGGAACCGATGCCGACGACGGCTACAATGGTCACCGGCGCCGTCATCGGCATGGTCGCGCTGTTTCTGGCGGCGCAGGCGATGTCGACAATTGGCGGTGGGGCGACCCGTCAGGTGACCAAGCTGTTCTGGATGGCAGCTGCTGTGCTGGTCTATGTCCGGATCGGCGATGCGATCTGGCAGTCAACCGGAAATCCAATGGATGAGGCGGTCGGCATGCTGATCGGCGAGCTGATCGCGCTGACCACCGGCGGCTACGTCATGGCCCGCTGGTTCCTCAATTCGGGCAAAGCAGCCTGAGAAACCGCAGCGCCGCCGTGAATGCGTCACGGCGGCGCTGTCGGGCTGGTGCTAAGGGAAGAGTTCTGGGGAAATCATACTTGATTCGGCTCAGGTTACTTCTGCCTTAAACCCGCAATTCGGTATGTTGCCCCGGGAATTTCGCTATCCTCGAAATTCTGCAGGTATTTTCTTCGTGTCGCCGCGATAGAGTGTCGTAAAATTGGTGCGGTACAGTTTCCACTGGCCGTCATGGCGCCGCGAGAGGCTGGCGAAGCGGCCGACAAAGCTTTCGCCGTTGTTGAAATCCTCGCGCAATACATAACGACTCAAGGCAATATTGCCGAAGACTTCGGTTGAAACGGGCTTCATCTCGGTGTGGACTGCGTGGTTACCTTCACCATGCCAACGAGCAACCGCCGCAAGATAGGCGTCGCGCGACATTGGTGGGCGTCCGTCGGCCCAATTGCTATAGTCCGGGTGGAACAGGCGCGCGAAGTCCTCAAAGCCCTTCACGCCCAGCACCAGCGCAACGCGCCCTTCGAGCGCAAGGAGTTCCTGCTCGTCCCTCGCCCCTGCTCGCGCGGCCAGCGGCATGGCCAGAATGGCGGAGAGGCACAGTGCAAGAGCCAATCTGATCTGTTTCATGCATTTTCCCATGCTCAATTGCGTTCAGCACTTCTGCGGAACTCCGGAGACAGAATACTTCATGCTGCTCATGTTGCTTCGTCTTTAGCTTCACAATTCTGTATAATCCCGCCGTCGGGAGACTAAGGTGGAGATTACGATGACAGATGAGTGCACTGTCACCGCAATTCCGAGTGCACTGTCACCGCAATTCCAAGGCAGCCCAAAAAACCGCAGCGCCGCCGTGAAGGCTTCATGGCGGTGCTGACGGGCCTAGAATTGCTGCCGCTGGATGGGGGTGCGGTGGCAGAGCACTTGGCCCGTCAGTGGTGGCGCTGTGCAACATGATGCAGCACCGTGGAGACCATAGCGCGGGTAAGGCGGGATATGGAAAGCCAGCTACTACGAAATTGGGCCAACGTTAGTTAAGTGCACTGTCACCGTAATTCCCAACATCTTGCTCTGGACCGAAATAGCATGACATATGCTCATCTGAATAAGTACCCGTATACAATGATCTAGGCCACGTGGACAAAGGGTATCCACAGTTTGATTGAGGCGAGAGCGACGAAGCCGAGGTAGGATTCTTTGGTTTTGTCGTAGCGTGTGGCGACCCTTCGCCAGTTTTTGAGTTTGCTGAACAGGCGTTCGACCAGGTTGCGCCAA